>DASSSH010000155.1:0-13005 GCA_035708525.1 Candidatus Methylomirabilota bacterium
TCCTCGGCCAGGGCCTCGGCGCGCTCGCGCACCTGGGCGGCCATCTCCGCCTTGACCATGTTGACGGCCAGCTCGGTCAGGTCGCGGATCATGGACTCGACGTCCCGGCCGACATAGCCGACCTCGGTGTACTTGGAGGCCTCGACCTTGAGAAAGGGAGCCTGGGCCAGCTTGGCGAGCCGCCGCGCGATCTCCGTCTTCCCGACCCCGGTAGGACCGATCATGATGATGTTCTTCGGCGCGACCTCGTCGCGGAGCTCGGGAGGGAGATTCTGCCGGCGCCAGCGGTTGCGCAGCGCGACGGCCACGGCTTTCTTCGCCGCCTGCTGGCCGACGATGTACCGGTCCAGCTCGGACACGATTTGAAGTGGCGTCAGTTGGCTCACGGCAACGTCTCGACGGTGATGTGCTCATTAGTATAGACACAGATCGCGGCGGCGATGCGCAGCGCCTGCTCGGCGATCTGGGGGGCCTCCAGCGCGGAGTGGGCGCAGAGCGCCCGGGCGGCGGCCAGGGCGAACGGGCCGCCCGAGCCGATCCCGATGAGCCCGTCGTCGGGCTCGATCACGTCACCACTGCCGGAGATGATGAAGGACGTCGTCGCATCGGCGACCGCCAGCAGCGCCTCCAGCCGCCGGAGCACGCGATCCATCCGCCAGTCCTTGGCCAGCTCGACGGCGGCGCGGGAAAGGTTGCCCCGGTGCTCCTCGAGCTTGGCCTCGAACTTGGCGAAGAGCGTGAAGGCGTCCGCCGCCGAGCCCGCGAAGCCCGCCAGCACCTGGTCGTGATAGACCTTGCGGACCTTGCGCGCCCCGGCCTTGACGATGGTCTGCCCGATGGAGACCTGCCCGTCGCCGGCCAACGCCACCCGTCCGCGGTGGCGGACACAGGCCACCGTGGTCGCGTGAAACTTGTCTGCGGCGCCGGTGGTCATGTCGAAGCCCAGCGCCACACTAGGTGGCTCTCGGGTGGGCGCGGTCGTACACCTTCATCAGCTGCTCCGGGCTGACGTGAGTGTAGCGCTGGGTGGTGCCGAGCCGGCTGTGGCCCAGCAGCTCCTGGATCAGCCGCAGGTCGGCGCCCTCGCCCAGCATGTGGGTGGCGAAGGTATGACGGAGCGTGTGGGGCGTCACCCGCTGGCTGATGCCGGCCAGCCGCGCCCGCTTCCCCACGATGCGGTGGACGCTGCGCACGGTCAGCCGCCCACCCCGAGCATTGCGGAACAGCGGCCCTCCGCCGTCACCGCGCAGGCTCAGATAGGCCTCGACCGCGTCGAGCGCCGTATCGCCCACGGGCACCACCCGCTCCTTGTTGCCCTTGCCGAGCACCCGCACCGTCCCCTGGCTTCGGTCGAGGTCGCGGCGGTCGAGGCCGCAGCACTCGGCCACGCGGAGCCCGGTGGCATAGAGCAGCTCGAGCAACGCCTGATCCCGCCGCCCCGACTCCGACTCCTCGGCCTGCTGGTCGAGCAGTCCGGCGGTCTCGTCCTTGGGCAGAAACGACGGTAGCCGACGGCCGAGCCGGGGGCTTCGCACCTGGCGCCCCGCGTTGACTTCGATGGCGCCGCGGCGGGTGAGGAACCGGAGCAGGCTCCGCACGCTGGCGAGCTTGCGCGCCACCGTGGCCTTCGACAGCCGCCGGTCGTGCAGCGCGGCGAGCCAGGCGCGGATCAGCCGGCTGTCGGCCGCCCGGAGATCCTCCACCGAGCGGTCGGCGAGGAAGCGCCGGAACTCCCGCAGATCGGCCGTGTAGCTGCGCAGGGTGTGGGGCGAGGCGCCGCGCTCGACGCTGAGATACTCGAGGAAGGCGGCATCAGGGCCATCCATGCCGACCCTCTCAGGCGACCGTGGGCGTGACGTCCTGCTTATAGCCGCACTCGCTCCGGATGCAGGCACGGGTGATCTTGCCGCCGCGGCCGAAGCGCTCGGTGACGAACGGCGCCCCGCACTTGGGGCACGGCTGGGGCACGGGGCGCGCCCAGACCGCGAACTTGCAGGTGGGGTAGTTGGTGCAGGCGAAGAACGTCTTGCCCCGCTTGCTGCGGCGCTCGACCAGCTGGCCGCCGCATTCCGGCTCGGGGCACGTGATACCCAGGGTCACCGGCTTGGTCGTCTTGCATTCGGGATAGCCCGAGCAGGCGATGAACTTCCCGAAGCGCCCGTGCTTGATGACCATGGGCTTGCCGCAGGTCGGGCAGATCTCGTCGGTGGGCTCGTCGGCGGGCTTCTCCCGGCCTCCGCCAAGGTCTTTGGTGTACTTGCATTCGGGGTAGGCGGAGCAGGCCAGGAACTTCCCGAAGCGTCCCCACTTCTCGACCAGCGGCTTGCCGCACTCCGGGCAGGCCTCCCCGGTCTCCATGCCCCGCTTGAGATTGTCCATGTTCCGGCCGGCGCTCTTGAGGTCTCGCGCGAACTGCTTGTAGAAGGCCTCCACGGTCTTGACCCAGTCCGAGTCGCCCTCCTCGATCTTGTCCAGGGACTCCTCGAGCTGCGCCGTGAACTCCACGTCCATGACCTCGGGGAAGTGCGGCACCAGCAGGTCGTTGACCTGCATGCCCAGATCGGTGGGGAAGAGCGTGCCCCGCTCGCGGCGCACGTAGCCCCGGTCCTGGATGGTGGACATGATCTGCGCGTAGGTGGATGGCCGCCCGATGCCGCGCTCCTCCAGGGTCTTGACCAGCGAGGCTTCCGTGTAGCGCGGCGGGGGCTGGGTGAAGTGCTGCTTCGGGTCCAGGGCCAGCAGCTTGAGGATCTCGCCCTCGGTGAGCGGCGGGACGATGGACTCGGCCTCCTCCTCGGCCGGCTCCGATTCCTCGCGCGACTCGACGTACACCGCCATGAAGCCCTGGAACTTGAGCGTCGAGCCCTGAGCGCGGAACAGGCAGTGACCGGCCTCGATGTCGGCCGACACGGTGTCGTAGACCGCCGGCAGCATCTGGCTGGCCAGGAAGCGCTCCCAGATGAGCCGGTAGAGCGCCAGCTGATCCTTGTTCAGGTGCCGCGCGACCACCTTCGGCTCGCGCGCGACGGACGTGGGCCGGATGGCCTCGTGAGCCTCCTGGGCGCTCTTCTTGGCCTTGTAGGCGGGCGCCGCGTCGGGGAGAAACTCACGGCCCAGCCGCCGCGCGACCCAGTGCCGCGCCTCCTCCTGGGCCTCCCGAGCGACCCTGACGGCGTCCGTCCGCATGTAGGTGATGAGGCCCACGGCGCCCTCGGCGCCCAGCTCGATCCCTTCGTAGAGCTGCTGGGCCAGCATCATGGTCTTCTTCGCCGTGAAGTGCAGCTTGCGGCTGGCCTCCTGCTGGAGCGTCGAGGTGATGAAGGGCGCCGCGGGGTTGCGCTTCCGCTCGCCGCGGGTGACCGATCTGACCCGCCACTGCTTGCCGTGCAGCGCGGTCATGACCTCCAGGGTCGCCGCCTCGGTGGGCAGATCGGCCTTGTGGCCGCGGATCTCCTTGAGGGTCGCGACGAACTCGGGCGGATGCGTTCCCTTGAGCCGCGCGTGCAGCGACCAGTACTCCACGGGCACGAAGGCCTGGATCTCCCGCTCGCGCTCCGTGATGAGCCGCACCGCCACGGACTGCACGCGGCCGGCGCTCAGACCCCGCCGGATCTTCTCCCACAGCAGCGGCGAGAGCTTGTACCCGACCAGCCGGTCCAGCACGCGGCGGGCCTGCTGGGCATTGACCTTGTTGGCGTCGATCTTGCCTGGGTGCTGAAAGGCCGCCTTGACGGCCCGCTCGGTGATCTCGTTGAACATGATCCGGTGAGTCTTGCTCTTGGCAATGCCCAGCTCTTGCGCCAGATGCCAGCCGATCGCCTCGCCCTCCCGATCCGGGTCGGTGGCGATGTAGAGGGCCTCGGCCTTCTCCGCGGCCTTCTTCAGCTCGTCCAGCACCTTCTTCTTGGCCGGCAGGACCCGGTACTCGGGCTTGAAGCCCTTCTTTTCGTCCACGCCGAGCCGGGATTTGGGCAGATCGCGGACGTGGCCCATCGAGGCCTTGACGATGTACCTCGAGTCCAGATACTTCTGGATCGTCTTGACCTTGGTGGGCGACTCCACTACCACCAACGACCGTTTCGCCACCTGGCGCCCCCTATCCCCGCTTGACCTGGACGAACCGCTTGCCGTCCATCTGTCTCACGCGTCCCTCGAGCTCCAGCTCGAGCAGCAGGGCCGCGGTCCGTGCCGAGTCGATGCCGCTCTTCTCGATCACTTCGTCGATGCCCAGAGGATCCTCGCCCAGGGCCGCCAGGACGCGCTCGACCTCGGGGCCTCCCGCCATCCGGCTCTCCTCGGCCGCATCATCTGATTGCGCAGGCTCCCGCAGACAAGCCTGCCAGCGGACGGGCAGCTGGGCGATCACATCCCGCCACCCCGTCACCAGCGCGGCCCCGTCCTGAATCAGCCGATGCGCGCCGGCGCTCTGCTCCGACGTCGTCCGCCCGGGCACGGCCATGACCTCGCGCCCAAGCTCGCCGGCAAAGCCCGCCGTGATCAGCGATCCGCTGCGCTCGGCGGCTTCGACCACCACGACCCCGAGCGCCAGCCCCGCGATGACGCGGTTCCGCTCCGGGAAGTTGTACGCGAACGGCGGCGTGCCCGGGGCGAACTGCGACACCAGCGCACCCCGCTCGGCGATCGCCGCCGCGAGCCGCCCGTTTTCGGGCGGGTAGATGACGTCCACTCCGGAGCCGAAGACGGCAATCGTGCGGCCGCCCGCTCGAAGCGCTCCGCGGTGCGCGGCGCTGTCGATGCCGCGGGCCAGGCCGCTCACCACCGTCATGCCGCGCGCGGCGAGATCCGCGGCGAGCGACTCCGCCACGGCCAGGCCGTACGGCGTCGCGTGTCGCGAGCCGACCACCGCCACGGCCAGCGCGTCCTCGGCCGTGAGCGTCCCCCGCACCCACAGCGCGTCCGGGGCGTGCGGCACTCCGCGCAGCTGAGCGGGATACGCGTCGTCCCTCAGCGCGACGCGCCGCGCGCGCCCTGTCTCGTCACGGATACATCTCGGCTCCACGTCCGTCGCCTCCATGTCCCCGGCGAAAAGAATGCGCTTCAGTATACCGGAGCACAGAGGTGGGTCAAACTTTGGACCGAGCGCGGTGATCTCCGTCTCGATCACCGCGGCCGGCGCCCGGATGGCCCCAGCGCCGCGAGGAGGGAGCGCGCCTGCGTGGCAGCGTCGCTCTTGGGATAGTTCTTGGTGACCTGCTCCCAGGCCTCGCGCGCGCGCGTGACGTCATGGAGCGCGCGGTGGCAGAGTCCGATCTTGAGCAAGGCCTCGGCGACTTGCGGGCTCTGCGAGTAGTCGTCCACCACCTTGCGGAACTCGACGAGCGCCTGCTGGAAGTCGCGCTGACGGTAGTAGGCTTCGCCGATCCAGTACTGGGCGCTCGAGGCCAGCGGGTGCTTGGGGAACTTCTCTGTTACCTCGGTGAACTCGAGCACCGCTTGCCCGTGCTCCTCGTTGCGGAAGCTCGTCATGGCCCGAGCGAAGATCTTCTCGGGGGTCGCCTCGCTGGGAGAGGGCTGGGTGAGCGGCCTGGGCGCGACGGGCGCCGGCGCGGGCGCGGGTGCAGGCGCCGGCGCGAGCTTCTTCACCGCCTCGTCGAGCGAGCCGCGCAGCGACTTAATCGCGCTGTCATTCTGCTCGAGCATCGTCTTGACGCGCGCGCGCTCCTCGGCGGCCGCCTTGGCCTCGCCCACGAGGAACGCCGACTGCGCGTCGAGCGCCTTCATCTCTCCGGACAGGCGTGCCAGCTCTTTGGCTGTCGCCTCGTTGGCTTTCCTCAGCTCTTCGACCTGCGTGCGCAGCGCCGCCATCTCTCGCTCGCGACGCGCCGCCTCACCACTCGCACAGCCGGCGATCGCGACGACCGCGACGAGGGTGAACGCACCGGCGTGACGCCCAAGAGCACGGAGCAACGCGCGACAACTCATGAGTGAGACCGTAACACCCGAGGCGAAGAGTTGTCAATTTCCGGCCCTTTGACTGCCGCTGGCCTTTCCGCTAGCATGCCGCCATGGACGAGTTCCCGTGGGCGCTCTGGGTCTCGGCCCTCGGCACGGGCCTCGTCTTCGGCTACGTGATCCAACGCGGCGGATTCTGCCTCACCCGCGCCATCTCCAATATCGTGCTGATGCGCGATACGACCATTCTGCGGGCGTACATCCTGGCCCTGTTGATCGCCGTCGTGGGCGTGCAGATCCTCACGGCCGTCGGAGCGGTGGACATCCCGATCCGCCCGCTGCGTCCCGTGTCCAATATCGTGGGCGGCGTGCTGTTCGGATTCGGCATGATCCTCTCGGGCGGCTGCTCCGGCAGCACCTGGTATCGCGTCGGCGAGGGCGCAATCGGCGCGTGGGTCGTGCTGCTGGGCTTCGCCATCGGGGGCACCATGGTTCGGGTAGGCGCGCTCGCGCCGCTCCGGACAATGCTGCAGCAGACGACCCTCGCGGTGCACGGCGAGGCGCCTACGCTCTACAACGTGCTCGGCGTCCCGTCCTGGCTGATCATCGCCGTGCTCCTCGTCGCGGTCGGTCTCTGGCTGCTCCGCGGCCGCGGCGAGCCCGAGCACGGCAAGTGGCACTGGCCCGCGACGGGCGCGGCGGTCGGCGTACTGATCACGGCCGGCTGGTGGACTTCGACCTTCGGCGACCGTCCCGTGGGGATCACCTTCGCCTCCAATACCGGCGAGCTGCTCACCTACCCGATGGTCGGGTTTCCCACCCGCGTGACGTGGAGCATGCTCATGGCGCTGGGCGTGCCGGTCGGCGCCTTCGTCGGCGCCTACAGCGCCGGGGAGTTCCGCTGGAAGCTGCCGCCGGGCTGGAGCCTGGTGAAGCTCTTCGCGGGGGGCCTGCTGATGGGGAGCGCGGCGCTCCTGGCCGACGGGTGCAACATCAACCAGGGCCTCACGAATTCCGCGACCCTGGCCCTCGGCAGCCTGCTGACCTTCGCCTCGATGGGCGCGGGCGCCTGGCTCGCGCTCTGGGCGCTGTTTCTCAGGAAGGCCTAGCCGCGAGGCCGCCTCCCGCCGCTCGCACCCGGCTCGGCAACGTCTATCCGCCGAACTGCTTGACCAACGAGTCGATCCGCTCTCTCTCGGCGAGCTTCGGGTCGAGCTGGGCCGCGCGCCGTAGCGCGGAGACCGCTTCGTTTCGCTTTCCAAGCCGCCCGTAGGTCATTCCCAGGTGGAATTGAATGGTAGAGACGTTCGGCGCCCGCTCGGCCGCCTTGACGAGAGCTTTCTCGGCATCCGCAAACGCTCCACGCCGGTAGTGTACCCACCCGACAGTGTCCAGCACGTTCGCCGAGTCCGGAGCGAGCTGTTGAGCTCTCGACGCCAGAGACAGGGCGTCGTCAGGCTTCTTCCTGACCTCGGAGAGAATCCAGGCCAAATTGTTCAGCGAGACGACGTCCTTGGCGTTGATCGCGATCGCGCGCTGATAGGCCTCGGCTGCCTTGTCGTTCTGGTCGAGCTGCTGATGGGCCTGGCCCAGGCCGGTGTAGGCCCGGTCCAGATTCGTATCCAGCTTCAGCGCCTGGTTGAAGGCCTCGATGGCGTCCTGGGGCTTCTGCTGGGCGACGAGGACGCTGCCAGCGAGGAGGGGACCTTCGACGCTCTTGGGCTCCGCCTTCTGAAACTCGCGGGCCAATCGCAAGGCATCGGGGAGCCGGCCCAGCTGCAGGTAGATCTCGCCGAGCTGTAGCTTCACGCCGGACAGGCTGGGGTTGACCTGCAGCGCTGTCTGGAGATGCTGAACCGCTTCCTCCGGCCGGTTGGCCTGGAGGAGATAGCCCGCCATCAGGAGGTTGCCCTCGACGTTGGATGGAGTCGTCCTCAGCGCCGCCCGCAGATAGTTGCCGGCCTCCTCCCGCTTGCCTTCGACGAAGGTGAGTCGAGCCATCAGCAGATTGGCCGCCGGATGCCCCGGCGCCGCTTCCAGGACAGCCTTGAGCTGCTCCTTCGCCTCTTGATTCTGCCCCAGGGCCAGAAGCTGCCGGGCGAGGCTCTCCCGCGCCGCAAGGTCCCTGGGATTGGCCTTCACCGCCGCCCGGGATTGCTCGGCCTGCTTCTGCAGCCCGGCCTTGTCCACCTGCTGCCCCGAGATGAGCGCGAGCTCGGCCTTCGCCTGCGTAAACTGCGGATCGAGTCTGATCGCCTCGCGGAACGCCGCTTGTGCCTCGGCTGTCTGGCCGAACTTCAGGTACGCACGCGCGAGCAGGTACTGCACCGGCGCCGACTTGGGAAGCTCCTTCGCGATGTCGGCGAAGTCCTTGAGGGCCTTGGGGTCACCTTTGGCGACCAGCGCACGCCCGCGCGCGAGGCGCGCCGGCGTGAGAGCCGGGCTGACCGCCAGGAGATCGGTCGCCTTCGCCACGGCCTCGTCGTAGCGGCCCTTCCGGAGGTAGAGCTCGGCCAGGCGGAGGCCGAAGTCCACCCGGCCGGGAGCCACCTTCTGCGCCGCTTCCATGACCAGGATGGCTTGGTCGTACCGCGCGAGATTCTCGTACAGGGTCGTGATGAGGAGGACCACCGCTGGGTCGCCCAGATTCTGCTGGAGGGCAGCTTGAAGCTGTGTGATGGCTTCCTCATCCTTCCCCTGAGCGAGCGCCACGCGGGCCAAACCCAGCCGCGGCGCCGCAGCCGCCGGCTCCAGTTCGAGCGCCTTTCGGTAGGCTGCATTCGCCTTATCCCACTGCCGGGCCGATCCATAGACAGCACCCAGGAGCAGCTGAAATTCCGATCGCTTCTCCTCACGCTTGGCTGCCGTCTCGGCGAACGCGATCGCCTCCTTGAGGCGATTCTGCCGCAGCAGGGCACTCGCCTTGGCGCGCGCGGCCGCGATGGCGGATGGGTCGGCGCTCACTGCCGCGTCGAATTCCCGCAGCGCGGTATCCTGACTCCTCTCCGAGGCGGCGAGCCGGCCAAGGGCCAAATGTCCCGCCGCTTCGCCACCTTCGGCTTCCGCCGCCTTGGCGAACACCTCTCGTGCGCTCTTGGTATCGCCGCGCTGGAGGTGGACCCGGCCGAGCAACAGCAACGTCTGGGACTGACCGGGCCGGATGCGCTCGGCCGCGCGGGCCGCCTCCAGCGCGTCTTCGGTGCGACCCAGCGCCAGAAGCGCGAGCGCGCGCTCTCGCTGGAACTCGGCGGTCGTCTCCATGACCTTCGCGACTTTGCTCAGCTCGGAGAGGGCGTCCTTGCCGCGTCCCATGCGCGCGTAGGCCCCTGCGAGCTGGAACCGCGGGACGGCCGCGTCAGGGAACTGCTTGACCAGGGCCTCGAATTGCGCCGCCGCCAAGTCGAAGCGCCCACGAACCATGTACGTCGCGCCCAGGAGAGCCCGGGCGGGCGCAAACGTCGGGAAGTGTTCGACAATGGGCTCCAACATGCGCTCGGCATCCGCCGGGCGTCCGGCCTCCAGATAGTAGGTCGCCAGCGCCGCGACCACCGTCCCCGAACGAGCCTGGCGCTCCACGCCTTCCAGCTCTCTGATGGCCTCGGCTACCTGGCCTCTCCGAGCCTTGACCACCGCGATTCCGACATGAGGCTGGGGGCTCGCGGGCCGCAAGCCTGCGGCTCGCTCGTAGAGCTTGAGGGCCTCGTCGTAGTTCTTCTTGGCCAGCAGCACACCGGCCAACCCCATGACGGCCTTGAAGTCTCGCGGCCTCTTCTCCACTACCGCCCGATAGGATCGCTCCGCGTCATCGATCTTGCCCTGCTGCATCAGCGCGCCCGCGCGCACCAGGTCCGCCTCCGGAACCGCTCCGACGGGGGCGCTCTCGACGATCGCCAGGGCCTCCTTCGCCTTTCCCTGTCCCAGCAGAGCCGCCGCCCGGATGGCGAGCGCTTCGCCGTTCTCTGGGGACCGGCTCAGGACCGTGTCGGCCTGGGCTTGGGCGTCGATGAAAACCCCGGCCTCCAGGAGCGTCCGGGCGATGGTGAGGGCAACCGGTGTGGAGTCCGGCGCCAACCGCTGCGCCCGTTTCAGCTCGCGCATGGCGTCCGGATACCAGGACTTCGCCGCATAGGCTCGACCGAGAGCGTGGAGCGCGGGGACGAAGTTGGGATCGATCTGGAGGGCCTGCCTCAGCTCGATGACGGCCTCGTTGGGCTTGCCGTCCTGCAGGTACTGCTCGCCCCGAGCTAGGGCCTTCTGCTTCTTGACGGCGGGACTGTCGCCGCAGCCCAGGGCGGTGACCAGCGCCAGCCCCAGGACCGCCATCGCCAGACTCCGGGACCTGATCATGGGAGAAAGACACTCTATCATAGGCTTTCCCCGGGGGTGAACCACCCTCCCGCTCGACGGCAACGTGGTAGACTCGCCATCAACTCCATGGCAGCGTTGGATCGAGGGCCCGAATCGAGGGCTTGAATGAGCGACCACTCCGACGCGGCCAGTGGCGTCTCCGGCCAGGAGGCCGTCGAGCAGCCCCTCGCCCGCGAGATCAGTCGCTCGACGCGTTACTTGAGCGGGCGTGCTTGGGTCGCGCTCGCCACGTTGTTGCTTCTCTTCGGAGCCGCGTCGGCGGCGGTCACCGACGCGCCGGGCCCCCCGCCGCTCCCTGACACGCAGGGCGTTCCCGCGACCCTCGCCGTCGCCATCGAAGCGCTCCGGAAGGGTGACGTGGACGCCGCCATCGGCCTGGCGCGTCGCTTCGTGGGACAGTCGCCGAGTTCCGCGCTCGGTCGCGAGGTGCTGGGCACCGCCCTGCTGGCCAAGAAAAACTTCGCCGAGGCGGAGACCGAGTTCAACGAGGCCCTGCGGCTGGAGCCGAGCCGGGCCAGTGCCCACATGCGCTTGGGTCTCGTGGCTCTCGAGCGCGGTGATCCCAGGAAGGCGGAAGACTGGTTCCGCCGCGCGATTTCCCTCGATCCGGCGCTGGTCGAGGGCCGCCACGGCTTGGCGGTCGCCCTGCTCCGCCAGGGCCAGGTCGAGCGAGCCGTCGCCGAAACCCAGGCCTGGGAGCAACAGGCAGGAAGCAAGAATCCGGGCGCGCGGTATCTGCTCGCCACCACGTATCGTGACGTCGGCCGAATCACCGAGGCCGAGCGGGTCCTGGACCAGCTCCTCTCCGACTCGCCAGATTTCTTTCCAGCTCTCGTGATGCAGGGCATCGTCAAGCTCGAGCTGGGCAAGGTTCCCGAAGCGGCGCCGCTCCTGCAGCGCGCCGTCGACCGCGCCCCCGGCTCGCCCTGGGCCCGCCTGGGGCTCGCGATCGTCCAGCGGGTCCGCGGCCAGCTGGACACCTCTCGGATCGAGCTCGAGAAGCTCACCCAGGAATACCCGCGCTGGGCGCTCGCGCAGTTCCAGCTCGGCGAGACGCTCTGGATCGGCAAGGATCGCGAGGCGGCCCTCCGAGCCTTCGACCGCGCCGAGCAGGTCAGCCCGAACCCGTCCGTGGCCAGGCTTCGCGCGGCCCAGTTCTTCATGCTTGCGGGCGAGCTGGATCAGGCCATCGCCCGCGCAAAGGGCGCGCTCGGATCGCAAGTCGGACGGGACGCGCACTACCTGATCGCCCAGGCGTATCTGGCCAAGGGAGAGCTCGATCCGGCCCAGCGCGAGCTCGAGGCCGCCGCGAACGAGTCGCCCCAGGATCCCGGCCCCGCCATGCGGCTGGCCCGGTTGCATATGGCACGCGGGCGTCCCCAGCAAGCCCTCGCGGAGTTCGAGCGAGCCGCGCGGTTGGCCCCAAGCTCGGTCGAGCCGCTCGTCGGTCGAGCCGAGGCCTATGCGGCGCTGCGCCAGCCAACCGAGGCGGATCGCGCCGCCCAGGAAGTCGTTCAGCGCCAGGGAGAGACCCCGGAGGCGTTCGTCTTCCTGGGAATCATCCGGGAGCGCGCGGGACAGACCGACGAGGCCGCGAAGGCGTTCGAGCAGGCGCTCCAGCGTCAGCCACACCACCTGGCGGCGGCCCGCGCGCTGGCCGCGCTGTATCTTCGCACCCAGCGCCCGGCTGAAGCGACCCGACTCCTCGAGGAGACTGCAAACGCGAATCCCGGGACCGCCCTCCCACTGCTTGATCTAGGCGTGGCCTACCAGAGTGTGGGCGACCCTGCGGCGGCCGAGCGGGCGTACCGACAGGGGCTCGCGCGGGATCCGAACAACGTCCTCATTCTGAACAACCTCGCCTATCTGCTCGGCGAGGATTCGAGCAAGCTAGATGAGGCCCTTGGGCTCGCCGAGCGAGCCTACAAGACGGCCCCGCGCAGCCCCGCGGTGGCGGACACGCTCGGATGGCTCCTGTATCAAAAGGGCGATCTCAACCGCTCCGAAACCCTGCTCACCCAGGCCGTTCAGCAGGCGCCGACCAGCTCCGAGCTCCACTACCATCTGGGTATGGTGTATCTCAAGCAGGGCAAGATCGCGGAGGCTCGACGAGAGCTCGAGCAGGCCCTGCAGGCGCCGAGCTTCCCCGGTGTCGAGGCCGCTCGTCGGGCCCTCGACTCGATCCCCAAGCCATGACGATCCCTCTCCTCCACTGGGGGAAAGGGCGGGGTGAGGGGGCAAAAAAAGAGGCCGCGGGGGATCCCGCGGCCTCCGTAATCGACGATCGGTTCTTTAGTTCGCGCCAGCCCGCCGCCTGAGGACCCCGACGCCCAGCAAGCCAACACCGAGCATGATGAGGGTCGCCGGCGCCGGCACGCCTCCATTGACGGGGACGCACTGCTGCCCGACGCAGACGAATTGCTGCTGGATGGCAAGGTCTTCGTACGAGCCGGCCCCGGGCCCAATGCCCGGAATGGACGCGAGCACGTTGAGCCCGGTCAGGTCGGTCTGAACGATGCTGGACAAGTTGCAAGCGAAGTAGAGGGACAGCCCATCGGGAGCGACATCGACACCGGTCGACGAACTGCAACCAGGCACCGAGAAAACCGGCCCAACCTGATTGCCGGCTGCGTCCCAGTGTGTGTAGCTATTGAACGCGTCGCCGAGGTTGCCGATGAACGACCCGTCGGGCAGCACCGTGAATCCGTCCATCCCCGAATTGGC
>DASSSH010000156.1:0-4281 GCA_035708525.1 Candidatus Methylomirabilota bacterium
CCGTCGCCCATCACGGTCAGGTTCTTGGACGGGTAGAAGGAGAAGGCGCCGGCGCGCCCGAAGCTTCCGACCTTCCGGCCTTGCCAGGCCGCGCCATGAGCCTGGGCGCAGTCCTCGAGCAGCCAAAGGCTGCGCTCGGCGCAGAGCTTCTGAATGCCGGGGAGGTCGGCCGGCTGACCGTAGAGGTGCACGGGGACGAAGCCCACGGTCCGGGGAGTGACCTTCCCGGCGGCATCTTTCAGGTCGACAGTGTAGGAGTCGTCGGTGTCCACGAAGATCGGCACGGCGCCCGCGAAGCAGATGGCCTCGATGGTGGGGAAGGCCGTGTGCGAGGGCACCAGGACCTCGTCGTCGGTCTTGACGCCGAAGGCCTTGAGTGTCATCCAGAGCGCGGCCGTGGCGCTCGACGTCAGCACCGCGTGCTTGGCGCCGTTGTAGCGCGCGAACTCCGCCTCGAAGGCCTTGCACTGGGGGCCGAGGATGTATTGGCGCGAGTCGATGGCAGCGAGCACGGCGGCTTTGATCTCGTCGTCGATGGGCGGACGGGACAGCGGGATCGGCATCAGCGAGTTCCTCCTGGGGGGTGGAGATGGCCGTACTTGCCGCGGTAGTACAGCAGGGGTTCCAGGCCGGCATCGGCGCGCGAGTCGGCGGCTTCGACGCGCGCCACGAAGATCGTGTGGTCACCGCCCGGGTAGGCGTGGACCACGGTGCATTCGAGCTCGGCCAGCGCGTCCTTGAGCAGCGGCAGCCCGAGCGCGCCTTGACGGTAGTCGATCCCTTCGAACTTTTCGGGCCCGCTCAGCGTGGAGGTCGCGAAGCGGCGCGAGACGACCTCCTGGTCCCGGCTCAGCACGTTGATCGCGAACCGCCCGGCGGCCAGGATGGCCGGATAGGCCTGCGCCGTGTGGGCCACGCAGATGAGCACCAGGGGTGGGTCGAGGGAAACGGAGGCGAAGGCGCTGGCCGTGAGGCCCGTCGGGCGCCCGTCGGCTTCGCAGGCGGTGACGACGGTGACTCCGGTGGCGAAATGGCCGAGAACGCGGCGGAACTCGTCAGCCCCTAGCACCCGATTGTTTTAGCAGGTCCGAGCGGTTTTTTCAAGTTCTCCAAGGGCTTGGACGACATTCGCCGCCCACGGCGCGTTGACTGCGGGAGCCCTTGCCCCTATACTTCTCAGTCAGCCGTACCTCCAAGCTCCGGGAGCGCCCAGGAAACCTATGACCGCGCACTCCGCCATCACCGAAGCCGCCGTCCTCGATGCGCTTCGGGCCGTTCAGGATCCCGACTCGCGCCAGGACATTGTCAGCCTCGGGCTGGTCAAGGACCTCCGGATCGAGGATGGCGTCGTCTCCTTCACCCTCGCGTTCACCAGCCAGCCGCCGGCCGCGAAGGTCTCGCTGCACAGCGCCGCCTCGAAGGCCGTCTCCCAGATTCCGGGCGTGAGCAAAGCGCAGGTCAAGATCGGTAGCGCGGGCCAGGCCGCGCGCCCGGCGGCCGCCGGCGGTCCATCGCCCGCCGCCGAGTTCATTCCCGAGGTCAAGCACACGATCGCGATCTCCTCGGGCAAGGGCGGCGTCGGCAAGTCCACGGTGGCAGTGAATCTGGCGCTGGCCCTCAAGCAGACGGCTGCCCGGGTCGGGCTCGTGGACGTGGACGTCTATGGCCCCGACGTGCCGCTCATGATGGGTGCCAAGGGTGCCCCGGGCATGTTCGACAACAAGATCATCCCGGTGGAGGCCCACGGCATCAAGGTCATGTCCATCGGCCTGCTGGTCAACAATCGCGAGGCGCTGGTCTGGCGCGGGCCGATGATTCACTCCGCCGTGCAGCAGTTCCTCCGGGATGTCAACTGGGGGCCGCTCGACTATCTGGTCTTCGACATGCCGCCGGGGACCGGCGACGCGCAGCTCTCGCTTTCGCAGATCGTCCCGCTCTCGGGCGTAGTGATGGTTACCACCCCGCAGGAGGTGGCGCTCCTCGATGTCCGCCGGGCCCTGGGCATGTTCCGCAAGCTCAACGTGCCGATTCTGGGGCTCGTGGAGAACATGAGCTTCTTCCTCGCGCCCGACACGGGCCGGCGCTACGACATCTTCGGCGAGGGAGGGGGCCAGCGCGTCGCCGATGAGTTCGGCGTGCCGCTGCTCGGCCAGGTCCCGCTGGAGATGGAGACCCGCAAGGGGGGCGATACCGGAATCCCGATCGTGGTGGGTCAGCCCGAATCCGCCCAGGCCGAAGCCTTCCGCAAGATCGCGGCCGCGGTGATCGCGCGGCTGGATGCCGTGTCCGGCCTCAAGTTGCCGACCATCAGCTGAGCCGGGGCCGAGCCGCGTGACCGCGCCCCTGTTCGTGCCGATCTTTCCACTGCCCGATCTCACGTTCTTTCCCCACACCTTCCTGGCGCTGCACGTCTTCGAAGCCCGGTATCGCGCCATGGTCACCGACTGTCTCGCGCGCGACAAGCGGATGGCGGTGGTAGGGCTCCGCCCGGGCTACGAGGCGACGTACGATGGCAAGCCCGCGGTCAACGCCGTGGGCGGCGTCGGGCGCATCGTGCAGTGGGAGCGGCTGGCGACCGGCCGCTATGACATCCTGCTCCAGGGCGAGTGCCGCGCGCGCATCGACCACGAGGTGCCCTCGGACACGCTTTACCGGGTTGTGACGGCGACGCCGCTGGGGGAGGTAGGCGGGGACGATCCGGCAGCCGCCTCGTTGGCCGACCAGGTGCGACTCCGCTGTGCGCAGATCCTGGAGGCGGTCGGACGCGCCTCCTCGGAGCTGCGCGAGTCACTCGATGCCGTGAGCGCGCCTGGCCCCCTCTGCGACCAGATCGCCTCCGCCGTGATTCCGCGGCCGGCTGTCCGCCAGGCGCTGCTCGAGGAGCTGGACGTGCGGCGACGGCTCGAGCGGCTCAGCGCAGCGCTCGATGATCTGCACAAGCAGCTCACCGGAGGCGGCGCATGAAGCGGGCGCTCGTGCTGGCGGGATTGCTCCTGCTGGTCGCCGGCGCCGCCGAGGGTGCGACGCGCTGGGGCTGGCTCGGGGTGCGCATCCGCGACCTCTCCGAGCAGGAGATGGAGGAGATCTCCCAGAAGTTCGGATTGCGCGAAGGCTTCGGCGCCGTGATCCTCGAGGTGATCAAAGAGACGCCGGCCGAGGCCTCGGGCCTCCGCACGGGCGACCTGATCGTGGCCTTCAGCGATCGGCCGGTGACGGACACGCGCACGCTGCAGCGCTACGTGGCGGCGGCCGGGGTCGGCCAGACCGTGAAGCTCACCGTGCTCCGCCGGGAGGAGGGGCGCCGGCCGGTGTCGGTCCGCATCGGCCTCATGCCGGAGCCGGTGGCAGCCGAGCGCGTGGCGGCCGAGTATGGCTTCCTGGTGCGCGATCCCGAGAGCCAGCTCGAGTCGGCCAACGGCCGGCCGGCGGGCCCACCCGCCATCACGGCCGTGCTGCCGCGAAGCCGCGCCGAGCAGGCGGGCCTGCACATCGGCGACGTGCTCCTGGAGCTGGGCGGACACCCTGTTGACACGCTGGACGCGGTGAGGGAGGCTTTGCTCGCGGCGGGACCGGATGGCCCGCTCGGACTCCTCATCGACCGGCACGGCGAGCGCGTGCGGCTGGTTCTGGAGCGACAGGTGACGCGATAGCCAGAAAGGAGGACTGCCATGCCCCACTACGAGTTTTACTGTCAGAAATGCAAGAAGGAAGTCTCCATGATCCTGACGATCGGGGAGCGGGAGCGCGGTGAGTACAAGTGCCCGGGCTGCGGGGGCAAGGCGCTGCGGCCGCTCATGGGCACGTTCTTCTCACAGACGTCGAGGAAATCCTGAACGCTCCGAAAGGAGAGTGAAATGAGCCTGAAGGGCAAGCGGATCGCGATCCTGGCCGAGAACATGTACCAGGAGATGGAGCTCTGGGTGCCGTACTACCGGATGAAGGAGGAGGGGGCGGAGGTCAAGGTGGTGGGCGCGGGCGGCGCGAAGTCCTACGCCTCCAAGGCCGGCTATCCCGTCAACGTGGACGTCCAGGCCGATGCCGTGAAGGCGGTGGAGTTCGACGCCGTCATCGTGCCCGGCGGCTACGCGCCGGACATGATGCGGCGCCACGAGGCCATGGTCAGCCTCGTGCGCGACGCGGCACAGCAGGGCAAGGTGGTGGCCGCCATCTGCCACGCGGGCTGGATGCTCTGCAGCGCGGGCGTGGTCAAGGGCAAGAAGGTCACCTCGTTCTCCTCGATCAAGGAGGACATGGTGAACGCGGGTGGGCAGTGGTCGGACA
>DASSSH010000157.1:0-13805 GCA_035708525.1 Candidatus Methylomirabilota bacterium
GCCCGGAACGGCGAGCGCGCCTGCGCCCAGCTCCTTGGCCACGCGCTCGCACCCCGCCGCCTCCGCGTCGTTGAGCGCGACCCGCGCCCCTTCCCGCGCGAAGCGGCGGGCGGTGGCCTCGCCGATACCGCTTGCGGCTCCCGTCACCAGAACCACCTTGCCCTCGAAGCGCATCCAATCGCCTCCCTCACCCCAACCCTCTCCCTCCGCCGGAGGGAGAGGGAGCATTAGGCTCTCCTCCGCATGAGGACCGCCTGCTCCCACTGGGCCACGGTCTCGCCCCGCTGGTTCTTGACGGCCACGTCGAGCACCACCACGCCCCGGTCGGGCTTGGAGGACTCCTTGAGCTCGCGCACGGTCATCTCCGTGTGGATGGTGTCGCCGAACTTCACCGCCCCGGTGAAGCGCAGCCGGTCCATTCCCAGCAGCGCCAGGCTCGTGCCCTCGAAGGCGCCGGTGAGGTTCTGCTGGCCGGTGGAGATCGCCACGGTCAACATGCCGTGGGCGATCCGCGAGCCGAAGGGCGTGTTCTTGGCCGTCTCCTCGTCGGTGTGCAAAGGGTTGAAATCGCCCGACAGCCCGGCGAAGAGTGTGACATCGGCCGGGTTGATCGTCCGGGCGGGGGTCTCGATGACCTCGCCCATCTTGAACTCCTCGAAGTGCCGCCCCCGCGGCTGGTAGGTCATGAGCGTGTCTCCCGGGGTGACCTCTGCATGAACGGGTCTCGGCCGTCGCGCGCCTCCCTCACCCCGGCCCTCTCCCTCCAGAGGGAGAGGGAGCCCTTCTGATTCCCTCGCCCCCGAAGGGGGAGAGGGTCAGGGTGAGGGGGCCATACGAGAGCGGTTTCACGCATCGGCAGGGCATGGCTCATGACGGGATCTCCTCGTCGAGCTCCCGGGCGATGATGAGACGGAGGATCTCGCTGGTGCCCCCGCCGAAGAGCAGGAAGCGGGAGTCGCGCAGGTAGCGCTGTGCCGGGTATTCCATGGCCAGGCTGTAGGAGGCGAAGATCCGCGCGCCCTCGTCGGCGACCCGGACGGCGGTCTCCGAGGCGACCAGCTTGGCCATGGCGCACTCGCGGGTGGCGCGCTCGCCACGATCCAGCGCCGCCGCCGCCTCATAGGTCATGAGAGCGGCGCCGTGGATCCCCGTGAGCATGTCCGCCAGCTTGAAGGCGATGGCCTGGTGCTCCACGATGGGCTTGCCGAAGGCCACGCGCTCGCGCGCGTACTTGAGCGCCGCGCGATAGGCGCCGCGCGCGAGCCCCACGGACAGCGCCGCGGTCATTACGCGAGCCTCGGACAGAATCCCGCCGACCTTCTCGACGCCGCCCGTCTCCCCGCCGAGCAGGTGGCTCGACGGCACGCGGACGTCCTCCAGCACGATCTCGCCGGTGTCTGAGGCGCGGGTGGACATCTTGTCGATCTTGCGGCTCAGCACCACGCCGGGCATCTCTCGCCGGTCCACGAGGAACAGCGCGATGTGCTTCATCCCGCGCTCGGTCGAGGTCTTGGCTCCGATGGTGAGGAAGTCGGCGATGGGCGCGCTCGTGACCCAGGTCTTGGAGCCTCTCAGCACCCAGTGGTCGCCGTCGCGGTGGGCCTGGGTGGCGAGGTTGGCCAGGTCCGACCCCGCTCCCGGCTCGGTGAGGGCGAAGGTGCCGATCAGCTCGCCGCGGATGGCCGGCGCCAGGTAGCGCTCGCGCTGCTCCTCGCTGCCGTACTTGAAGACGAAGTAGGTTCCCATCAGCGACTGCATCATGGCGTTGGCGGCCAAGGACATGGATCCGCGCCCCAGCTCCTCGGCGAGCAGGCAGAAGGTCACCATGTCGGCCTCGGAGCCGCCGTAGCGCTCGGGATAGCGGAGGCCGAAGTAGCCCAGGTCGCCGAGGCGCCGGAACAACGCGCGCGGGAACTCGCCGTGAGCGTCGATGTCGTCGGCCACCGGAGCGACCTCGGCATCTACGAACTTGGCGACGACCCGCCTGAACTCCTGCTGCTCGGCCGTGAATCTAAGCATGGCGAGCCTTCTCGGTGGCCGGGAGATCCACGGTCATGGTCCGGGGATCGATGACGACCCCGTACGCCTGCCGAGCCTGCTCGAGCGAGACGTAGCCATCCAGCACGTCCTCCAGCACTCGCTCGGGGGCGCGCTCGAAGGGCGGGCCGTAGCCGCCCGCCCCGGACTGCTGGAAAGAGATGACGTCACCGTAGCGGAAGTCGGCCGAGGCTTTGCCGTGGATGATCTCCTCTCCAGGGCCGGGATTCAGCACGGTGCGGGCTAGCCGTCCACTCTGGCCTCCGAAGAGGCCGTACGGGGCGAAGCGCTGGCGCTCGGAGAGATTGGTGAGCTTGCCGTCCTCGGCCAGGAACTTCATGTCGCGCCTGATCCCGCAGCCACCGCGGTGCTTGCCCGCCCCCGCCGAGTCCGGGATGACCTCGAAGCGCTCCACGATGATCGGGTGATTGGCCTCCTGGGCTTCCACGGGAATGTTGGAGGCGTTGAAGGCCGAGGCCATGGCTTCGCACCCGTCCTTCCCCGCCCGCGCCCCGGTTCCCGACAGCACCAGCTCGTAGGCGACGAAGCGGCGCCGGCGCTTGGGATCGTAGCCGCCGAAGGTGGGATTCGCGAAGTGGGAGGAGGCGGCCACCACGCGATCGGGCAGGACCGGAGCCAGGGCCCCGATGACGGCCTCGAAGATCCGGTAGCAAATGATGGCCCGCGGGCCGCCGCCAGCCGGCGGCCGAGGGTTGAGGAAGGAGCCGTCGGGCGCCGTCACCGTGATGGGCCTCAGCGCTCCCTCGTTCATCGGCCCCAGGGGATCGGTGAGGCATTTGACGGCCGCGTAGGAGTAGGAGCGGGTGTAGTTGATATAGGAGTTGAGCCCCGACGGGGTCTGAGGCGAGGAGCCAGAATAGTCCACCTCGAGGCCGTCGCCGTTGACCCTCACCGTCACGAACACCCTGACCGGATCAGTATTTGGCCCTGAGTCGTCGAGGAAGTCCTCGAAGGTGTAGCTGCCGTCCGGGATCCGGGCGATGGCCCCCCGCATGGTGACCTCCGTCCGATCGAGGATCTCGTCCATGGCGGTGAACAGGGTCTCGGTTCCATAGCGCTCCGCCAGCTCCTGAAGGCGCTGCTCCCCGACCCGCAGCGCGCTCCGCTGGGCCCGGAGATCGCCCAGGACCTTGTCGGGCGTGCGCGTATTGGCCGCGATGATGCGCACGACCTCTGAATTCTCGCGATACTCGCTCCAGACCTTGGTGGGCGGGATTCGCAGTCCCTCCTGGAAGTAATCGAAGATGCCGACCACGCCCTGGCTGCCCGGCCGCTGCCCGCCCACATCCGTGTGATGCAGGATGTTGACCGCGAAGCCGATGAGCTGGCCATCGAGGAAGGCCGGCTGGGTGATGAAGAAGTCAGGGAAGTGCCCCGAGCCCAGGAGCGAGTCATTCAGCAGGATCGCGTCGCCGGGGCGCAGCGTATGTGCGGGATAGGCCTCGAGCGCGTTCTTCACGGCGAAGGACATGGCGCCCATATGCCCCGGGCTATAGGGGCCCTGGGCGACCATGCGTCCCTGGGGATCGAAGAGCGCCACGGAAAAGTCCTGGCCTTCCCGCGCCTGCTCGGAATAGGCGGTCTTGTGTACCGTGGTCCCGATCTCCACCGCGATGGAGCCGAGCGCTCCCCAGATCACCGAGAGCGTCAATGGATTGAGCGACGACTGGGGATTGAGCGCCGACTGGGGGTTGAGCGCCGACGGGCTCATCCGCCGACCTCCACGAGCAGGCTTCCCCGCTCGTCCACCTGCGCCCCGCAGCCGGGAGGCAGCACCGTGGTCGACTCCCGCTCCTCCACCACGGCGGGGCCGTAGAGCTCCACCCCCGGCGAGAGTCGGTAGCGGTCATACACCGGCGTTTCCACATAGCCGCCCTTCTCGGGAAAATAGGCCTGGCGTCGGCCCTTGAGCGCGGCGTCGAGACCGCCCGAGTGGGGCTGAGTGGGCAACGAGAGCCTGGGGCCGGCTCCGATAGCCACGAGCTTCCAGTTGACGACTTCGACCGCCTCCGCGGGATTGCAATAGCCATAGCGGGCCGCATAGGCCTGGTCGAACGCCGCACGGAAGCGCTCGAGATCCTTCGGGCCGAGCTCGCCGAGCGGCAGATCCACGTTGAGCTCGTACCCCTGCCCCGCGTAGCGGGCATCGGCGTTCCTCGCGAGAAGGACGTCGCCCGATCTCGTCGACTCCCGGATGACCTGGATGGCCTGAGCCTCCATCTCGCCGTACATGGCGTTGAGGTAGGCGAGGTCCACCTGATCCACCCGTCGCACATAGGTGCGCGACACGTCGAATTTCACCTCGGCAGAGAGCAGGCCGAGCGCGGCAGCGACGCCCGCCGCCGCGGGCAGAATGACCCGCGGGATCCTGAGCGCCTGGGCCAACCGGCAGCCGTGCACCGGCCCCGCCCCCCCGAAGGCCACCAAAGTGAGCGCGCGGGGATCGCGGCCGCGCTCGATGGAGACCACGCGCGTCGCCAGCTCCATGTTGCTGTTGACCACGAGATGGATGCCCCAGGCGGCCTCCGCGAGCGAGAGACCGAGGGGCCGGGCCACGCCGCCCTCGATGGCGCGGCGGGCGGCGTCGGGATCGAGCTTCATGGTCCCGCCGGCGAACTCATCCGGGTTGAGATAGCCGAGGATCAGGTTCGCGTCGGTCACCGTGGGTGCCTCGCCGCCCCGCGAGTAGCAGGCGGGGCCGGGCGTGGAGGACGCGCTCTCGGGGCCGACCGCGATGACTCCCATATGGCTTCGGGCGATCGAGCCGCCGCCGGCGCCGATCTCCACGAGATCGATGGCGTGGATGTTCATGGGGATGCCGCTGCCCGCGGCGAGCCCGACCTTGTGGAGCTCGAACAGCGCCGTCGTCAGCGGTCGCCCCTGCTCGACCAGGGCGAGCTTGGCCGTGGTGCCGCCCATGTCGAAGGCAATGAGATCCTCGGCGCCGGAGAGCTTGCCGTACGCCACCGCCATGAGGGTGCCGGCGGCCGGGCCCGACTCGATCATGCGAACCGGGTAGCGCTCCATGGCTTCCGCGGTGGCGATGCCACCCGAGGACTGCATCACGAAGAGGCGACCCCGCGAGCCGCGCCGCCCGAGCTCGGCCCGGAGGCTGCGGAGGTAGCTCCGAACCGCGGTCATGACGTAGGCGTTGACCACCGTGGTGCTGGTCCGCTCGTATTCCCGGAACGTCGGCGAGATCTCGTGGGAGAGGCTCACGGCGATGTCCGGCGCCTCCCGGCCGAGGATCTCGCCCACGCGCCTCTCGTGGGCCGGGTTCGCATAGGCGTGGAGCAGGCACACCGCCACACTCGAGATCCCAGCGGCCTTCAACGCGCGGGCGGTGCGCCGGGTCTCCTCCTCGTCGAGCGGCGTGAGGACGGAGCCGTCGGCCAGCGTGCGCTCGGTGAGCTCGAAGATCAGCCGCCGCGGGATGAGCGGAGCCGGCTTCTCGATCTGCAGGTCATAGACCTGATAGCGCTTCTCCCTGCCGATGATGAGCACGTCCCGGAACCCTCGGGTCATCAGAAGCGCCACGCCCCGCCCCTTGCGCTCGATCACGACGTTGGAGCCGAGCGTGGTGCCGTGGACTGCCTGCCCGAGCTCGGGCCACGGGGCGCCGGACCGGGCCATCAGCTCGTCCAGACCTTCCAGGCAGGCTTGGGAAGGATCCGGATGCGTCGTCAGCCGCTTGGCGGTGCTGAGCGCCCCGGACGGCGACTGGAGCACGAAATCGGTGAACGTGCCGCCCACGTCGAAGCCGACCCGCCAGCTGCCGGAGGCTTCCACCTCAGCCTCTCCGCTCGGTGCGATACAGCATCATGGTATAGGGATAGCGCGGGGCCCAGTGATAGGTCACCGCGTGCTCGACAGGCTCTCCTCCGTCCGTGAAGTAGGTGCGGTGGAAGCGGAGGATCGGAACGCCCGGGCGGACGTCCAGGTGGTCGGCCACCTCCTTCGGACAGCGCACCACCTCGATCGCCTGCTCGAGATATCGCACCGAGAGACCCAGCTGCCGCTCGACGGTGCCGATGACTGAGGTGCCGGAGAGGTCCTCATCCAGGATCTGGCGGCCGATCCGCTCGGGAAGATAGGCGGTGACGTGCTGGAACGGGCCGTCGTCACCGTGGCGCACTCCCGAAAAGCGGATGATCGGGGCGCCGGGCGCCAAGCGGAGCGCCTGGGCCGCGCGCTCTGGAGCGGCCACCGCCCGCTTGTCGAAAGGCTTGAACCACGTCTCGTCGCCGAGGGCCAGCATGTCCTCGACTGAGCCGATCACCCGCAGTCGGCGCTCGGGGACGGCGGGTGAGGTGAAGGTGCCGCGCCCCACCTGGCGGGAGAGGAGCCCTTCCTGCCTGAGCACATCGAGGGCGTGACGGACGGTCATGCGGCTGACGCGGAAGCGGGCCCGCAGGGCGTGCTCGGAGGGCAGCCGACGGCCGGCCGAGCCGTCACCCGCCTGGATGCGGGCCCGCAGCGCGGCGGCGATCGCGAGATAACGGGGAATCCTGCGGCGAGGTGCCACGAGCCCCTCCCGGGTGGGCTGTCACCCCAGTCTTGGTTGTCTAGACATATCAGCGCCCGCAGCGGCCTGTCAAGCGCCCAGGCACCGGGAGGGCAGGCCCCCTGCTTAGGAGCCTTTCCGAAGCTCGGCGAGCGCGCGCTCGAGCGCCTCGCGTCGCTGGCGCTCGGCATTCAGCTGGTCGGTCAGATCCTTGATTCTCCCTTCGAGCCCCTTCAGCTGGTCGGCCTGCCGCACCTTGAGATCGGCGATATCACCGGCCGCCCGCTGGCGTTCCCACCAGTCGGCGGCCACTCCACCGCCGAGCAGCCCGAGCAGCAGCCACACGACCGCGCGCTTCACGGTGAACTTTCTAATGTCCATCAATGAAAAGCCCCTCGAAAAGTCCACGACTCACCGAGGGGCTCCTCTCCAGGTTCAGGCCACGGCCGTTCCCGCTACTTCAAGTAGCCCTTTTCGCGGTAGTAGCGCTCGGCGCCCGGGTGCAGCGCCACGCCGAGGTAGAGGTGGCCCTTGGCCGGATCGTAGTCGGCGAGGCTCCCGTGGATCTTCCGCACCCGGTCCGGGTTGTCGTTGAGCGTCTTGGTGATCGTGTACGCCAGATCGTTGGCCATCTTGGCGTTGACCGTGATGGTCGTTCCCATTGTGGCCGAGACCACGGGCTCGTTTCCGTTGGCGGCCTTGGGATAGGTGCCGGCCGGGATCACGCCCTCACCGAGGCCGAACTTGCCCAGGTGCTCGAGCAGAGGCTTGGGGAAGGCCAGCAGCTTGAGCTCGCGCCCCACCGAGGCCTCGGTGATCGAGGCGCCGGGCAGAGCCAGGAAGGTGAAGGTCCCGTCCACGTTGCGGTCCTTGAAGGCCCCAGCCTGCTCGGAGTAGGAGCCGCGGAAGAACTTGGCCCCCGCAGCCTCCCACGTCTTGTAGCAGTCAGCCGTCTTGCCGGGCTGACAGAAGGCGTAGAACTCCATAACCTTCTCGAAGACCCACACGTCGGAGGAGCCAGGCTTGGAGATGGCGAGCCGGATCGGCTTCTTGCCGCGGAAGATCTCGTCCATCGTCATCTTGGCGTAGGGCGAGTCGGCGGCGACGTAGAAGTGGAACGTGTTGAGGCTCATGTTGCCCGCCAGGGCGCGCAGGTGCTCCATCTTCTGCCCCGGATAGGGATCCTCGCCCCGCGTCGCAGCCCCCAAGAGCGGGGGCAGCCCCATCCCCAGCTCGGCGTCGCCCTTCTGGACCAGCACCGGGTTCTGGGTGCCCCCGCCCGGGATGACCTTGATGTTGAGCCCGGCCTTCTCGCGCAGCAGCTCGGCCATGCCGCCCGAAATCGCGTACCAGCCCCCGCCCACCGCGCCGGCGGTCCACGTCAGCGACTGCTGGGCCAGGGCGCCGCCCGCCAGCATCGCCATCAGGGTCAGAGCCACCGCAGCACTCGACGCGCGCTTCATAGCGTCCAGCCTCCTTTGGAGCGTGTTCGCCTCGGCGCGCAGGTGTCGGGCACCGAGGTGATCGGGGAGTCATGACTATCCATGTTGCCGGCGCGGCCGTCAAGCACGATCTCTCGGATCAGGAGGCCGACGGCCGGGGCGGCAGCCCGTGCCTGACGGCATCGTGCACCATGCGCATCAGGGTGGTGATGTCGAAGACCGGGAGCCCCGTCGCCGCCTGGATGTCGGCGCGGTACGGCGGCATGTTGGTGCACTCGAGCACGAGGGCGCCGACCTCCGGGTGGGCGGCGAGCATGCGGGCCACCACCGTGAGGTGCTCCTGGCGCGCGGCGTCCACGTCGAGGGTGAGGAGGTCGTCCAGCAGGACGCGCGTGAATTCCTTTTCGGTCTCGAGTCCCGCCACCACGACCTTCATGTCACCGGTGATGCCGGCGCCGGCGAAGTGCTCGGCGTTGAGCGACGAGGCGTCCACCGTCAAGACGCCGACCGCCCGCCCCACGGGGAGCATCCGATGGATCAAGGGAACCAGCATGAGGCTCGAGGTGAAGACCGGCACCGACACGGCCGCGGCGAGCTCCGGCTGGAACTTGGCGAGGAACCCGCAGTTGGTCGTGATGGCCCGCACGCCTTCGCGCTCCAGGTGGCGCGCGCCCTCCACGAAGGCCGCCAGCAGCTCCCGATGTCCCTGGCGGACCACACGATCGGGCGAGGCGCCCGGGACGCGGTGATACCGCACCGGGAAGTCGAACGTCCCCGCATTGCCCATGTCTCCGGGGATCCGCGGGAACTGGGTGTCGAGCATCAGGATGCCCACGGAGACGCCGTAGATGTTGGAACCGCCCTGCACTTTCACTGCCCGCCTCTGCCTCCTCACCCTGTCCTCTCCCTGAGGGGAGAGGGACCGAGTGCCTAGTTGAACCGGGCCAGCTTCTCGCGCACGCGGCGGAGATGTCCCTGGACCTTGTCGTGGTCGGCCGCGTCGGGGAAATCGGTGAGGTAACGCTCCCAGTCGGCCAGTCCGCGCTGCGGCTGCCCCATGTTGTGCCAGGCCACGCCGCGGTCCCGCCACTCGCTGCCCGCCGCGGGATTGAGCACAAGGATTCGGTCGATCACTCGGATGACCCGGCCCCAGTCTTCGCGCCGCCAGTAGCAGCCTTTGAGGTTGGCGAGCATTCGGGTGAGAAACTGGCGGTTGGTCACCGGCGCGAAGTGCTCCGGTCTCAGGGCCACCGTCCGGCCCAGGGCGCGACCGACCAGGTCGCCGCAGGCCTCCCCGGTGAGCATGCTGCCTCGGTCGAAGGGATCGAGGAGCACATGCTCGCCTTCGACCCGCGCGCCCGTGATGAAGTGGCCGGGTAGCCCGATGCCCTCCATCTCGAGGCCGAGCCGACGCCCCACTTCGATCAGCACCAGGGAGAGCGTGATCGGGATGCCGAGCCGGCGGTCCAGCACCTCGTTGAGATAGCTGTTCCGCGGATCGTAGTACTGTCCATTGTTCCCGGCGAAACCCTGCTCCTCGAAGAGGTACTCCCGGAGGCGGTGCAGGCGGTGGAGCGGGTCCGCGGCCCGCCCTCCCTGCCCCGCGCCATGCGCCAGCTCGTCGAGGCGACGCAGATAGCCCGCGACGTCGAGGTCGGGATATTCACCGCGCGCCAGGACCAGGGCTGTCCGCGCCAGATCAATGTCGCGCTCGGGCCGCGTGGCCTCCTCGGCGAACTCGAGCAGCGATGGGTCGGCGTCCATCAGCAGCCTGGCGCGTGGTGGATCCCGGCGGTCTTCAGCGCCGCGGCCTGCAGCTCCTCGGCCAGCGTGAGGGTCCTGGCTGCCGCGCGCCGGGCCAGCTCCTGGGCTTCAGGGGAGGTCGCCGTGCGCAGGAGCAGGGTTCGCCCCAGCTGGTGGTGGAAGCGCTCGTCGGGCTCGATGACGTCCCGATAGAGGGTGGCCGTGACCTTGTCGCCCGCCCGCTCGCAGAACTCGATGAACTGCCGGTTCTTCACCACCGCGATGGCCTCGCGGGTGAACTGTCCCGCGGCCACGCGCTCCACCGTCGTCCGGAGCGTGTCCAGGTAATCGAAGAGCGGGCCGTAGCCTTTCGCGAGAGGGTTGAAGGTCGTCGCGGCAAAGCCGAGCTCTCTCAGGCGGTCGGCAATCATCCGGTAGTGCTTGGCCTCATCGCCCGCCTGGCGGGCAAAGGCCATCTTGACCTCGACGTCGTCGGTGGTGACGAGCCAGCGCGCCGCGATCTCGGTCGCCTCGATCTCGTTCTTGAGCGCGACCTTGAGCAGGTTCAGGACGGTCAGATTGCCGGAGACCTCGGGCTTGAGCGTGGCATCGGGCTCGAGCCGCCTCAGCACGGCCTGGTTCCGTTCGTCCAGCTCGTTGACGAACTCCTCAGCCGTCATACCGCAACTGCCTCTTTGAGAATGGTCGCCAGCTCCTGAGTGAGGGTCTCCTTGGTCACGACGCGGGAGCAGCGGGCGTGGAGCGGCTGGGTCTGACGGGCGAGGGCGTGGGTCGTGAACCCCAGCACGGGCACGGCGGCGCCCGTCGCCCCGAAACGACCGAAGAGGGCCTCGTAGTCCCATCCGGCCGTCGTCAGATCGATGATCACCAGAGAGGGCTTCGCGCGCTCGAGCTCGGCACCAAGCTCCTCCGCGGTGCGGGCGAAGGCGAGCTCGGTGCCCACGAGACGGGCCGTCTCCCGGATGCGCGCGACGAAAAACAGGTCCTTGACGACGGCGATGACCCGCTGAGCCACGTCGCTAGTCGTCTTGCTCGGTGTTGCCGAGCCAGTACCGGTTCCACTCGGCCAGGTGCGTCAGGGTCCGGAAATCCTTCATGCGGTCGAGGTAGACGATGCCGTTGAGATGATCGGTCTCGTGCTGGATCACGCGGGCGAAGAACTCCTTGGCCACCACGTCCGCCTTCCTGCCGTCGCGGTCGTACGCCTCGAGGCGCACGGCGGTGACGCGGGGCACGATGCCGCGCATGTCGGGCACCGACAGGCAGCCCTCCCAGCCCTCCTCCATCTCCTCGGTCAGCGGCGTCACGACCGGGTTGATCAGGACGGTGAGCGGGATGCTGGGCGCGTCTGGGTAGCGGGGGTTGCCGTGGACCTCGATGACGGCGATCTGCTTCAGCACATGGACCTGAGGGGCCGCCAGCCCGGCGCCGTTGTACTCCCGCATCGTCTCCACCATGTCGTCGATGAGCCGCTGGGTCTCCGGGGCGCGGATCTCGGCGATCGCGACCTTGGGGGCCACCTGCCGGAGGACGGGGTGACCGAGGCGGGCGACCTTCAGGATGGCCATGGCGTTTCCTCGGCGTCGAATTGTAGCACAGGCGTCACTGCCGGCCCCCTCACCCTGCCCTCTCCCCAGAGGGGAGAGGGAGACAGTTCCCTGCAGGGGGGAGAGGGAGAGCACTACCACTTGAGTCCGTAGCCGTGGGGCTTGTAGGACTCGAGGTAGCGGAGCAGCGCATCGATGTCCGGCGCCGGGTACCAGAGATCGAGGAACTCGGGCTTGATGAACTGCGAGTCGATGCCGCGCTGGATCTGGCTCCAGAGCGGATCGAAGTAGCCGTCCAAGTCGAGGACGGCGATGGGCTTGCGGTGATAGCCGAGCTGCTTGAGCGTCATCACCTCCAGGATTTCCTCGAGCGTTCCGAGGCCGCCCGGCAGGGCCACGAAGGCATCGCCGCGCTCGTCCATGATGGCCTTGCGATCCCTCAGCCCGTCGGTGACAACCACCTCGGAGACGGTCGGGTCCCCCACGCCCAGCTCGACCAGGGCCTTGGGGATCACGCCGGTGACATGCCCGCCCGCGTCTAGAACGGCCCGCGCCAGCACGCCCATGAGCCCCACGCCGCCCCCGCCGTAGATGAGCCGCCAGCCCCGCTTGGCGAGCTTCTCGCCCAGCTCGCGCGCGGCGGCGAAGTACTTCGGCTCCACCGAGTCGCTCGATCCGCAGAACACCGTGACCGCCGAGATCATCCGTGGAGGCTCCAGAGCCAGCCCGCCGCCCCAGCCGCCAGGATCAACCACACGGTGTCGAGCTTGAATCGCCACAGGGCGAGCAGGCTGGCGACGGCGACGACCCCGGTGAAGGGCGAATGAATCGCGCTGCGGGCCAGCGGGATGGTGGCCGCGACGATGGCGCCCACTACCGCCGCGTTCACGCCCTGAAGGAAGATCCGGAACCGGGTCCAGCGCTTGAGCCGCTCCATGAGCGGGGCCGCGGCGAGCACGATGGCGAAGGCGGGGGCGAAGACACCGACGGCGGCCACCACCGAGCCCATGAGCCCGCCTGCCTGATAGCCCACGAAGACCGAGAGATTCACGATGGGGCCCGGCGTCAGCTGACTGAGCGCCAGCCCGTCGAGGAACACGCGGTCGCTGAGCCAGTGCCAGCGCTCCACGGCCTCGCTGCGGACCACGGGGATGATGACATAGCCCCCGCCATAGACCAGCGCCCCCATCTTCATCCACAGCCAGGCCAGCCGCGCATAAACGTCGGGCCCGACCACGACGGCCAGCACGGGCAGCGCCCATGCCCGGCTCGTCGCCAGATGAACCGTGAAGACACGGTAGGCGACCCAGACGGCTCCACAGAGGATCAGCACCAGCACCGTGTCCACTTCCCCGAGCGTAGTCAGGAAGAAGCTGCCAGTGGCGACGAGGCCGAGCCCGATGCTGGAGCAGGCCGTACGGCCGAGTCGCCAGGCCGAGAAGCCGATCACCGCGATCACCGCGGGGGCGATGCCGAAGAAGATGCCCTGGAACGCCGGGATCGCGCCGTAGCGGGCATACAGGAGGGTCAGCGCCAGAATCACGCAGAAGCCCGGCAACACGAACGCGAGGCCACCAATGAGCCCGCCCACCAGGCCGCGCTGGAGATAGCAGATGAGGACTCCCAGCTGGGTGGACGCGGGCCCGGGGAGCATCTGGCAGAGCCCCAGGCCGTCGAGGAATTCTTCCTTGCTGAGCCACTTCCGCCGCTCGACCGCCTCGGTCTCCATCATGGAGATGTGCACCAGCGGTCCTCCGAAGCCGGAAACGCCGAGGCGAAGGAAGAGCCGGACCAGCGCCCCGAGGGGGGCGCGCGGGGTCACGAAGAGCCGGGCTCGGGCGAGCCCGTACGATTGGCCAGCGCAATCGAGGCGTTACGTCGCATTCCCGAAGCCTTTGGTCGAAGCAGGGCGGCTCCCGCGAAGCGCTCTCTGAATTGCCCGTCGTCCATGCGCGACACGGCCTCGGCCCCAGGGTACGGCGCCATGGGAAAGAAAGCCGCTTCGCGGCTGACGGACGCCTTGCGATTCCACGGACAGACACTCTGGCAGATGTCACAGCCGAACTGCCAGCCGCCCATGGCCCGATGGAGCCGTGGATCGATCTCGCCCCGGTGCTCGATGGTCAGGTAGGAGATGCAGCGCCGGGCGTCGAGCACATAGGGCCCCACGAAAGCCTCCGTCGGGCAGGCATCAAGACAAGCCCGACACGTTCCGCAGCGGTCGGCCAGCGGCTGGTCGTGATCGAGGGCGGCCGTGGTGAGCAGGATGCCGATGAAGAACCAGGAGCCCAGCTCCGGATGCAGCAGCATGGTGTTCTTGCCGATCCAGCCGAGACCGGCGCGGGCGGCCAGATCACGCTCGAGCACGGGGCCCGTGTCCACATATCCCTTGCTCCGCGCGCCGCAGGCCTCGGCGAGATAGGCGGCCAGCCGCTCGAGCCGCGGCGCGATGATGTCGTGGTAGTCGCGGCCCCAGGCGTAGCGCGCCAC
>DASSSH010000158.1:0-15994 GCA_035708525.1 Candidatus Methylomirabilota bacterium
TGCTGGCCAGCATCCCCATCGTGGTCGTCTACGTCCTCTTCCTCGACTACTACGTCTCCGGCCTGACGGCGGGAGCCGTGAAGGGCTGATCAGAGGTCCGCCATGGCCACCGCCTCCGCCAAGCAGCTCCTTCCCATGTTCCAGGACACCCTCGAGATGCTGGCCCTCACCTGGGCCTCCTAGCGGCGCCACGAGCAGCTTGTCGGCCGTCACGAGCGGGATCATCGGCGCCGTCATTCTGGTCCAGCAGCGGCGGGAGCGTCAAGCGCCGCTGGCGTCGGGCAGAGGGCGAGGGTGGCGCCGAGGCGGCGCGCTACGGGTGGGCGATGACGGCGCTGGCAGCGGGCGGGGCCGGACCGGGCGGTCGGGGCGCAGGGGCGAGGCCCAGATGCGTGAGGATCTGCTCTACGACGGTTGGATCCGCGATGGTGGCGAGCAGGCGCAGCCGGCCGCCGCAGCGCGGGCACGCCAGCACGTCCAGCCCGAAGGCGCGCTGCATGAGCACGGCCCACGCCTGATAGCGTGGCCGGCCCACCGTGGTCGGCTGGCCTGAGGGCGCATCGGCGCCGGCGCCGTCCTCTGGCGGGCGAGCAAAGCCCACCACCCGCTGGCGCCAAGCTGCGTGCGGGGCAAGCACGCCGTGGTAGAGCAGCAGATGCGCCTCGGGCCGCGGGGTCAGCGCCGCCAGCTTCTCCAGCAGTTCGAGCGGCTCGAGCAGCAGGTGCGTCGTGCCGTCACGCCAGGTCTTCCGCAGCTCGACCAGGATGCGCCCATCCGCTCGGCGCCTGAGCCGCTCCTGGGCCAGCGGCGGGCGCAGCAGATAGCGGCAGAGCCGCTCCAGGCGCGCCCGGTCGCGGCCGGGCACCCAGACATTCGCGTGGAGATCGAAGCCGTCCAGTTGGGCTTGGCGGGGGCCGCGCGCGACCGTGACGCCGCTGCTCGGGTCCTGGCCCAGCCGGCGCACGCGCCCGCCCGCGCGAGGGCCGAGCGCGATGCGCCCGAGCACCGAGGCGCCGGAGATGCCGGCCAGGGAGGCCGATTCCTCGGCGAGCGGATCCGGGGGAGCGGACTCACCGGTCTCGGGATCTAGTCCCCGGCGCACTAGCAGTCGGCCGACGCGGCGAGAGACTGTGGCCAGGAGCCGAGCCACCTCCTCGTCGGTCGGTGCCGAGGCCGGGTGAAACTCGAGCGAGCCGTCCCCGGGCCTCGATCTGGCTGATCCCGCCCGTGGTCAGCCGCATCGGCTGGGCTTGGGCCTTCGCGCTTCTGGCCCCGGGCCCGGCGCTGGGCGTCTATGCCATGGGGCGGCTGCGCGCGCTCCCCGAGGCCAGCCGGCTCGCCCACGGCCGCCGCTGAGCCCCTTGACATCATCCTCTGGGGACGATACAAGAGCGCCACGATCCCGCCGCTCGCGAGGGGGTGAGACGCTACCCGCACGGTTCCCGTGATCGCGACCCGTTCTCCCACTTTCACAGGGAGGCTCCGGATGAAGAAGACTGATCGCGCTGTCCCCACCCGACGTCAATTCCTCGCGACGACCGCCGGCGCGGCCGCCGGGATGGCCTCCTGGCTCGCGCTCGGCAAAGCCCCCGCCTATGCCCAGAAGCGGGAGCTGACCTTTCTCTCCTGGAACCATTTCGTCCCGGCCGCCGACGACGAGCTGCGCAAACAGGCGGAGGCGTTCGGCAAGCAGGCCAACTGCACCGTCCGCGTGGACACCATGGCGCATCTGCAGATGCCGGCCAAGGTCGCTGCCGAGGCCCAGTCCCAGTCCGGCCACGACATGTACCGGACGGCGAGCGCCGACCCGTTCCTCTTCGAGAACCTTCTCGCCAACGTGGACGACGTGGTGGACAAGCTCGGCAAGCAGATGGGTGGCTGGTACCCCTTCGCCGGCGAGGCGAACCAGACGAAGTCCGGCTGGAAGGGCGTACCCTGGTTCTGGATCTCCTTCCCCGCCACCTACAACCAGGCCCACTTCAAGAAGGCCGGCTTCGAGAACCCACCGAAGACCTGGGATGATTTGCTCAAGATGGGCAAGGTCCTCAAGAAGCAGGGCAACCCGGTGGGCATCGCCATCAGCCACTGCTCGGACGCCCACTCGACTTACTGGTCGGTGGCGTGGTCCTACGGCGCCAAGGTCGTCGAGGCCGACGGCAAGACGCCGGGCATCGTCTCCGACAAGACCGCCCAAGTCATCGAGTGGTACAAGGAGCTCTACAAGGACGCGATGGAGCCCGAGGTGCTCTCTTGGGACGACGCTTCCAACAACCGCTTCATCCTCTCCGGCAAGGGCTCGTGGATCCACAACCCGATCAGCCCCTACAACGCCGCCCTCGCCAACAAGCAGCCCATCGCCGACGACATCAACCATCACAACAGCCCCGCGGGTCCGGCGGGCACCCACTCGGCGCCGCCCATCCTCGGGCTGGGGATCTGGAAGTTCTCGAAGAACCAGGAGTTGGCCAAGGAGTTCATCCAGTTCCTCTTCCAGAAGCAGAACTACGACGCCTGGATCGTGGCCTCCAACGCCTTCAACCATCCGCCGCTCAAGCACTTGGCCGACCACCCGATCTGGGCGCGGAACCCCAAGTTCGCCATGCTGCCCAAGGAGGCCGAGTTCGCCCACCCGCGCGGCTGGCCGGGCAAGCCCACCGACGCCGTGCAGCGCATCGACAACAACTACGTCATGGCCGACATGGTCGCCAAGGCCGTCAACGGCATGCCCACCAAGCGCGCCATGGACTGGGGGAAAGAGCAGGTCGCCCTCGCGCTCAAAGGTCAGCTCAAGGCCGGCTAGCATGGCCGTCGGCCCCCGCCTCCTCGAGGCGGCCGGCTCTCCGGGAGCCGGCCGCCTCGCGCGGCTCCACGAGTGGTGGGAGCAGGAGCACGTCTTCGGCTACGGCCTCATCGTGCCGGCCCTCGTCCTGCTCGCGACGCTCGTCGCCTTCCCGTTCGGGATGGCGATCTACTTCAGCCTCTCGGACTACTGGGTGGGGTCCCCCGGTGCGTTCGTGGGCATCAAGAACTATCGGGACATCTTCGACAACGAGACCTTCCGGCAGACCGTCCAGAACTCCTTCGTCTTCACCGGCATCGCGCTCACGCTCAAGACGGTCCTGGGCGTCTGGCTCGCCATGCTCCTGGTCCGGGACCTCAGGTTCAAGCGCCTGATCCGCGGCATCGTGCTGCTGCCCTTCGTCATCCCGACGGCGCTCTCGACGCTCGGTTGGTGGTGGATGTTCGACTCCCTCTACAGCGTCGTCAACTGGACCGCGATCCGGCTGCATTTGATCAGCCCGCCCGGGCCCAACTGGCTTGGGCAGTCGGCCTACGCCATGGCGGCGGTCATCATCGTCAATGTCTGGCGGGGACTGCCCTTCTTCGCAATCGTGACGCTCGCCGGCCTCGTCGCCATCCCGCGCGAGTTCTACGAGGCCGCCGAGGTGGACGGCGCCAACTCGTGGGGGCGCTTCTGCCACGTGACGCTGCCGCTGCTCAAGCCTGTGCTCGCCGTCGTCATCCTCTTCTCCACCATCTTCACCTTCGCCGACTTCAACATCGTCTACGTGCTGACGCGCGGCGGCCCGATGAACACGACCCACCTCTTCGCCACCCTCGCCTACCAGGTCGGCCTCCAGGGCGGCAACCTCGGCCAGGGCGCCGCCATCGCCCTTTTCATCTTCCCGCTGCTGGCCCTCGTGGTCTTCTTCCAGCTCCGCTACATCCGGCAGGAGTAGCCGTGGCCACTGCGAGGAGCCGCGGCGCCCGCATCCGTTCGAACCTGTTCGCGTACGCGAACGTGGCCCCGTTCCTCTTCTTCGTCCTGTTCCCCTTCTTTTTCATGGCGGTGACGTCGTTCAAGTCGAACGCCGAGCTCTACAACCTCCAGTCGGTCCCGTTTTTCGTTCGGGCGCCCATCGTCGAGCACTACACCTTCCTCTTCGCCCGGACGGAGTTCCTGACCTGGATGAAGAACAGCCTGCTGGTCGCCATCGTGGCCACCGCCGCGTCGGTGGCCATCTCCATCCTGGCCGGGTACAGCCTGGCGCGCCTGCGCTTCCGTGGTGCGGGCTCCTTCGGCACCGCCATCTTCATCACGTACCTCGTGCCGCCCACCCTGCTCTTCCTGCCGCTGTCGCAGGTCGTGGTCTGGCTCGGCCTCGCCGACTCGATCGCCGCGCTCATGGTCACCTACCCGACCTTCCTCGTGCCGTTCTGTACCTGGCTCCTCATGGGCTATTTCCGGACCATCCCGCGCGAAGTCGAGGAATGCGCGCTCGTGGACGGCGCGACGCGCATGCAGACGCTCTGGAAGATCGTCCTGCCGATGGCGCTGCCGGGGATCATCTGCGCGATCCTCTTCAGCTTCACGCTCTGCTGGAACGAGTTCATCTACGCGCTCACCTTCATCTCGCAGTCGGGACACAAGACGGCCGTGGTCGGCGTCACCGCCGACCTGATCCGGGGCGACATCTACTACTGGGGCTCGCTGATGGCGGGGGCCCTGCTGGCCAGCATCCCCATCGTGGTCGTCTACGTCCTCTTCCTCGACTACTACGTCTCCGGCCTGACGGCGGGAGCCGTGAAGGGCTGATCAGAGGTCCGCCATGGCCACCGCCTCCGCCAAGCAGCCGCGGGCGTGGCCCGCTCGGTGGCGATGAAGATGACCGGCCACAAGACCGAGAGCGTCTATCGGCGGTACGCGATCGTGAGCGATGCCGACCTCCGGGAGGCCGCGTTAAAGCTCACGGGCACAATTTCGGGCACAGCCGCCGGGGCAGCCCTTGACACCCCTCGGGCAAACCCGCAGAATTCCTGACGGGAGCCGTTAGCTCAGACGGTAGAGCTCCTGCCTTTTAAGCAGGGAGTCCCGGGTTCGAGTCCCGGACGGCTCACCACTTCTCTGCGGCGCCTCCGCCACAACGGATCGGTGACCCTCGCCCCGATCGCCAGCCTGTTGTTCTCCTGTGCTGGCCCTTTTGACTCCGGGCGCCTTGCGGCCTGGGGCATAATGGCCCGGTGAATTACGCCAGCGTCGACGATGTCATCCAGGCGGTGCGCTTCGAGCTGTACCGGGAGAACATCTACGGCGCGCTGGAGCTGGTCGAGGTCGCCCATCGGACGCATCCCGATCCCCGCTATGCGGAGCAGGCGCGGCGCATCCGCTCCTGGCTGACCCACCTCGAAAGCCGCGAGGCCTACATCGCGGCGCAGGACGAGCAGTACCGCCGGCTGCGCTGGAAGCTCGGGCTCAAGCTGCTCGAGAAGCGCATCCGGATCTGGCTCGGGCGCAAGACGCGCAAGATGATCGAGCGTCGCGGGCGCGACCCCGAGTTCCAGTGCCTCGAGCGGGAAATCGCGGCGGTGCAGCCGCGACGGGTGCTCGACGCCGGCAGCGGCGAAGGCGGCGTCGCCATGGCGCTGGGGGCGCGCTACCCCGAGATGGAGATCGACGGCGTGGAGGTCTCGGCCGTCAACGTCAAGATCGCCCGCCAGCTCAACCGCTTTCCCAACGTGCACTTCCGCCAGGGGCTCGCCGAGGAAGTGCACCTGGCCTACGAGGCCGGCCGCTTCGACCTGATCTGCTCGTTCGCCGTGCTGGAGCACGTGCGGGACGTGGAGGCCACAATCGCCTCCATCATGACGGTCCTGCGTCCGGGCGGGCGCTTCTGCTTCGTCGTCCCGATGCACGAGTTCCGGGCCCGCGGACCCATCCCGGAGTACGCGCCGATCCACGGCTACGCCGATCATTGCCGCGTGTTCAGCGAGGCCGAGCTGCGGTGGCGCTTCGGCGGCGAGAAAGAGTTCAGCCTGACCAAGATCCCGGGAGCCTGGAAGCACGGCGAGCTGCCCGATTGCTTCGAGCCCATCGAGTTCGGCTCTTTCTTCGTCGCCTATTCGAAGAGCTAGCAGGCCGCTGAAGAAGGCCCACCTGCGTCGTTGGCTCGGTCACCACCGCCCTCGTGGCAGTTCGAGCCGAATCGTGGCCGGCGAGGCCGTTGCGAGCCGCACGATGAGGCGAGGGCTGAGTAGACCTACGCCTCGGGCAGTGGCCTCCCTCGCCGCCTCGCATCTGGACCTTTTTGATCGGCCTGCACGTTTCTCAGCACCACACTAGAGGGGGCCTGGGGCCCGGCCCGAGTTGTCAGGGGGCGAGGGGTCTGTTATCATCGCACTGTTTCTTTTGCTCGAAATGAGGGGTACTTAGACCCCGTCGTCTAGCCTGGCCAAGGACGCGACCCTTTCAAGGTCGAGATCGCGGGTTCGAATCCCGCCGGGGTCACCACCCTTCCAGGCATGGGGAGCGCATGGCACGCATGGGGATTCGGGATCTGGTCGGGCGGGTGATGCTCGACAAGCAATTCCTCACCGACCTCGTGCGGGATCCGGCAACGGTGCTGGCCGAGTTCGACCTCACCGCGGACGAGCGCGCGGCGATCATGCAGGCCGTGGGCCGCAACGATCAGCGGACGGATGGGGAGCGCGCCCGGGCCCTGCAGAACGTCCTGTTGAAGCGCTGGGCGACCTGATGCGGTACCTCTCTCTCGCTTCCGGCGGGCCTCGCTGAGTGGCCACGCGCCCCGACGTTACCTTCCTGCGCCAGGTCGCCCTTTTCAGGGATTGCGACGAGCCGACCCTGCTGGCGCTCTGGCCGCGGCTGCGCGAGCGGCGCCTGAAGAAGGGCGATGTGCTCTTCCGCGCCGGCGAGCGCGGCGAGGAGCTCTTCCTGATCCGTTCCGGCAGCATCATCGTCTCCACCCTGGTCACCGGCCGGGTCGAGCAGGTCCTGGCCCACCTGGGGCCGGGCGAGGTCTTAGGCGAGATGAGCGTGTTCGGCGACGAGCGGAAGCGCTCGGCGACCTGCCAGGCCGAGACCGACGCCGTGCTGCTCGGGCTCGGCCGTGACGACCTCAACAAGTTCATCGAGTCGAGCCCGCGGGACGCCGCCCGGTTCTTCCAGCAGATGGCCCAGGTTGCCTTCCGGCGGCTGCGCCAGTCTTCCGACCTGGTGGCCGAGGTGACCCGCTGGGGCCTGGAGGCGACCGGGCTCGACATCGAGCACAAGTAGGCCCGCGTGAGCGAATCTCCGGGCAACCCGGCGGCGGATCGGCCTAAGCGGGCGCGGATCGAGCTGCTGGTTCGCGCCCCCGAGGGCAAGGGCTTCGAGACCCGCGAGATCCCCAGCGCGCTGGCGTATCTTCAGAGCCGCCCGCAGCGCGTGCCCGACCCGCAGTGGGAGATCGCCCGGCTCCCCTACGCCCCCCACGGCGTCATGACCTATGCGCTCAAGAACCGGCGCAACGAGCAGATCATCCAGATCACCGAAGCCGAGAAGTTCCTCTGGGAGCAGATGGACGGGCACGCCTCGCTGCAGGAGATCGCCACGGCCTACCTGCTGCGCTACGGCTCCTTCGACTTCGAGATCATCCCGACCCTGATCGTCAAGCTGCGCCAGGCGGATCTGTTGACCATGCGGCCGGTCTCGCGGCTGCGCGCCGTGCTGGCGCGCAACCGGCGCAATCCGGCGGCGCGGGCCGTCGAGGCGACGCTGCACGCGCTGGAGAAGCTCACCGTCACGAGCCGCCGCTCCCACGACGTCTTCAAGCGGATCTACCGCTACGGGGGCTTCCTGCTCTTCTCGCCCGCCGCGGTGGTGGCCCTGGTGGTCGTCGTGGCGCTGGGCGGCCGCTCGGCCATCCGGCTCTGGAACGAGAGCGGCGAGATCACCCACGCGCTGGGCGAGCACGCGCTGGCGGCCATCCTGCTGGTCAAGCTCTGCTTCTGGCTCACCGTGGTCAGCCACCAGATCATCCACGCGCTGGCCTGCGTGCACTACCACCGGCGGGTGCGGGAGTTCGGCTTCACCATGCTGCACGGCTTCATCCCGACCTTCTACGCCGACGTGACCGACATCTTCATGGCCACGCGCCGGGCGCGCATCGTCAACGCGCTGGCCGGGCCCCTGGTGCATCTCTTCCTGGGATTCCTCTGCTTCTGGATCGCGAGCCTGCTGCGCCCCGGGCTCACACAGGGGTTCCTCGCGGCCTACGCGATCCTCCAGATCCAGTCGTTCTTCGTCAGCTTGTATCCGTTCTGCTTCCTCGAGATGGACGGCTATCACATCCTGGTGGAGCTGCTGGGTGTGCCCACGCTCAACCACGACGCCGTGCACTTCGTGCGCGAGGGGCTGTGGCGGCGGATCGCCGCGCGGCAATGGCTGACCCGGCAGGAGACGATCTGCGTCGGCTACTTCGTGCTGTCGCTGGTCTCGGTGGTGGGCTTCGTCCTGCTCAACGTCTGGGTGGTCGTGAGCGCGGGACGGGCGTAGACGGCCGCAGCCCACTCAGCGGTCGATCTGTGAGCGGTGGCCGACGACCACCTTGACAACCGCGAAAAGGCGGCGCAGAGTTCGTGCGCGTGTCGGCGTCCGGCCCTTGGGGAGGTCGTGGTGCCATGGATCGGAGTTTCCGAGAGCTCTCTGGTGCCCCCGTCGGTCGCGGAGACCGGCGGGGGCGCTTGTGTTTCCAGGCTTCGAGCGGTCGGCAGCAGCGGCCAAATCGGCTTATCTGAGTTGGGCGGTCGGCGCGGAGCGGTGGGGGGATGGTCATGCACGAGCCACCGAGCTTCTGGGACCACAACGAGAAGGGCATCCACTTCTACAACCACGGCGCCTACGATCGCGCGATCACCGAGTTCGCGCAGGCGGTGAGTGCAGCGGTCATCCCCGTCGCGACGCTCGACATCAACCTGGGCGCCGCATACCTGGGCAAGAAGATGTACGCGGAGGCCCGGTTTTGGCTGGAGAGCGGTCTTGCTCTCGACCCAGACGATCAGATGGGTCACTGGCTGCTGGGGCGGGCGCTGGAAGCCGTGGGCGCCGTATTTGGGGCGCGCGCCGAATTCGAACACGCGTACGCGCTCGACCCGGACAGCCCGGAGGGCCGGGACGCGGAAGAAGAAGTCCTGCACTTGCGCGCGCGCTGGGCGCCCTTTCCGGCGCTCGAGTCAAGCCGCTGACGCGCGGGCGGGCGCGGGGCCTCGGCAGGGGGCGCAGCCAGCCTCAGGAGGATCGCACGATATGGCCAAGACGGAATCGTTGAAGCCCGGAACCCGCGGCCGCCCGCCGTGGCCGGCCGTTCCGACGCCGGGAGCCGAGGAGGTCTACAAGGCTGTCCCCGAGCCGGCGCGGGATTACCCGCGCTTTCTCGAGTCCGTGCTGCGGCCGGAGTACGCGCACAAGAAGCCGGAGGCGCTGTCCCGCATCCGCGTGCTCGACTGCACGACCGGGATGATGATCGGCCACTGGTGCTCCTCGCAGCTCGCCGAGCTCGGTGCCGAGGTCATCCAGGTGGAACCGCCCGACGGCGACCCGCTCCGTCAGCTCACGCCCTTTGGGCGCCGCGAGTACATGGCCGAGGATCGGGAGCGGCACGAGCCCGTCGGGCTCCACTTCCTTCACGAGATGCGCAACAAGCAGGCGGTCACGCTCGACCTCGAGACCAAAGCGGGCCGCGAGGTGCTCAAGAAGCTGGCCGTTCACGTCGATGTCCTCATCGAGAACGCCCCGCCCGGGCAGTTCGATGCCTGGAAGATCGGGTACCGGCAACTGTCCCGGATCAACCCGCGCCTGGTCTACTGCTGGGTGGGCCAGCGGGGGCAGTGGGGCCCGTTGAAGGATGAGCCGGGGGTCCGTGACCCCGTCGCGCAGTGCGCGTCCGGGTTCGTCCACGGCACCGGGGATCCCAAGGAGTTCGGCGGGCGCCCCACGCGCTCGGGCATGTGGATGGCCGACCACGTGGGGGGCACGGCCGCGGCGATGGGGATCCTGGCGGCGCTCATCCACCGCGAGCGCGTCTCGGGCACGGGGCAGTTCATCGAAGCCACGGCGGCCGAAGGAATCATCCGCATCCTCGACTACAACTGGGTCTGGCACGGGATGGATGGCAGCATCCGCCCGCGCTACGGCAACTGGGACCTCGCCATCAACATCTACGCGGTGAACCCCTGCAAGGACGGCCACATGATGGTAGGGGGCGGGCATGACCGCCTGTGGTACCGCATCTGGAAGACGGTCGGGGACGAGGTGCCGGCCGCGGAGGAGGAGATCGTGGCGGATCCGAACCTCCGCAACGTCTCCGAGCGGCTGCCCCACACGCGCCAGGTCAAGACCTACACCCTCCTCTGCGAGTGGCTCAAGGATCACAGCCGGTCCGAGGCCGAGCGGAAGCTGATCAAGCAGGAGGTGGCCTCGGGCGGCGTCATGGCGGTCCACGAGGTGGCCGAGTATCCGCACTTCAAGTACCGGGGCCAGGTGACGGAGTTCGACGACCGCCTCTACGGACCCGTGCTGCTCGGGACCTCACCCATGCTGAGCGAGAAGATCCCCGCGCGGCTCAAGTGGGTCGGCCGCCCGGTCGGCTACGACAACGAGGACGTCTACCGGCGCCTGCTGGGCTTCACCCGAGAGGACTTCGCGCGGCTCAAGAAGCAGGGGGCGATCTGATGGTGACGCGACGCAAGGCTGACAGGACCAAGAGCGCGAAGAAGAAGAACAACAACAGCAACAACGGACGACGCCGTCGCGCCGCGACCTCGAATCCGGATTTCGAGCGGTACTGCCGGGCGGCTTTCGATCCGCGGGCGGCGTTCGGCAAGCCGGAGGCCCTCCAGGGCATGCGGGTGCTGTCCTGCACCCAGTACATCCTGGGGCCGTCGTGCGCCGCCTATCTGGGCGAGCTCGGTGCCGAGGTAATCAAGATCGAGGCGCCGCGGCGCGGGGAGCCCATGCGCCACTCGACGCCGGGCAACGAGGCGTTTCTCTATCCGCTCTCGCGGTGGGTTCCGGGTGCCGGCACTGGGCTCGGGTTTTTCGGCGCCAACTTCAACGAGTACTTCGTCTCGCTGGATTTCCACCGGCCGGAGGCCCGGGAGCTGATGTACCGGCTCGCCGCCAAGGCCGACGTGATGGTGGAGAACTTCCGGCCCGGCACCTTCGATCGCTGGGGCATCGGCTATCGCCAGTTAAAGGAGATCAACCCCCGTCTCATCTATATGTGGCTCGGTGGCTTCGGCGGCTGGGGGCCGGGGCGCGTGCGTGCCTCGTACGACATCCTGGGCCAGGCCCAGGGGGGTGCGTTCTCGATCACCGGGCAGCCGGAGGAGACGGGGGGCGCGCCGTCCAAGCACACCATCTGGCTCGCCGACTACTGGGGCGGCATGATGGGGGCGCTGCAAGTCCTCTCCGCCCTCTACTGGCGTGACAACGTCTCCGGGGAGGGGACATTCCTCGAGTACAGTCAGGTTCACGGCGTGACCCGGCAGCTCGAGTATTCGCTGCCCCTCTACGGCCGCGAGGGTGTTATCCGGGAGCGGTGGGGGAACTGGGATACCCAGCTCTGCGTCCACGGCATCATCAAGTGCGGCCGGCCGTCCTATCCCCAGTCGGACAATCCCCAGGAGCAGGAGGAAGGCTACATCTTCGTCTCGGCCCAAGAGGACGCCGACTTCGCGGTCCTGTGCCGGGTGATCGGCCAGGCCCAGCTGGCCCGTCTCTACAAGACTCACGACATCCGGGTGCGGCCCGAGAGCCAGCGGGAGATCTACGGGGCGCTGGAGGCCTGGGCCAAAGACAAGACCAAAGAACAAGTGGCGCGGATCCTCGGCGAGGCGGGGATCATCGTGCAGCCGGTGTGGAATGCCAAGGAGGTTGCCAACCACCCGCACTGGCAGCAGCGGGGGTCCATCTTCTGGCTCGACGACCCAACCTATGGGGATGTGCTCTCCCAGGGCCCGGCCTACAAGATGTCGGAGACCCCGCCGCGGGTGAAGTGGGCGCTGAGGCCCGTGGGTGCCGACAACGAGTACATCTACGGCAAGCTCTGCGGCTTGGCGAGAGCCGAGATCGAGAAGCTCGAGGCCGAGGAGGTCATCTGAGTCATGCTGCTCAAGTGCTCGAAATGCGGCGTGAAGAACTACCTCGACCCGTACCCGTTCTGGAACTTCAAGGGCAAGACCAAGTGCGCGGGATGCGACACCCTCTATGCGATCGAAACGGACGGCGGGCATCTGGTCGGGAACGTGCGTGCGGTCTCGGGCAAGTCGACCGACCCCGACGTGCTCCTGCCCGGCTTCGCGGACACCGGTGAGTGCGAGCCCATCGTGGGCGAGGGCAGGACGCGCCCCGCGCCGCGGGCGCGCCCCGACGTCTACGGGAAACCCAAGCCCATCACCCGCAACCTCAGGGGGCGGCTGGTCTCGGGGCGTCCGCTCAAGCCGGACGAGCTGGTCGGCTCGCGAGCGCGCTTCATCGTCGAGGGGAAGGAGCCATGAGCAAGATCCTTTGCCTCTCGTGTCAGCACTTCGCGCCGGCGCTCGATCCCAACATCACCCGCGCATTCCTGGGCGGCTGCAAGAAGAAGGAGTATCCATTCACCCTGATCCTGCCGTTGGAGGGCGTGGCCGAGTGCGACGTCTACCATCGCTCGTCGAAGCCGGCGGTCGCCGTCAAGCGGGAAGAGCGGACGGCGGCCACGGCGGCGACTGCGCCGGTCGGCAAGCGCGTGCAGTTCTACTACTCGTCCCGTGACCGCGTCGGCGAGCAGTTCCCCTGCGACATCGCGTCGGCGAAGCGGCTGATCGGTGAGCTCGGGGCCAAGGGCCTCCGGGCCGAGGAGCACGACCTGGCCACGACGAAAGACGTCTTCCCCGTCTATCACAAGGCCGTGACCGGCCCGAGCGCCGCCAAGCGCGCGGTGTTTGGGATGAAGGGTGCGCTCGAGGAGGACTTCGGTCGCCGCGTCCCGGCGCTGCTCGTCTTCGAGGGAGAGCGCTATCCGGCCGACGTCTTTCCGCGGATGGATCGCGAGCTGAACCGGGTGGTCGGCGTCGAGGAGGCGTTGCAGCGTCTGCTCGCCACGTGATCGGCCGCTGCCCATCCGCGCTGCCTGGTCCCCGCGCCGGCTCGAGGGCGAGGTCAGCGAGCTGCCGGGGCTCGGCAGCGTCGGCGCGGGGCGCTAGCCGCCGCTCCTCGCGATCAGTGCGATTAGTCGTCCCACCGATTCGCCGAGGGCTTCGGGCGGCTCCGGTGCCTCCTCCCAGAGCCGCGTCTGCTCGGTCGCGCTCAGCGCCTCGAGCCGGGCCTGGGCGCGGCTCCGGATCTCAGGCGCCACCAGTCGCGCCACCTCCAGAGCGAACCGCAGCGCCTGCTCGGCGCGCTCCTCGGTCGAGGCGGCGCCGCGGAGGGCGGCTGCCGCGGCCTCGTTGAGGCGGCGGCTCAGCCGGATGCGCTGACCGCTCACGCTGAGCAGATCGCCGGCGACCGAGCCCCACTCGAGATCGACCGTGGCCATGACCTCGGCGATGGCTCCGCCGAGCGGCGGGGCGCTCTCCCGCGCGATGAGCTCGGCCAGCGCCGACTTCCAGACCGGCGGCAGCGGCGGGGCCGGAGCCGGGTCGGCAACCGGCGTGGGCGCATGGACGATCTCGCCCGAGCGGTCGAGGACGAGGCGGTCCTCGAGCGGGCCACCCAGGGCCCAGAGCGAGCAGATGACCCGCTCGCCGTCCTCCCGCACCACGCGCGACTCCCGGCGGCTCACCGATTGCCACTCGGTCCGATAGAAGGCGACGCCGTCCACCACCACTTTCTCGACCGTGTGGCGGAGCTGCACACCCACCCCGGGCGCCACGCGATGGAGCTCATGCGGGGCGGGCTGCCAGTCCAGGCCGCCATCGGCGAGGAAGCGCTCGAGCGGCAGGGCCTCGCGCCCATCGTAGCGGAACGACTCCAGCAACGTGGTGAAGAGCTGCTCGGTCGGATACGAGCCGCGATAGCGCACACCGGTGAGGCCCTGATCCTTCATGAGCCCCGCCAGCAGATTGAGCACCGCGCTGCCCGCCCCGGCAGGCAGCCGGCGCGGCTCCGCCAGAGGCGGGATGAAGTCGGGCCGCTCCCAGTCGAGGGCTTGGAAGACCGTAAGGGCTTCGCGCGGCTGCCATGCGCCGTCGGGCTCGAGCAGCCAGAGCCGATCGGACGGGCCCCAGGCTGGATGCTCGCCTACGCGCGGCTCGACGCCGATCCAGAGGCCGCCGGCCGTGAGGCACCTGGCCCAGCCGAGCGCCCCGGCCGGCGTCCAATGGAGCGCCGCGACGAGGTGACCGTAGCGGTCGAACTGGAGCAGCCGCCGCCGCTCCGAGCCCGGCGCGTAGCACGTCACGCCTCCCCAGCGCCCGACCGTCACCGGGGGATCGGCGTCGTTGAGGGCCGCGGCGAGCTGTGCGACGCGCGTAGGATCGACGGCGGCGACATCGGCGTAGTCGAGCCAGCGGCGGAGGTGGGGAAGGACGGCGCGGTCCATGGCGGTGATGATACAATTCGCCGGGTGCGACATCCCGTTCAACGCGTGGCCCTGCTCCTCCTCGCTCTTGGCGCGGCGGCGTGCGCCTCGACCGGCGGGATGCCCGTGCAGCCCTTCAACGACATCCCCATCCCCGTGCAGTGGACGCCCTACTCGCGCGACTGGGTCATGATCCGGACGCCCAAGGTCACGGCCGCCAAGATGATCTATTTCGCCGAGACCAAGGTGGACGTGACACTGGAGCATGCCCGCGCGCTCTTGCGGCAGACCGGCTGGACCGAGGGCCGCAGCGAGCGCTTCGTCAACCCGGAGAAATTCCCCGGCATCTGGGCCGAGTTCCACAAGGACCAGGACGTCTGCCGGGTGACCGTGATCGAGGGCGTGGTGGCGACTCATGTCGACTATACCGTCGCGCGGCTGAACCGCGCCCCGTGATGCGCGCCGACTCGCTCGCCTGGTTGCCCGCGCTCGAGCTGGCCGCCCGCATCCGCTCCAAGGAAGTCTCCCCCGTCGAGGTGGTCGACGCCTTACTGGCCCGGATCGATCGGCTCAATCCCGCGCTGAACTGCTTCTGCGCCGTCGCCGCAGAGGAGGCGCGCGATGCCGCCCAGGCCGCCGAGGTGGCGGTGATGACGGGGGAGCCGCTGGGCCCGCTGCACGGCGTGCCGGTGTCGGTGAAGGATCTGATCTTCACGCGCCGCCTGCCCACCATGGGCGGCTCGCGCCTCTTCGCCGACCACGTGCCCGAGGAGGATGCGGTGTCCGTCGAGCGGCTCAAGGCGGCGGGCGCCGTCGTCGTCGGCAAGACCACCACGCCCGAATTCGGCCACAAGGGCGTGACCGACAGCCCGCTTCACGGCATCACCCGCAATCCGTGGAACCCCGCGCTGACGCCGGGCGGTTCGAGCGGAGGGGCGGGCGTGGCGGTCGCGGCAGGGCTGGGACCCCTGGCGCTCGGCACCGACGGCGGAGGCTCGATCCGCGTCCCGGCCTCCTTCTGCGGCGTCTACGGCCTCAAGCCCTCCTGGGGCCGCGTGCCCGCCTACCCGGGATTCCCCGGTTGGCACGGTGTCACGGTCGTGGGGCCGATGACGCGCACGGTCCGCGACGCCGCCCTCATGCTCGACGTCCTGGCCGGCCCGGACGACCGGGACCGGCACTCGCTGCCCGCCGAGCGCGGACCGTCCTTTCTCGAGGGATGCGAGAACGGCATCTCCGGGCTCAGCGCCGCCTGGTCCCCGGACCTCGGCTACGCCACGGTGGATCCCGAAGTCGCGGAGCTCTGCGCGGCGGCGGCCGAGCAATTCGAGTCGCTGGGCTGCCACGTGGAAGTGGTGACGCCCAGCTGGGAGGACCCTGAGGAGCTGTTCCGCGTCAAGGCGGCCGCGGAGAGTTTCGCGGCGTGGGGCGACCGGCTGGCGGACAGCGCCGAGCTGCTGGACCGGAGCTTCGTGCGGGTGCTCGAGTTCGGGCGGACGATCACCATCGAGCAGTACCTGCGGGCCGCTCAGCGCCTCTCGGAATTCTGGACCGAGATGCAACGCTTCCTCGCGCGCTTCGATCTGCTGCTCACGCCCACCGTGGCCGTGCCGCCCTTCGAAGTCGGCCGACCCGGGGTGAAGGAGATCAACGGCCGG
>DASSSH010000159.1:0-26584 GCA_035708525.1 Candidatus Methylomirabilota bacterium
CGAGCGAGCGCCGGCGTACAGGCGAGCCATCGCCGGCGCAAATGGAGCCGCCGCGCCAAGGCGAGTGCGTCATTGAATTCCGCAACAATCATCAGCACACCCGCACCACCGCCTCTTTGACGGCGGCGGCCACGCGCCCGACGTCCTCGTCGGTCAGCTCGGGATAGCACGGCAGGCAGAGCACCTCGGCCGCCGCCGCGTCCGCGCAGGGGCAGGCAGCGGACGCTTCCGTCCGGGCGAACGCGGGCTGGGCGGGGATGGTGCTCGGATAGTGGATCGAAGTCCCGACGCCGAGCTCGCCCAGGGCGGCGGCCAGCGCGTCACGCTTGCCCGTGCGCACGGTGAACTGGTGGTAGACGTGCCACGCCGGCGGCCGCTCGAGCGGCAGGGCGACGGGTAGACCGGCGAGCAGCTCGCCGTAGCGGCGAGCGATGGCGCGGCGCGCTTCGCTCCAACCGGGCAGCCGCTTGAGTTTCACGCGCAGGACGGCGGCTTGGAGCTCGTCGAGCCGGCTCGAATAGCCCAGCTCGACGTGGGTGTACTTGCGGGGAGCGCCGTGGTCCCGCAGCAGCCGCACCCGCTCGGCCACGTCGTCCCGCGTCGTCAGCACCATGCCGCCGTCGCCGCAGGCGCCGAGGTTCTTCGTCGGATAAAAGGACAGGCAGACGGCGTCGCCCCACGCGCCCACCGGGAGCTCCGCGTACCGCGCGCCCACCGCCTGGGCGGCGTCGGCCACGACGGCCAGCCCATGGGCCCGCGCCACGGCCGTGATCGCGTCCATGGCCGCGGGCTGCCCGTACAGATGCACAGGCACCACGGCCCGCGTGCGCGCGGTGACCGCCGCCTCGAGCCGGGCCGGATCGAGGTTGTACGTCTGGGGATCGATGTCCGCGAAGACCGGGATCGCGCCCGCCAGCACGATCGTGCTCGCCGAGGCCACGAAGGAGAAGGCCGAGGTGATCACCTCGTCGCCGGGCTTGACCCCGACGGCCTTGAGCGCCAGCAGCAGGGCGTCGGTGCCCGAGTTGACCCCGATGCCGTGCCGCGCTCCGCAGAAGGCGGCCAGCTCGCGTTCGAGCGCCTGGACCTCGGGCCCCAGGATGAAGCGGCAGGAATCGATCACGCGCGCCGCAGCCTCGAGGAGCTCGGCGCGGAGGGCTTCGTGCTGCCGCCTGAGGTCGATCTGCGGGATCATCAGAACCCCGACTTGGCCGTGGTGCCAGCCTGCCCGAGCCCCAGGAGGTTGATCGAGAAGCGCACCTCGTTCTCGTCACGGTGCCGGTTGATGTACTCCACCATAATCGCCCAGCAGTCGAAGCGCCAGTCGATTCCCCCGCGGGCCTCGACGGGAACTCCGTTGGTCACGTCGAAGAACGTGGCACCGCGCACGTCGAGGTTCGGCAGGACCTTCACCGTCACCTCCGCCTTGACGGTCCGCTGGTCCGACTGCTCGTTGAAGCGGGGCCCAACGGCCACGGAGAAGTTACGGAAGTTGGCGCCGATGTCCGCGTTGGCCTCGCGCAAGCCGAGGTCGTACACGTTGTATCGCGCATCGGCGTGGAGGCGAAGCTGCTGGGTCGGCTGGAGCGTGAGGTCCCCGTAGAGATCTTTGAACGGCTGGCTGACGGGATTGAAGTTGTACGTCTGGCTCAGCACGAGCCTCGCCAGCTCCCATCGGACCGGCAGGGCATTGGGTCCCGACACGGTCTTGGCGTTGAGCGCGTTGCTGATGGAGTAGGTCACCTCGTTGGCCTTGCCCAGTCGGTCGATGCCCACCCGCCGCTCGTAGCCCGGATCGACGCCCGTCGCCGTGGTGAAGCCCGGGTCGTAGGTCGGCATGGCCTTCTGGTTGATGCCGCGGATCTCGATGAAGCTGGCCCGGGGCGCGATCACGTGCTGAAGCGCGGCAATCCCGCTAGCCCCGTCCAGCATGTACACGCGTGAGACCCGGCTCTCGATGTCGACGCCGGCCTCGACCTGCAGCCGGACCCGGTCATCGTTCACCGAGTCCTGGACCGTATTCCCGCCCATGTCGATGTGCTGTCCGACCACTCGCTGGTTGTAGTAGGTCGCGCGGCCGCCGAAGAACGGCGTGAAGGTGACGACGCCGGCCACGGGCAACGGCATGTACAGGCGGGGGTGGAAGTCCGCGCGGGGTCCCTCGGGCCCGACGTAGCGGACGAACTGGGTGTAGGATCCGCTGATCTCGTAGAGCACCGCCGGGAGCCCCGGCACCGGCTGGCGGACTCCCTGCAGCTTGATCTCCGGCACGCGCTGCAGCTCGATCGGCCGGGCCGTCGTGAGGTCCTGGTACCACTTCACGTTGCCGACCAGGTTCCAGGCCTCCCAGCGCTTGGTGAGGAACACATTGGTCTCGGCGTACTGCCGCGCGCGATCCTGGAGACGGTCGGCGTAGTGTCGGTAGACGAGATCATCGCTCGTGACGTTCGCGTCGATCTTGAAGGCCAGGCTGGGGTCGATCTGCCAGGCGTGCCGGTACGAGGCGTAGCCGCGGTTCTCCGGCAGGCCGATGCCGGCGCGCGTGTCGCGGAAGCCCTCGTGGATGCCGAAGCCGTTGAACTGGCCGCCCGAGTCCCGGGACAGGATGTAGCGGTACTCCGCCTCGAGGCCGATCCCCCGCTTGGTGAACGTGTCCAGCGACACCGTCAGGTCCTGGCTGTCGCCGATGGCCCAGTAGAACGGCACTTTGGCGAAGAAGCCCTTGCGGCTCGTCTGGCCCAGCTCGGGGAAGAGAAAGCCGCTCTGGCGCTCGCGCCGGAGCGCGGCGGCGAAGAACGGCACCCACGGCAGGACGGGAATCTTGTTCACCCAGAAGGAGGCATCCGTGCCGTAGACGAACTCGTCCAGCTGCAGGGTCCCTGAGCCGAGGCGGAACGACCACGTGGGATCGTCGCCCTCGCAGGTGGTGAAGACACCGCGCCGGATCGTGTAGGCGCCTTCGCCCACGCGCTCCATCCGCTCGCCGGACAGCCGATAGTAGGGGGCGGAGAAGGCCGAGCCGTTGTACACGACGCCGGTGCCCGTCTTGAGGTTGTAGTCGATCCGGTCGCCGACCAGCCGGTCGCCGCCGTCGAAGAACACGACCTTGCCCTGCGCGACGGCTTCACCCGTGTCGCGGTTGAGCTCGATCCGATCGGCCAGCAGGCGGGTGTTCCCTCGGGTCACCTCCACGTTGCCGACGGCGATGGTGAGGTCGGTAGGGCCACCGACCTCCTGGATCTGATCGGCCACGATGGTGGTCTCCTGGCCGCCGGCGCGGATGGTGACGGGACTCTTGGGGGATGGGGCCTGGGCCCAGGCCGGCGTCCCCGGGGTGAGGAGCAGCGCCGCGACCAGCAGGAAGCCGGGGAGGCTCCAGGCCGCGCTAGGGCACAACATACCGCCGGCCGGGCGGGGCGTTCGGGGCATGGGCATCCATGCTAACAGCGGCCTGGGGCGCCGCAAAGAATATCTTGTTTTTCAGGGGCTTGAGCGAGCACTTCGCCTATGAGGGACAGCGAGCCGGCGACACAAACTATGGGGGTCCGAGGAGGCTGGATGGCCAGCGCTAGGGCTTCCCGCGATGATCCAGCGACCTGGATCCGGCGGTCGCCGGGAGGCATTATGGCCCGCAGCGCTTCGGGGGCCGCCGCCCGGGGATTCGCCGATCGGGTCAGCACCCAGCGCGCCGCCAGCGGCTCGAGGGCGGCGAGGATGCCGGCGGCATCCTTGTCAGCGAGGACGCCGATCACGAAGGTCACTTCTTGGCCGGGAAAGTACGCCCGCAGAGAGGCCGCCAGAGCGCGCGCACCGGCGGGATTGTGGGCGCCGTCGAGGACCAGTACGGGGTCGCGTCCCAGCACCTGGAAGCGGCCGGGCCATTGGACGCGGCCGAGGCCCGCTCGGATCGCGGTCTCCCCCGCGTCGAGCGCGCGAGCGGCCGTCGCGGCCAACAGCGCATTGCCGGGCTGGAAGACGCCGAGCAATCGACAGCGCACGTCCTCGAAGCGCCAGCCGGGCCCAGCCAGGTCGAGCCGCTGGCCTTCAAGGCTTGCGGCATGCACCGTGACGTGGAGGTCGCGCCCTTCGAGCAGCAGCGGCACCCCAGCCTCGGCGGCCCGACGCACCAGCAGCGCCTCCACCTCCGGCGCTTGGCGCGCCGCCACGGCCACCCCGCTCCGAATGATGCCCGCCTTCTCGGCGGCGATGGCGGCCAGAGTGGAGCCCAGATAGGCCTGGTGATCGAAGTCGATCTGTCCGAGCACCTCGACCACAGGCGCGCCCACCGTGGTGGCGTCGAGCCGGCCGCCGAGCCCGACTTCGAGCACGGCGACGTCCACGCCTTCCCGCGCGAAGTGGTCGAGCGCCAGCGCCGTGGCCGCTTCGAACATCGTGGCGTCGAGCCTCGCCACGAGCGTGCCGATCGCCTCGACGCCGTCCACGACGTCGGATTCGGGGATGGGCCGGCCGTTGACCCGGATGCGCTCACGGAAGTCGATCAGGTGCGGTGAGGTGTAGAGACCCACGCGACGGCCCGCGGCCTCGAGGATCGCAGCCAGCATCGCCGCGATCGAGCCTTTGCCGTTGGTGCCGCCCACCTGGACGATGGCGAAGGCGCGCTCGGGGTTGCCGATGGCGTCCAGCAGGCCGTGGATGCGGTCGAGTCCCTGTCGCATGCCGGCCAGCTCCCCGCCGCGCAGCGCGAGGATCCGGCCCACCGCCTCCTGGTAGGTCATGCGGCCGGGGCGGGGGTGCGACCGGCGAAAAAGGCGAGGATGCGGCGCAGGGTCTCGCGGAGCTCGCGCCGCTCGACCACGAGGTCGAGCTGGCCGTGCTCCAGCAGGAACTCGGAGCGCTGGAAGCCCTCCGGCAGCGGCTGCCGGATGGTCTCGGCGATGACGCGGGGGCCGGCGAAGCCGATGAGCGCGCGCGGTTCGGCCAGGATGAAATCTCCCAGCATGGCGAAGCTCGCCGTGACGCCCCCCGTCGTGGGGTCCGTGAGCAGCGAGATGTAGGGCAGCCGCTCGGCCGCCAGCCGCTGCAGCGCGGCCGAGGTCTTGGCCATCTGCATGAGCGAGAGGATGCCCTCCTGCATGCGCGCGCCGCCCGACGCGGACACGATGATGAGCGGCAGGCGCTTCTGGATGCTGAGCTCGATGGCACGCGTGAGCTTCTCGCCCACGACCGAGGCCATGCTGCCGCCCAGGAAGCCGAACTCGAAGACGGCCAGCGTGACGGGGTAGCCTCCGATGCGGGCCAGGCCGGTGATGACAGCCTCTTCCAGGCCGGTCTTGCTCCGCGCGGCCTTGAGCCGGTCGACGTACTTCTTGGTGTCTTTGAATCCGAGGGGGTCGCGCGAGTGGAGCATGGCCTCGCGCTCCTCGAAGGAGCCCTCGTCGGTCAGCGAGGCCACCCGCTCGCGGGCCGAGATGCGGAAGGGATAGCGGCACTTGGGGCAGACGCGCCCCGCGCGGTCCACTTCCGCACGGTAGACGATCTCTTTGCAGGAGTCGCACTTGACCCACAGCCCCTCGGCGATGACGATCTTCTTCGCCGGCGCTTCGTCCTCCCCCTCATTCTTCTTCCAGAACCACGACATCGCTAGCTCCTCAGCGGCCGCTTGAGCGCCGCGATGAAGTCGCCGACGCGCGCCAGCAGGTCAGGTGAGCCGCCGTGCTGCTCCACCAGCTTGACGATGGCCGAGCCCACGATCACACCGTCGGCATAGCGGGCGATGGCGGCCACCTGCTCGGGGCTGCTGATCCCGAAGCCCACGCAGACGGGCTTGGTCGTGATGCCGCGGAGGACGCGCAGGTGCTGGGCGAGCTCGGGCGGCAGCTCGGCGCGCATCCCCGTCACCCCGGTGATCGAGACCATGTAGATGAAGCTCCCGGTGGCCTTGGCGATCTTCCGCATCCGGTCGGGCGTGGAGGTCGGCGCGACCAGATGGATCAGCTCGAGTCCCGCCGGGCCGGCCTCGGCATGGAGCGGACCCGCTTCCTCGGGGGGCAGATCGGCGACGATCACGCCATCCACGCCCGCCTCCACCGCGGTGCGGCAGAACGCCTTCAGCCCGAAGGTGAGGATGGGATTGTAGTAGGAGAGGAACACCAGCGGCGCCGCCACCTCACCGCGCATCTCCCTCGACAGCTCGAGCACCCGCGGCAGCGTCACCCCGGCCGCCAGGGCGCGCTGGGTCGCGCGCTGGATGACCGGCCCGTCGGCCAGCGGGTCCGAGAACGGGATCCCCAATTCGATGATGTCGGCCCCGCGCTTGGCCGCCTCGACGATGAGCCGCCGCGTGACGGCCAGGGACGGGTCGCCGGCCGTGAAGTACGGGATGAGAGCCCGCTCCCCCCGCTGTCGGAGCTGGCCAAAGATCGCGGCGAGCCGACTCATGGAGGAGCGTCCCGGTGGCCGTTGCCGCCGAGGGCCTGGCCGACGGTGTGCACGTCCTTGTCGCCCCGGCCGGAGAGCCCGACGACCACGCTTTGCGCTTTCTTCATCCGCGCGGCGGCGCGCATGGCGTAGGCGACCGCGTGCGCCGATTCCAGCGCCGGCATGATGCCCTCGAGCCGCGCCAGCGCCTGGAATCCCTCGAGGGCCTCCGTGTCCGTGACCGAGACGTATTCGAAGCGGCCGAGATCCTTGTAGTAGGAATGCTCCGGCCCGACGCCGGGATAGTCGAGGCCCGCCGAGATCGAATGCGCCTCGGCCACCTGCCCGTCGTCGTTCTGGAGCACGTAGCTCATGCTGCCGTGAAGCACGCCCACCGCGCCGGCGCCGAGCGAGGCGCCGTGCTTGCCGCTCGGCAGCCCGTGACCGCCCGCCTCCACGCCCACGATCCGCACGCGCCGGTCCCGGATGAAGGGCCAGAACAGCCCGATGGCGTTGGAGCCGCCGCCGACGCAGGCGACCAGCAGATCCGGGAGCCGCCCCGTCGCCTTCTTCGACTGGGCGCACGCCTCTTCCCCGATGACGCGGTGGAAATCGCGGACCATCATCGGATACGGGTGCGGGCCCATGGCCGAGCCGAGCAGATAGTAGGTGGTGCGCACGTTGGTGACCCAATCGCGCAGCGCCTCGTTCACGGCGTCCTTGAGCGTCCGGGAGCCGCTCTCGACCGGGATCACCGTGGCGCCCAGCAGCTTCATCCGGAAGACGTTGAGCGCCTGGCGCTCGACATCCACGCTCCCCATGTAGACTTCGCACTGGAGCCCCATCAGCGCCGCGGCCGTCGCCGAGGCCACGCCGTGCTGCCCGGCACCCGTTTCGGCGATGATGCGCTTCTTACCCATGCGCACGGCCAGCAGGGCCTGACCCAGCACGTTGTTGATCTTGTGCGCGCCCGTGTGGCAGAGGTCTTCGCGCTTGAGGAAGATGCGCGCCCCGCCGCAGTGGCGGGTGAGCCGCTCGGCGAAGTAGAGCGGCGTCGGCCGCCCCGCGTACGTCGAGAGCAGGTGCTTCAGCCGGGAACGAAAGCTGGAGTCACGCCGCGCCCCCCGATAGGCCTTCTCCAGCTCGATCAGCGGCGCCATCAGAGTCTCGGGCACGAAGCGCCCCCCGAAGCGGCCGAAGTGGCCGGCGGCGTCGGGCAGCGCAGCGGGATTGAGCCGGCTCATGCTCCCTCCGCGAGGGCCGCCCGGGCGCGCGTGATGAACCGCCGGAGCTTTTCGGGATCCTTCTTGGCCGGGCGCGCCTCCACTCCCGAGTTCACGTCCACCGCGTACGGCTTCACGACGGCGATGGCCCGGGCCACGTTGTCGGGGTCGAGCCCACCGGAGAGGATCACGCGCGGCCGCGGCTTGTGCCGGTAGGTGGCCACGATGCGCGCGGCCTCGAGCCACTCGACGGGCTCCCGGGCCTCGCCCTCGCTCCAGCGCGCGGCGGTGTCGAGGAGGACGGCGCTGGCCACCGTGCCATACCGCAGCACCTCGAAGGACTCACGCACGCGGTACTCGGGCAGGTCACCGATGGTGGAGGCTGGCGGCAGCTTGATGGTTTTGATGATGGGCAGGCCATACCCGGCGAGGTCCTCGGGCTTCTCGTCGCCGTGGAACTGGAGCGCGCCCAGCCGGCACTGCTCGGCCACCGCCTTGACATGTCCGGCCGCGTGGTCCCAGAAGACCCCGACCGGCGTCACGAAAGGCGGCAGCTGGGCGATGATGCCCGCCGCCGCATCGGGCGCGATGAAGCGCGGGGTCCCCTCGACGAAGATGAACCCCAGCGCGTCGGCCCCCGCCTCCACGGCGAGCCGCGCGTCCTCCAGGTTCGTGATGCCGCAGATCTTGACGCGAATCACCGGCGCGCCCCCTCACCCTGGCCCTCTCCCCCGCTGGGGGAGAGGGGAGCGGCGGCGAGACCAAGCTCGCGCACTTTGGCCCCCACATCGGTGGCCCGCATCAGCGCTTCGCCCACGAGCACCGCGTGGGCACCGGCCTGCACCACGCGCTCCACGTCGGCCGCGACGAAGATCCCGCTCTCGCTCACCGCTACCGGCCCCGGCGGAATCCGCGGCAGCAGGTCCAGCGACCTCTCGAGGGTCGTCGTGAGGGTCTGGAGGTCCCGGTTGTTGACGCCGATCACCGGGGCGCCGACGCGGAGCGCCTCGTCGAGCTCCGGCGCGCTGTGGACCTCGACGAGAGTCCCGAGTCCGACGCCCTTGGCGGCATGAAGCAGGTCGCCGAGCGCCGAGCCCTCGAGCGCGGCCACGATGAGAAGCACCGCGTCGGCGCCCGCCGCGCGCGACTCCCAGAGCTGGTACTCGTCGACGATGAAGTCTTTCCGGAGCACCGGCACGCGGACCTGTCGCCTCACCGCGACGAGATCGTCCAGACTGCCATGGAAGTATTTCGCGTCGGTCAGCACCGAGATGGCCGCGACACCCGCTCCCGCGTACGCACGCGCCTGAGAGGCGGGATCGAGGTCGGCGCGGAGGACGCCCTGGGAGGGAGAGGCCTTCTTGACCTCGGCGATCAGCCGGACGCGCTCACCGGCCGTCGGTCGCAGCGCCGCCTCGAAGTCCCGCGCGGCGCCGAGCCCGCGGCAAGCGGCCTCTAGGACACCCAGCGGGCGGCGCGCGCGCCGCTCGACCAGCTCGGACCGCGTGTGTGCAACGATTTCGTCCAGAACGCCCATCCCATCACCCGGACCTAGCAGGCCGCTGAAAAAGGCCCATCTGCGTCGTTGGCTCGGTCGCCACCGCCCTCAACGTACAGCCAGTACGCCTCGGGCAGCGGCCTCCCTCACCGCCTCGCATCTGGACCTTTTTGATCGGCCTGCAAGCTCTTCAGCATCCTGCTAGAAGTCAGAGCGAAGCCCATGGTCCCGGGCCGGGCTGATCGCGATGCGGGACATCTGCTCGATCACATGCTCGCGGATGGTCCTGGGCGGGGGCAGGTCGCGGACGATGCGGCCGCCCGCGATCAGCGGCTTGAGCAGGGCTTCCGCCGCGCGCCCGTCCGGGCCGACGGGCGCCGGCTTCGAGGCGGGGAGCACGACGTTATCGACGGTCCCGGGCATCCGCCAGACCTGCTTGGCACCCGACCGCTTGCCGCGCTTGGCCATGGGCCGGCCCTCGATCTCCATGATGTCGAGCGCGAAGGACAGCACCGGCGCGTTGGCGATGGATGTCCCGACGCCGTAGCCGTCCACCAGCGGGTTCAGCCTGAGGATCTCGTACTCGTCGATGCCGCCCGAGGCCAGGATCTTCACATGCCCGAACCCGCGAATATCGAGCTCCCAGCGGACCTCGCCGAGGATCTGATAGAAATCGCCGCGGCGGGAGGACGGCGTGTCGAGGCGGACGGCGTAGAGATCCTTGCCCAGCGCCTGCGCCACGCGGATCGCCTCGAACTTCTCGTCCTGGAGCGTATCGATGAGGGCCACGCGTCGCACCTTCGGATCGATGACGTCGTGGAAGGCCCTGAGCGCTTCGACGGTGTCGCCGAAGAGGAGCACCAGGGCGTGAGGGATGGTGCCCGTGGGGTCGGCGTCGATCAGCTCGGCGGACTTCGTGACGGCCACGCCGTCACAGCCGCCCACGAAGGCGTTGCGCTCGATCATCGGCGCCAGCGCGGGATGCATCCGCCGCGCGCCGAACGAGATGACCTGCCGGTCGCCGGCCGCCCGCTTGCAGCGCGCCGCCTTCGTCGCGATGCCGGAGGCCTGACAGAGCAATCCCAGCAGCGCGGTTTCGTACTGGGCCCAGTCGGTGTAGACCCCTTCGATGACGAGCACCGGCTCGTGAGGGCCGAACAGCGTGCCCTCGTCCATCGCCCAGGCGTCCACGGGCAGCCGCTCGAGGAGCGCGGCCGCCTCCTCGACGCCAGCCAGGACGCCGAAGGTCCAGTCCAGCTGGGGGAAGCTCTTGAGACGGATCTCGGCTTTGACGCGCTTGGTGATTCCCTTGGCCCGGAGGATCTGGACGGTCCGCTCGAAGTAGACGTCGGACACCTCACCCGCCTTGATCTCGGGCTCGGATGCGACGTGAAAGGGGCGCTTGGGATGGTTCGCCATAGGGATTCGGGGCCTCCCGACCACCCCGGAGTGGACGGATTGTCCCAGAAAGGCCGGGGGAAGTCAATCGAGGCTGCGGGGGCGGATGCGGCGCAAACTCCCACGACACAAGGAGTTTCGCCTTGCCCTAGAGGTCGAGGCTCTTCAGGTACGCCCGGAAGGCGTCGGACAGGTCGGGGCGGGCCAGGGCGAACTCGACCGTGGCCTTGAGGAAGCCCAGCTTCTCGCCGGTATCGTGCCGCTTGCCTTCGAACTCGACCGCGTAGATGGGCCGCCGGCCCCGCAGCACCCGCAGCCCGTTAGTGAGCTGGATCTCTCCGCGCGAGTCCGGAGGGGTATCCTCCAGGATCGGGAACAGATCGGGAGTGAGCACGTACCGGCCGATGATGGCCAGATCCGACGGCGCATCACGCGGGTCGGGTTTCTCCACCAGATCCCCCACCTCGTAGACGTTGCCCCCGAGCCCGCGGGCCGCGATCACGCCGTAGCGACCGATCTCCTCGCGCGGCATGCGCATGACGGCCAGCACCGGGCCCCCGTGGCGCTCGTAGACGTCCAGGAGCTGGCGCATGCACGGCACGCGCGAGACGATGATGTCGTCACCGAGGAAGACCCCGAAGGGATCGTTGCCCACGAGGGGGCGCGCGCAGAGGATGGCGTGGCCCAGGCCGAGCGGCTCCTTCTGGCGCACGTAGGAGACCGAGGCCAGCTCCGAGATCGTCTTGATCTGGGCCAGCTCCTCCACCTTCCCTCGGTCCTGGAGATAGTATTCGAGCTCGAAGGCGGCGTCGAAATGGTCCTCGATGGCGCGCTTGTTGCGCCCCGTGACCAGGATGATCTCGTCCAGCCCCGAGGCCACCGCCTCCTCGACCACGTACTGGATGGTGGGCTTGTCCACGAGCGGCAGCATTTCCTTCGGCTGCGCTTTGGTGGCGGGCAGAAAGCGGGTGCCGAGGCCGGCGGCGGGGAAGACGGCTTTGCGTATCCTCATGGCTTGTTCTTGCTCTGAAGATACACGACGCGCTGGGGAAACGGAATGCCCTCGCGCTCGAACGCCTCCTTGATGCGGCGGCGCAGGTCCTGCTCGGCCACGTCGCGCCGGCGCGCGTCGACCTTGACCATCAGGCGCAGCTGCAGGTCGCTCTCGCCGAACCGAGTCACGCCCTGGACCTCGGGGGTCTCGAGCGCCAGGCCGCTCTCCTTGGCCCAGCCCTGCCCGACCCGCTCGAGAACCTGCATCGCGCGGCCGACATCGCTGTCGTATCCCACGCTCACGTCCACGACCGCGCGGCCCCAGCCACGGGTGTAGTTGATGAACTGCGTCAGCTCACCGTTGGGCACGATGCGCTGGGCGCCGTTGAGCAGACGCATCTTCGTCACCCGGAGACCGATGGATTCCACCGTCCCGGTGTGGCCACCCACTTCGATCACGTCTCCCACTCCGAGGAGTCCCTCGAAGAGGATGAACACGCCGGTGATGACGTCCTTGATCAGCGTCTGGGCGCCGAGCCCCAGCGCCAGGCCCAGCACGCCGGCCGAGACCAGCAGCGCCCGGATGTCCACGCCGACCTCGCGGAGGATCACGACGAGCGCGAGGAAGGACAGCGTGTAGAGCGAGACATTCTTCATGAGCGGCCGCAGCGTCGCGGCGCGCTGCACCTTTCCGAGATCGTCGGAGGCCGTCTCGAGCGGATGGAGGACGCGGTCGACCAGGTGGCTGGCGCCGCGATAGAGCAGGACGGTGACGAGCAGGTAGGCCAGGATGGCCAGCAGCCGCGAGATGACCGTGACCACGGGCTCTTCGAGATGCGTGAGCCGCCCCAGCAGCGCGGCGACGGCCTCCGCCAACGAGCTCATGCCGACGGGACGCTGTCCTCCGCGGTCCGGACTTGGATCTTGAGCTTCTTGACCCGATACCAGAGGCTCCGCTCGGAGATTCCCAGGATCTTCGCGGCGCGGGCCTGCACACCGTTGGCCTTCTGGAGGGCGTCGAGGATCGCGCGGCGCTCCCACTCCTCCAGGGCCTCGTCCAGCGAGCCGCTCAGCGTCGGGCCGGCCTCCGCCCCCGGCTGGGGCTGAGCCCCGCGCTGGATGGCCGGCGGCAGGTGCTCGGGCAGGATGACGCCGTCGGAGAGCACCATGGCTCCTTCGAGCACGTGCTGGAGCTCACGGATGTTGCCCGGCCAGGCGTAGGTCCAGAGACAGCGCAGCGCCTCGGTGGAGACGGTGGCCGGCTGCCGCCAGAGCCGCTCGGCCGCGCGCTCGAGGAGATGGGTGACCAGCAGCGGCAGATCGTCGATGCGCTCGCGCAGGCCCGGCAGCCGGAGCCGCACGCCCTGCAGCCGATAGAAGAGATCCTGGCGGAAGCTCCCCTGCCCGACAGCGGCGTCCAGGTCGCGGTGCGTGGCCGCGATAACGCGCACGTCCGCGGTGATCGATCGCGTCCCGCCCACGCGCTCGAACTCCCGCTCCTGCAGCGCCCGGAGGATCTTGGACTGCATGGCCAGGGGCATGTCACCGATCTCGTCGAGGAAGAGCGTGCCGTCCTTGGCCAGCTCGAAGCGGCCGGGACGCGCGCGGATGGCGCCGGTGAAGGCGCCGCGCTCGTGACCGAACAACTCGGACTCGAGCAGGCCTTCGGGAATCGCGGCGCAGTTGACCGGGATGAAGGGGCCATCCTTGCGGGCGCTCAGCCGGTGAATGGCCCGCGCCAGCACCTCCTTGCCCGTGCCGCTCTCGCCCTCGATCAGGACCGTCAGGTCGGTGGGCGCCGCGCGCTGGGCCATGTCGAGCACGCGCTTGAGGGATTCGCTGCGCCCGATCAGCTCCTCGAAGCCGCTCCCCTGCCCGGCGCGCAGCGCCTTGACCTGCAGCTGCAGCCGACGGCGGTCCAGGGCGCGCGCCACCACGACCTGGAACTCGGCCATCTTGAGCGGCTTGGTGAAGAAGTCGTAGGCGCCGCGCTTGATCGCTTCCATGGCGATCTGGCGCGTGCCGTGGGCGGTCATGACGATGATCGGAACCTCGGCGGCGAGATCGCGGCACTTGGGGATCGCGTCGAGGCCGTCCATGTCGGGCAGCCGCACGTCCAGCAGGATCAGGTCCCACGCGCCGGCGCGGAGCATCTCCAGCAGTCCGCCCGCGGTCGGCGCGATCTCGACGTCGTAGTCCTTGCGGACGAGAGCCTCGCGCAGGACGAAAGCGAGGTCCTCGTCGTCCTCACAGATGACGATGCGCTCCGCCATGGGCTACGGTTTCCCCGCGGCCATCACGGGCGCGGTAGTCGGCAGCTCGACGACGAAGGTGGTGGTGGCCGAGGCGTCGTCGGCCTCCAGCCGCAGTCGACCCCGGTGGGCCTCGACGATCTGCCGGGCGATGGCGAGTCCGAGCCCGGTGCCGCGGGATTTGGTGGTGAAGAACGGCTGGAAGATCCGCTCCCGCAGCTCGGCGGGGATCGCCGCTCCCGGATTGCGCACGACGATGCGCACGCGGTCGCGCCCATCGGTCTCGCCCCAGACGTCGACGCTGCCGTTCTCCGGCGTCGCGTCCAGGGCGTTCCGGATGAGGTTGGTGAAGACCTCGCTGAGCCGGAACGGATCGCCCCACACGGGGGGCAGCCCGCCCAGATCGTCGAACGACACGTGCAGCCGTGGATCCTTCGGCAGCATGGTCATCAGATCATCGAACAGGTCTGGGATCGTAACGGCCTGCCACGTCTCCGGCTCCGGATGGCTCAGCGTCAGCAGATTCTCGACGAGGCGATCCTGGCGGTCCACGGCCTGCAGCACGCGATCGATGTACTGGCGCCGGGTATCGGACGGAGGTAGATCGGCCTGGAGCAGCTCCAGGAGCCCCCGGATGGTCGCCAGCGGCGTGCGGATCTCGTGGGCGATCCGGGCCGCGAGTCCGCCCAGAAAGGCGAGCTGGTCGGCGCGTCGGATCTCGTCGCGGATGCGACGCTTCTCGGAGGCATCCCGGAAGACGAGCACCTGGGCCGTCGAGGCTGGGCCCCAATCGCGCCGCTGAGCCGTGATCTCCAGCAGGAGCGAGGTGCCCGCCGTGGTCGTCACGGCGACTTCGTTGAGCTGCGCGCGCTGCCCAACCTCCGGCGTATCGTCGAGCAGCCGAGCCAGAGCCTCGTTCCCGGCCTCGAGCGGGAAGGGCCCGGTGGCCGAGAGAATGGACGCGCCGCGGAAGCGCTCGAGTTTCAGACCAAGCAGCGCCTCGGCCGTGGTGTTGAACGACAGGAGCGCGCCCTTCGGGTCCAGCAGCATCATGCCTTCGGGGAGCCGCGCCAGGATGTCACTGTCGCGGACGAAGCGGTCCATGGACAGGGTGAGGCGGCCGACGGCGGCGTCCAGCGCTCCCAGCTCGTCCCGCACGCGCGCCGGCGGCGGGCCGGCCACCTGGAAGAGCGTGTGCTGGGAAAGCGCCTCGGCCCGCTCGACGATGCCCCGGATCCGTCCCGCGAGCCGCAGGCCCATGAACAGGCCACCCACGGCTGCCAGGGCTCCCGCTCCCGCCGCGCCGGTGAAGAGCAGGATCCTCATATGAGCGGCCTGCTGGCTCGACAGCTCGCTGGCGAACGGGCGTGCCAGGTAGAGGAGGAGCAGGCCGCTGAGGGCCGCGGAGGTCAGCATGAGCAGAGAGAAGACGACATACAGCCGGAGCGAGACACGGTAGGCGGAGGTCGGTGCCGTCATCGCCGCCGGCCCGACTACTTGATCTGCCCCTGTAGCGCCTTGCCGAGGAAGAAGATCGGCATGTACAGGGCAAAGATGACGGCGCCGGCAAGTCCTCCCATGACGACGATCATGAGAGGCTCGATGAGGGTTGAGAGCGTCGCAACCGACTGGTCCACCTGCTGCTCGTAGTACTCGGCGGCCCGGGCCAGCATGGAGGGCAAGGTGCCGCTCTCCTCACCGGTGGCCACGAGCTGGGTGACCATTCCGGGGAAGTGCCCGGTCTGCCGAAGGGTCTCGGCGATCGTGCCGCCATCTCGCATCCGCTGCGTCGCCGCGACGAGCGCATCCTCGATGACGATGTTGCCGACGACGCGGGAGACGGTCTCCATAGCCTCCATCAGCGGGATGCCGGCGTTGAGGAGCACGGAGAGGGTCCGGCAGGTCCGGGCCATGATGGCCTTCCGGATCAGCGGGCCGAAGATCGGCATCTTCAGGCGGAAATTGGCGAAGAAGTGATTGCCCACGTTGGTCTGAGCGTAGGCGTACAGGATCGTGATGACCAGGATCGTTCCCAGGAAGACCAGGACGAAGTAATTCCGGAACGCATCGCTGAAGGCGATGAGCGCGCGCGTCGGCGCCGGCAGCGGGGCATTGGCCTTGGAGTAGACGTCCTGGAAGACGGGCACGATCTTCAGGATCATGAAGAGCAGAATCAAAATCGCGACGGAGAGGATGACGACCGGATAGGCGATGGCGCCCTTGATCTTGCGGCGGAGCGCATCCGCCTTCTCGAGGTACGTCGTCAGCGTGTCGAGCACCACGGGGAGCGAGCCCGAGATCTCGCCGGCCCGCACCACCGAGACGTAGAGCGTGTTGAAGATGTGCGGGTGGCGGCCCAGCGAATCGGCGAAGGTCGAACCGCTGGTGATCGAGTCGCGGATCTCCTCGAGCGCCTTCTTGAAGTGCTTGTGCGTCGTCTCGGCGGCCAGGGCGGTGAGGATGCGGACCAGGTGCAGGCCGCCGCCCAGCATCGCCGCCATCTGGCCCGTGAACAGCACCAGCGTGCCGATCTTCACGCCCTTGGAGAGGCGCTTGAGCGACTGGCTGAAGCCTTCGACGATGGGCCCCAGGCCGAGCCCGCCGCCGGAGACCGGACCGCGCGCGGGCTTGAGGGCCAGCACGGTCTGTCCCTGCTCCCGGAAGCGGAGGATCAGATCGGCCTGCTCCTGGGCTTCGGCGCGGCCCCGCATCACGGTGCCCCGCCGATCCGCGATCTCGTACTCGAAGACCGGCATTGGCCTACTCCTGCTCCGCGACCACGGCGAGGACTTCTTCCAGCGTCGTGTGTCCCCGTGCCGCCTGCCGGAACCCCGACTGTTTCAGGGTCATCATGCCGGCGTCGATCGCGTACTTCTGGATCGTGTCCCAGTCCGCCCCGTCGATGACCATGCGTCGGACCTCGGCCGTCACCGAGAAGACCTCGTAGAGCGCCATGCGCCCGGCGTACCCGACGTTGCGGCAGCTCTCACAGCCGCGTCCCCGGTAGAGCAGCTTCGGACCCGGCTCGGGCGCGAACAGCGCCAGCTCGTCGGCCGACGGCGTGTACGACTCTTTGCAGTCCTTGCAGATCTTGCGCACGAGCCGCTGAGCGGCCGCCAGGCTCACCGCGGAGGCGACGAGGAAGGGCTCGACGCCGATGTTCACGAGCCGGACGAGGGTGGAGACCGCGTCGTTCGTGTGCAGCGTGGAGAGGACGAGATGGCCCGTGAGCGCTGCCTTGACGGCGATCTGGGCGGTCTCCTGGTCGCGGATCTCGCCGATCATGATGATGTCGGGATCCTGGCGGAGGATGGCGCGCAGCGAGCGCGCGAAATCGAAGCCGATGTCGCTCTTGACCTGCACCTGCTGAATGCCCGGCTGCCGGTACTCGACCGGATCCTCGACGGTGACGATGTTCTTGCGCGGCGATTTGATCGCCTTGATCGCCGTGTGCAGCGTCGTGGACTTGCCGCTTCCGGTGGGCCCCGTCAGCAGCACCATGCCCCAGGGCCGGCGGATGGCCTTCTTGAAGGCCTCGCGCTGGTCTTCCTCGAAGCCAAGGTTTTCAAGCGTGTAGCGCTCGACCACCGCCTCCTTGTACAGGAGGCGCAGCACCACCTTTTCCCCGTACACGGTGGGCAGCGAGGAGACGCGGAAGTCCACGTCCTGGCCGTGAATGCGCGACGAGAAGCTGCCGTCCTGCGGCAGCCGGCGCTCGGCGATGTCCAGGCGCGAGATGATCTTGAGCCGCGAGACCACCGCCAGGTGGAGCTGGCGGGGGATCTCGAGCAGATCGAACAGCAGGCCGTCGATGCGGTACCGCACCCGCGTGCGATCCTCCTGAGCCTCCACGTGGATATCGGAGGCGTTGTCCATGGCCGCCCGGGTCAGGATGTAGTTGACCACGCGGACCACGGGCGGATCGTCGGCCTGGGTGCGGAGGGTCTTGAGGTCTTCCGCCATGTCCGAGGCAGCCGTGACGTTCAGGTTGAGGCCCAGGTCGTTGCGGAGCGCCTCGTCGATGCCCTCGGTCGAGACCATCCGGCGGTACGTCTTCTCGATGGCTTCCTGAATGGCGCTGCCGGGACCGATCTTGAAGTCCACCTCGAGGCCCGTGGCGCGGCGGAGGTCATCGAGCGCCACGACGTTCAGCGGATCGGCGGTCGCCACGATGAGCCGGCGACCGTGGCGGTGAGCGGCGATGACACCGTGCTGGCGCGCCACCTCTTCCGGCACGAGCCGGACGACGTTCAGATCGAGCGCCTGCAGCTCCTGCCGCGTGATCGGCTCCTTGCGGAACTGGGCGCCCAGGTACTTGAGCAGGACCTCCTCGTCGATGAGCTTGAGCTCGATGAGGACCTGCCCCAGACGCTCGCGGGTCTTGCGCTGGCGGTCGAGGGCCGAGCTGAGCTGCTCCTGCGTGAGGACCCCATCGTCCACCAGCATCTGCCCCAGGCTGCTCCAGCCGCGGCGGTCGGGCGCGGTGCTCACTCGCAGCTCCTCCCGTTCGGCTGCAGCTCCGCCAGCCGCCGCGTCACATCCTCGCGGAACGGGCTCGAGGCATTGCTCTGGCTGAGGAAGCTCCGATAGTGGACGGCAGCCTCTCGGCAGCGCCCCTGACCGTCGAGAGCCACGGCCAGGTTGCGGTGCGCCTCGGCATGGCTCGGCTGGGTGCGCAGCGCCCGCCGGAGGGCGCCCACGCCGCGCGCGACTTCGCCCTGCCGGATCAGCGCCACCCCGAGACCGTTCCACGCCTCCGCGTCCGTGGGATCGAGGTCGACGGCCTTGGCGAGCAGCCGTGCGGCCTCGACGAAGTCGCGCGCCCGCGCGGCTTCCAGGCCTTCCCCGACCAGGGCCTGAGCCCGGTCGCGCACGCTGGGTGCCGAGACTGGCGCTGACTGAACTGCGGGGAAGACCGGGGCCGAGGGCACGACCGGCCTCGTGACCCGGACCGGCGCCGGGAGCCTGGCGGCGCCACCGCGCGGGGGGGTCACCTGAGGGCGAAGGAGGGGCACGACCGCGAAAACTCCCATCATTCCTACAATAACGAAAGGGGCGAGCCAATGCCACTTCCGCCTCCCGGCTCGGGGCTCGGGACTGAGGCTCGGGATTCCCCCTACCCCTTGGGGTCGAGCTGTCTTCCTATCCATCCCCATGAGGAGGTCGGCGAGGCGGCTCATCGCTGGGATCCGGAGCCTAGAGCCTCGGGAGCCGGGCCGAGCCGCGAGCCGGACGAGGCCCGAGGGGAGGAGCCGCGACGACGAGAACGAAGGAGATCGAGGCGCATCGGCACGGCTAGCGGGCCCGCGAATCGGTGAGAGTCGGATTGAACCGTCCGCCCGTCACCCGCGCCAGGGCCATCGTGGTCCGAGGCCCGACGATACCGTCTTCGGACAGCTGGGTGTCGCGCTGGAAGCGCTGCACGGCCTGCTGGAGCCGCCCCTCATACGCACCCGGCAATGGTGCCGTCAGGTAGCCGAGCTTGTGCAGCCGCAGCCCGAGCGTGGCAAGCACCGTGGGCGACATCGCCTGCGCCGGATCGGAGGGCAGCAGATCCACGTTGCGCCAGATGATCCAAGCCGAGCGCGTCCACGCCGACTCGAGGTTGTCGGTGCGAAGGCGGACCTCGGCGCCGGCCGGGCTGACCAGCAGCACCGTGTCGCCCTCCACCCGCCGGAGCAGATACGGGCGCCACGTCGGCGGCTCGAGCACCTCGACCAGGGCGGGCAGCCCGATTCCCCGCAGCTCCGGCAGCGAGGTGTCCCGCAGGAAGGTGGCCGCCAGCTGATACCGAGCCGCGACGGCCTCGATGTCCAGGGCCCCATCGGGTCCGGCCGGCCAGGCGGCGAGGGCGGGCGCGGACAGGTCGTCGTCCACTCCCCAGAGGCGCAGCGCCCGGGCCAGCAGGGCGCGGACGCTGTCCCAGGCGACCGGCGCGGGCACCGACGTCGGTGACGAAGCAGCCGCCACGACGACCGGCGCGATCGCCGACGACTGCGGCGGCACGGCCACCGCAGGAGCGATCGACGGCGCGGTGGCGGCGGCCGCGGGGACCGCGCGCTCGCTGGCCCGGTTGGCCGTGATCGACCGGAGCGACGGCGGCGACCAGCCGCGCCAGTGGGCGGTGATCCCGCCGGCCAGCACCAGCAGCCCGAGCGCGCCCGCGGCGATCGTGGTCGGGCTCAGTCCGCGCCGGGGCATCCAGCTCTTCGGATGCCGGCGGCGCCCGATCCGCCCGCCTTCCAGGTTGGCGATGGCGGTGGTGACCAGCGCGGGCGTCACCTCGCGCACCCGGGTGTTGAAGGCGGCCATGAGCGCGCGGTCGCAGACGAGATTGATCACCCTGGGAATGCCGCGACTGTAGCGGTGGATCCGCGTCATGGCGGCGCGGGTGAAGGGCAGCGCGCCGGGCAATCCGGCGATGCGCAGCCGATGCTCGATGTACCGGAACGTCTCCTTTCTCGGCAACGGCCCCAGGTAGCAGCGGATGGCGATGCGCTGGTCCAGCTGGCGCAGCTGGCGCAGCTTGAGCTTCTCCTCGAGCTCGGGTTGCCCCACCAGGAGGATCTGCAGCAGCTTGCGCGTCGCTGTCTCGAGGTTCGAGAGCAGGCGGATCTGCTCGAGGGAGTCCACGCCCAGCTGCTGGGCCTCGTCGAGGATCACCACCACGGTCTTGCCCTCACTGCCGGTCGTCAGCAGATATTGCGACAGCGTCGTCATCAGCTCGCCGCGAGTGGTGGCGCCGCGGCGCTCGACGCCGAGGTCTTCGAGGATGGTCCCGATCAGCTCGGCGTCGGAGAGATGGGGATTGAGCACCAGCGCGCTCTGCACGTCGTCGGGCAGCTCGCGGAGCAGGGCGCGACAGAGGGTGGTCTTGCCGGTGCCCACGTCGCCGATGAGCGCCATCAGGCCCTTCTGGCTGGTGATCCCGAAGAGCAGAGAGGCGAGGATCTCGTGATGGCCCTTCGACCGTAGCAGGAAGCGCGGGTCGGGCGTCAGGACAAAGGGCGCGTCCTCGAGGCTGAAATACGCCTCGTACATGGATCCTTACCTCCTGATCGGCGCCGTCGCGTCGAGCACCGAGGGCGTGATGATGACGATCAGGTCCTCGGTGTCGGCGGTGATCTCGCGGCTCTTGAAGAGCCACCCCAGGACCGGGATATTGGCCAGCAGCGGCACCTGGCGAATGGTCCGCGTGAAACTGTCGGTCAGCACACCGCCGATCACCAGCCGCTCGCCTTCCCGCACCACCACCTGGGTCTCCGCCTTGCGCTTGAAGATCGGCGGGTTGCCGCTGATGCTTCGCGTGAAGTCCGGGTCGTCGTTGTTCACCGTCACCTTCATTCTGATCTTGGTCTCGTTGTCCTGCTTGATGACGTTGGGAGTCACCTCCAGCTTGAGGAGGGCCTCCTTGAACTGCACCTGCTGAGTCCCCAGCGCGGCGGTGCCGGTCGTGTAGGGCACCTCGAAGCCGCGCTGGATCAAGGCCGTGGTGTTCTCGACCGTCACCACCTTGGGCTCGGCCAAGGATTTGGCCTTGCCCTGGGTCTCCAGAGCCTGGATGGCCAGGTTGAGATTGTAGTCTCGCGCCACGATCCCGAAGAGGGCGTTCAAGGCGGCGGGGGTCGCGGTCGGCAGCCCCGCGGTCGGGAGATTGACGATGTTGCCGCCAATGGGCAAGGCCGTGGTGGGCGAGACCGGCAGCAAGGAGCTGCCCCTGAAGTTCGGGTTTCCCGAAAAGATTCCCTGCACCCCGGTGCCTCCACCGGCGCCGATGCCGGAGGCCCCGAAGCCTTGACCGACCAGCGCCGGGTCCTGGCCCGCGATGGGTTGCCGGATGATCGCGCCGCCCCACTGGATGCCCAGCTGCTCCAGCGAGCTCTTGGTCGTGATGACCATCTGCGCCGCGATGTGGATCTGCGGCAGCGGGATGTCGATCTTCTCCCGGATCAGCGTCTTCAGCCGCTCCAGGTCGTTCTCGAAGTAGCGGATGAAGACGGAGTTGGTGGGCTTGTGCGCCTCCACCGCGAGCCCGAATGCCAGCGCTTGCGATCCCGGCACCGGCGCGGGCGCGGTGAACGTCTGGGGCTCCGGCGGCGGGGCTCCCGGCCCGCGCTCCGGAATGTTGACCGGTGGCGCCGGCTGGTACTGGGACGGCAGGTATTGCTGACCGGGGCCCGACTGCGTTCGCAGCCCTAGGATGGCCCGGATGGTGAGAGCAGCCTGCTCAGCGTCGGCGTACTGCAGCTTGATCATCTCTTCCTTGACCGGCCCGCGCTCCTTGATGAGCTCGGCCTCCCGGTCCTTGGCCTCCGCCTCGCGGATCTTGACGCGCGCATCCGCCTCCTTGCTCTTGAGCTCGGCCTCGCGCACCTTGCCCGCCACCGAGGCGGTCGCCCGCGCCGCCTCCTCGCGCTGGATGCGCTCGGTGGTACTCACCCGCAGCGCCACGCCCTGCTCGATGCACTGCAGGTTCGCGGACTCGATGATGGCCTGGAACACGTCGCGGACCGGGACGCGGAAGAAGTCCAGCGTCACGGAGCCCGACACCTCGTCGGTCACGACCATGTTGACGCGATAGTGCTGGGCCAGGAGGCGCAGCGTCGTCTGCACGTTGGCGTCGCGCAGGTTCAGCGACACGAGCTCGGCCGGCAGCCGGCTGTAGCAGGCCTCCTGGGCGAGCGCGGCCGGCGCCGGGAGCAGCAGGAGCGCGGCCAGGCCCAGGGCGAATCCGCGGGAAAGTCGGGTGCTCTTCATCCAGTGCGACACGGCTGGCCTCACCTCCTTGGCGGTTGAGCCGGGGGTCCGGGTTGGGGCGGCGACTGCGGCGGCGCCGCCGGGGGCTGCGCTTCCGGTTGACGGGGGGTAGCGGGCTGCTGCGCCTGGGCCGAGGGCACCGCGATGTCGGGCAGCGTCAGCCGGCGCGGGGCGCCGTTGGGCTGGCGGAGCAGCACGCCGCGGTCGGTGATGTCTTCGACGCGATGGCCTTTCACCTTGTCTCCGACCTTCACGATCGTGTTGTCCACGATCGCGAGATGGCCGCCAGGAAAGCCGACGATGCCCTGCAGCTCGAGTCCCTCGCCTTTCGTGCCCGAGGCGACGACCGGCCGCGGCGTGGGCGCCACGCCGAAGACGAACGGATCGCGGGGAGCCGGCGCGCCGGGCGTGGGCGGGGCGGGAACCGGCAGCGCCACCGCGGGGCCCGATTGCGGCCCCGTCGGCGTGAGCTGGATCCCGCTGGCCTGAGAGGCGCGTCGCAGGATGTCCCGGGTCGCCTGGGTCAGCTCCATCGACGTGATCCGGAACTTGGCCTGGATTTCGGTCTCGCCACCGGGGCCGAGCCGCTGGCCCTCGCGGATCACGGCCTCGCGCCCTTCCTTTGCCGCCTCGCCGATGGAGACGCTCTCGAGGATCCCGCGCTCGCCTTCCACCTTCGCGGCCAGCGTCTTGAGCTCCTGGTACGGCCCGATGATCTCCATCGAGTGCCACGACTTGGTGAACTGCGGCGTCGTCTGCCGCTCGACGGGCCCGATGGCGGTGACCTTGAGCCGCGAGCCCTGGGCCAGGTCGGCCACCCGGCGAATGAACGCCGCCGGGTCGGCGCCCGTCGCGGTCCAGCTCATCTCCTGGAGCAATCCGGCATTGGCCCGCGCCTCGCGGACGATCTCCTGCTCGCGCTGGCTGATCGCGTCGGTCAAGCGCCGCCGCTCAGCGGCCACCTGTTCCGCCTGGGTCGAGACGGAGCGCCACGATTTCAGCTCCCAGGCCAGCGCCAGCAGGAACACCACGGCCAGGGCGATCCACGCGATGGCAAGGTCGCGCTCCCTCACCGTCCGAGCTCCGACAGGACGATGATGATCTGGATCATCTTCTCGCCTTCTCCCTGGGCCTGACCTCCACCCGACGCGGGAGTTCCGGGCTTGATCTCCCAGTTCTTGAGCTGAAATCGCTTGTTCACGGCCGGATCCTTCAACAGGCCCGCCATGAACTGGGCGATCTCGAGCATGTTGGGGCTGCCCGGCTTGAGCGGCGTGATGGCCTCGATTCGCAGCTCCCCTTCACCCGCCGAGACCGGCGTCGGGGTCGGAGGAGGAGGCTGACCGGGGCTGGGCGCGGGCGGCGGCCCTGCTCGGAGCGCCTCAACCTTGGTTAGCTTCAGCGTCGGTGGAATCTGCTGGCTGAGCGCCGTCATCACCTCGGCCCAGCGCACCTGCCGCTTCGCCTCGACGGACAGCGCCTGCAAATCCGCCCGGAGCAGGCGGAGCTCACCGTCGCGTCCGGCCAAGTCCGCCCGCAGCCGCGGCAGGCTACCCTGATCGCCCGACAGTCGCAGGCTCGTGATGATCCATGGCACGGCGGCGATGATCAGCACGACGACGCAACCGCTCAACGCGAACAGGAACCGCCGGCGTCCCTGGGTGCCGACGAACCAGTCCTGCCAGGTCTGGGCGACCCGGCCCGGATGCAGCAGGTCGACGGCGAAGCGACCGGTCATAAGCCTCGCAGCGCGAGGCCGAAGGCCTGCAGGAACTGGGTGCCAACCTTTCCCTCTTCAGGCTCCTGCGGCGCCCTGACCTCCAGGGCCCTGAGGGGATCCATCAGCTCGAACGGCGCGTTGAGCCCGAGCCGGTCGGACAGCCACCGGCCGATGAGCGGGATCTCGACCCACCCGCCCAGCGCGTACCGCGGCAAGCTCTCGCGGTCGTACTCGGTGCGGTAGAAGGTGAGCGAGAGGCGGATGTCCTCGGCCATCCGCTCGACCACCTCGCGGCAGGCGACCTCGGCCTTCGGCGCCTCGGCCGTGCCGAGCGTGCGCGCGAAGGATTCGGTCGAGTACGGCGAGACCTGGAAGGCCACGCGGAGCTGCTCGGTGAAGGCCTCGGCGCCCACTTCCAGGTAGCGCGCCACGACCGGCCCCTGCTCGCTGTACACGCACAGGACCGAGCTATGGCGGCCGATGTTCACCACGACCAGCAGCTCGCCCGGGTCCAGGCCGGTCAGATGCAGGGAGGCGTTGAGGATGGCCAGGGGCTCGATGTCCAGGATCTGTAGATTTACCGCCGCCTGGCGCAGCAGCATCGTGCGCTCTTCGAAGAGCTGCTTGGGCGTGCTGACTGAGAGGATCTCGTTGGAGACGCCGTCCTTCGAGCGCCGCAGGACCTGGGCGTCGAGGATCGCCTCTTCCGGGGGGAGCAGGCCCAGCTCGCGGTACTGCATCTCGAGCGCGGCGATGACCTTGGAGGGGGCGAGCGGGGGCAGCGACACCTGGCGGATGACGACCTCGGGACCGCCCACGGAGGCGACGACGGGATCGCTGTCGGCGCCGGCCTGGGCCAGCGCCGCGTGGATGGCCTGGCTGATTTGGGGAGCCTGGGCTTCAGCCTCGAGGGCGACGCTGCCGTAGCCGACCACCGCCACGTCCGCGCCGCGGGCCTCGAGCGTCAGGGCCTTGATAGAGCCGGTGCCGACGTCGAGCCCGACAGCCCTACGCCTGCGGAACAGCTTTCCGAGCATAGCCCCTCCCGCTACCCCCCCGGCGCTGCGAGACGGCACCTCCCCCCGGACCGACCGCTATCTAAGGAGGCGACTATAGCAGCGTAAGCTACGATTCCCCAAGGAAAAACGTACTTTTACTGGTACCCACACGTCCCCGTCGGCGTGCTGGGCAGGGTCCCCGGCCGGCAGACCAGATAGAAGCGCGGCACACTGTCGATCCTCCACCGGTCTCCTGAGCCCCCGCCCCCGGGCAGCTCCTCCGGAATCCTTCGGAGGTCGATCGGCGTGGCTTGATAGACCGCGGGATCGGGGCCGCCGCCCACGACCGAGCAAGGCGCCGCGGAGGAGTTCTGGAAGCACAGCGAGCGGCCGCGCAACGAGCCGATGAATTTGGTGTCGCGTCGCGTGGAGATGTACTGGTTCGACCACACGTACGCCATCACGGTGTCGACGTTGGTGTAGAACATCCCGATGTCTACGTAGCTCGCGGTGAGGAACACGAGCAGGTGATCCTCGGCGAAGCGCTCGCCCGCGGGACACTCGGTACCGGGCGAACCCGTGCTGATCGTGCAGTAGCTGAGGAGCGTTTCCTCGAGCTGGAGCGTGTTGCTGGGCTGCATGATGATCGCCGAGCCCCGATACGTGAGCGGGCGATTGATCCCACCGAATCGCGCGAAGGCGATGTTTCTCGGCCAGTAGATCAGCACCGGATTGGTGGGCGGATTGGGATTTTCGCAGGTCGGGATGCCGAATTCGATCGTGTGGTCGGCCTGGTTGTAGCCCACCGGAACGTTGTTCGGCTGGGCCGGCAGGTTCACGCCCCGGCTGGCTACCGAGAGCGTCGTCCGCGCGTGGCAGATCTCAGCCGTCGTGACCACGCCGGCCTTGTTGGTGAAGGTGAACGTATGCCGGAATGCCGCGCGGGCCTGGGTGAAGGAGCCGAAGGTCGGGTCGAAGAGATCGCCGAGCGTACACACAGGTGGGCAGCCGCTACTGGCCGTGCACTCGGGGGCGCCGGCCGGCACGCAGTTCGCTCCGTTCGGCACCGCGATATCGAGCCGCGTATCTAACATATTTGGCGTTAGATTATTAGGCGCGTGAGGAATGAGGAAGTTGGCCGAGTAGGAGGCGTAGGCGGTCCCATTGATCAGCGTCGGATTGTCGAGCACCGGATAGGAGTTTCCGGCGATATACCAGAGCGGCAGACGAGCCGGCTGGTCGGGGTAGGGCTTGGTGTAGTTGTTGTAGTCCACGTTGAGCGTGGCGCCGGAATCCAGGATGATAGCCTGGGTGAGGCACGGCAGCGCGCAGCCTTTCCCCTGGTAGATCCCGTCGAGTCTCCCTTT
>DASSSH010000160.1:0-10870 GCA_035708525.1 Candidatus Methylomirabilota bacterium
AGTGTCATCGTGGCTTCGCGCCGCTCGCCCACCGGGCTCAGCACCCTGATTATTGCCATAGCATTCTCCTTCGTCTAGCCTTACTGCGACTTCATCCAGTTGTGCGGCCGGGCTCCTTCGCCCAAGGGCTCATCCGAACTGTCTCGCGTTCTGTGGTCGGCTCTAGCGTTTGAACTGGGTCGAACGTTTCAGGACGCGCTGGAGCGTCGTGGCCAGCTCTTCGAGCACGCCGCGCCTGAGGCGCACGGTGACTTGCTCGACGGGCTCGGGCGTGCCGACGCGGTGGATGACCAGCGTGCCGGTGAACTCGGCCCCCGTCTCATCGGTCATGGACAGCCCGCGCAGCGTCAGCACTTCCCACTCCGCGCCAGTGCCGCCCGCCTGCGCCCCTGTCGCCATCGCGCCCTCCTCGCCGGAAAATCTGGGGCACCCCCGCGGGCGCCGTAGTTGAATATAGCGCACATGCTTGTTCTGGCGCTCGACGTGGGCACGAGCTCGACGCGCGCCCAGTGCTTCGACGACCGCGGCCAGGCCGTGCCCGAGGCTCATGCCCGCGTGGCCTACGAGGCCGTGGTGACGGCCGACGGCGGGGTCGAGCTCGAGCCCGAGGCGCTGCTCGAGGCCGTCGGCCAGGCGGTCGACGGCTGCCTGGCCCGGCTCGGACCCCGGTGCGGTGAGATCCGGGCCGTGGGCGCCTCGATCTTCTGGCACAGCCTGCTCGCCCTCGCCGCCGACGGGAGACCGCTCACACGTGTCATCACCTGGGCCGACACACGGAGCACGGCTGAGGCCGAGGACCTGCGCCGGCGGCTGGACGAGGGCGCCGTGCACGCGCGCACCGGCGCGCCGCTGCATTCGACGTTCTACCCGGCGCGCCTGCGCTGGCTGCGCCGCACCCAGCCCGACCTCTTCGCGCGCGCCGCGCGCTGGTGCGGCTTCGCCGAGTACCTGGCCCTGCGCTTCACGGGGGCGCTGCGCGCAAGCGTCTCCATGGCCTCGGGTACGGGCCTCCTCGATCAGTCGGTGGGCACGTGGGATCGGGAGCTCCTCGAGTCAGCTGGGATCACCGCCGATTGCCTTCCGCCCATCTCCGACGAGCCGGCGCCCGGACTCGCCCCGGCCTTCGCGGCGCGGTGGCCGGCACTGGCCCAGGTGCCGTGGCACCCGGGCAGGGGCGACGGGGCCTGCTCCAACCTGGGCTCGGACTGCACCACCCCGGCGCGTCTGGCGCTCAACGTGGGAACCTCGTCGGCCCTCCGCATGGTCACGCGCGAAGGCTTCGGCGCCAGGGCGATGCCGCCGGGGTTGTGGCGCTACCGTGTGGACACCGCCCGCAGCCTCGTGGGCGGCGCCACCAACGAGGGCGGCAACGTCCTGTCCTGGTGCCGGCGTGTCCTCGCCGTGCCCGCCAAGGAGGGCGCGCTCGAGCGCGCGCTGGACAATGTGCCCCCCGACGGTCATGGTCTGACCGTCTTGCCCTTCCTGGCTGGTGAGCGCAGCCCCGGCTGGCGGGCGGAGGCGCGCGCGGCGCTGACGGGCGCCTCGCTCGGCACCGATGCTGTAGCCGTCCTGCGCGCGTTCATGGAGGCCGTCGCTTACCGACTGGGCATGATCTACGAGCAGCTCGCTCCACTGGCCGCCGCCGGTCACCAGATCATCGCCTCCGGTGGGGCCCTGCACCACTCCCGCGTCTGGGCGTCCATCATGGCCGATGTCCTCGGAGTGCCGCTGATCCTGTCTGCCGAGCCCGAGGCCTCGTCGCGCGGCGCGGCGCTGCTGGCGCTCGAGGCGCTGGGCGCCTCTCCGTCCCCGCTGGGCCCCGGCGTGAGCGTGACGCCCGATCCGGGACGACACGCGATCTACCGCGCCGCGCGGGAGCGCCAGCGCCGGCTGTACGACAACATTGTCGGGCCCCGCCTCTCCTGAGACAATAGGCAGTTGTCGGATACCCTGAGCCATGCGAATCGCCATCGGCTGTGACGACGCCGGATTTCCGCTGAAGGAACCGATCACCGCGGCCCTCGAAGCCGAGGGCCACGATGTCCTCGACCTCGGCGCCTTCTCCACGGAGCCCGTGGACTACCCCGACTATGCGCGCGCGGTGGGGCAGGCGGTGCTCCGCGGCTTCGTGGACGTGAGCGTCCTGATCTGCGGCAGCGGGATCGGCGGTGCCATCGCCGCCAACAAGATGAAGGGTATCCGCGCCGCGCTGTGCTACGACGTTGCCCAGGCGCGGCAGAGCCGGGAGGAAGAGAACGCCAACGTGCTCTGCCTCTCCGCCTCCGCGCTCGATGCCCAGGCGGCCATCGAGCTGACGAAGGCGTGGATCGCGGCGCGCTTTTCCGGCACGGACCCGCACGCCCGGCGCGTGGCCAAGATCGGCCAGCTCGAGGCCGGGTTGCCCGCTCCGGAAAAGCTCCCGGCCAAGCCGGGGGGCGCAGAGTCCCTCACCCCGCCGCCGCCGGCTCCGCGCAAGCCAGAGCCCGTATTGACGGCGCCGCCGCCGGTCCCCCGCGCGCCGGAGCCCGTGTTGACGGCGCCCGCCGAGCCCGTGATGCCTCGGGCGGGCCGGAGCAGCCTGTCCGAGGAAGCCTCCGAGCTGCTGCGGCAGGTGACCGGCAGCCAGACTGACCCGCTCTCCACCGAGCTGGAGACGGCCCTCGTCGGACGGCCCAAGGTCGAGACCCCGCCGGCGCGCCGGACACACCCCGTGCCCGACGTCTTCAAGTTGCCGGCGGTCGAGGAAACGGTGCAGTTCCTCGAATCCAAGGAGTTCCTCGACCGCCTCTGGGTCAAGGACGCCACGCTGTGGAAGGGGGACACGGCGGCCATCCGCAATCGGCTGGGCTGGCTCACCTCGCCGACCATCATGCGAGGCCATGCCGAGGACATCAAGGCGTTCGCCGACGAAGTGCGCCGGCTGCAGTTCTCCCAGGTGGTCCTCCTGGGCATCGGCGGCTCGACCTCCGCGAGCGACGTGTTCAACGCCACCTTCGGATCCAAGATGGGCTTCCCCGATCTCTTGACGCTCGACTCGACCGACCCGATGGCGGTCCGTCAGGTGCTCGAGCGTGTGAACCTCGGCCGAACGCTCTTCCTGGTGGCGACGAAGTCCGGCACGACCACCGAAACCCTGGCCCTCTACGCGTTCTTCCGCGGCCAGGTCGAGGCCGCCTCGCCGCCCAAGCCCGGCATGCAGTTCGTCGCGATCACGGATCCGGGGCGGCCGCTGGACAAGCTCGCCACCGAGGCGGGGTTCCGGCGGACGTTTCTCAATCCCGCCTCCATCGGTGGCCGCTACTCGGCCGTTTCATTCTTCGGTCTGGTGCCAGCGGCGCTGATCGGCGTGGACATCAAGGGCGTGCTCGAGCGCGCCCACGCCATGGTGGAAGTCTGCGGCAACGAGGTGGGCGCGCGGGACAACCCGGCCGTTCAGTTGGGCGCGGCGCTCGCCGGACTGGCCAAGAGCGGGCGCGACAAGGTGACCTTGATCCTGTCCCAGAAGATCCGGGCGCTGGGCGGATGGATCGAGCAGCTGCTGGCCGAGTCGCTCGGGAAGGACGGCAAGGGCCTGGTGCCGGTGGTGGACGAGCAGCTGGGACCGCCGGCCGTCTACGGCAATGACCGCGTCTTCGTCGCGTTGAGGCTCGAGGAAGACGACAGCCAGGACGCCGCGCTGGCCCAGCTCGCCGAAGCGGGCCATCCGGTGATCCAGCTCGCGCTCAAGGATCCCCTCGACCTGGGCGCCGAGTTCTTCCGCTGGGAGCTGGCCACGGCGACGGCCGGCGCGGTGATGGGCGTCAATCCCTTCGACGAGCCCGACGTGGCCCGTGCCAAGGAGAACACCACGACCCTGCTCACCCACTGGAAGAAGAGCCACCGGCTGCCCGAGTGGCCGGCCGACGTCGAAGAGGATGGGATCGTCCTCATCGCGAAGTCGAACAAGAAGATCCCCTCCGTCGCCAAGGGGCTGTCGGCCCATTTGGCCGAGGCCGAGCCGGGCGACTACCTGGCGATCCACGCGTATCTCCCGCCCACGACCGAGGTGTGGGGCCGCCTGCAGGAGATGCGCACGCTCCTGCGTGATCGGCTCCGCGTGGCAACCACCGTGGGCTTCGGGCCGCGGTACCTGCACTCCACCGGGCAGCTGCACAAGGGAGGGCGCCCCAACGGGCTCTTCATCCAGATCACCTCGGAAGACAAGGACGATCTGGCGATCCCCGGCGCCGGCTACGGTTTCGCCACCCTCAAGGCCGCCCAGGCCCTGGGCGATCTGCAGGCCCTGCGCGACGCGGGGCGCCGCGTGATCCGTCTGCATCTCAAGGGCAAGGCGACGACCGGTCTGCAGCAGCTGAGCCAGATGATCCAGGCGCTGACCCGGAAGACGTGAGGATGCCCGCGTCCCCGCCATGACCCCGATGGACGATGCCTGCACGCTCATCATCTTCGGAGCCTCGGGGGACCTGACCCGGCGCAAGCTCGTCCCGGCCCTCTGGTCCATGTTCCAGGGCCGCGTGCTTCCGGAGCCTTTCGCCGTGATCGGTGTAGCGCGGTCGGAGATGAGCAGTGAGCAGTTCCGCGGGCGGATGCGCGAGGCCATCAGCGAATTCGCGCGGGTGCAGCCCCCGTCGCCGAAAGTCTGGGAGCGCTTCGCCCAGGCCCTCTTCTACTATGCCGGGGACCAGGCGGACCCGGGGCTCTACGAAGGGCTCGGGCGCTACATCGCCAAGATCGAGCAGGAGCGCGGTACCGGGGGCAACCGGCTCTTCTACCTCGCCACGCCGCCGTCCATCTATGCGACCACGGTGACCCGTCTCGGCGCGGCGGGACTGAACCGGCCCCCCGAGGGCAGCGCGGCCTGGGTGCGCATCATCATCGAGAAGCCGTTCGGTCGGGATCTGACGTCCTCCCGCGCGCTCAACCAGATCGTGACCTCCGTGTTCGCCGAGGAGCAGGTCTACCGCATCGACCATTACCTGGGGAAGGAAACGGTTCAGAACATCCTCGTGTTCCGGTGGGCCAACGGCATCTTCGAGCCGCTCTGGAACCGCAACCACGTCGACCACGTGCAGATCACGGTGAGCGAAGACATCGGCGTCGAGAATCGCGGCGCGTACTACGAGGAGGCGGGCGCGCTGCGGGACATGCTCCAGAATCACATCCTCCAGCTCCTGTGCCTGGTGACCATGGAGCCCCCCGTCAGCTTCGACGCCGCTCCCGTGCGCGACGAGAAGACCAAGGTCATGCATGCCATCCGGCCGATCGCCGCCGATGAGGTGAACCGGCTGGCGGTGCGTGGCCAGTATGGCCCGGGCTTCGTCGGCGGCCGGCGCGTCGTCGGCTACCGGGAGGAGCAGGGCGTGTCGCCAGGCTCGATCACGGACACCTATGCGGCGCTCAGGCTCGAGGTGGACAACTGGCGCTGGGTGGGCGTGCCGTTCTATCTCCGCACAGGCAAGCGCCTAGCCAAGCGCGCGAGCGAGATCGCGGTCCAGTTCCGGCGCACGCCCCATCTGGTCTTTCGTCGCAACCCCGAGGTCCTGGCCGAGCCCAACCTGCTGGTGCTGCGCATCCAGCCCGACGAGGGCATGTCGCTGTCCTTCGCGGCCAAGCTGCCGGGACCGGATCTGCGCATCCGGCCCGTGGAGATGGACTTCGACTACCACCGCGCCTTCGGCGGGGAGCCACCGGAGGCCTACGAGCGGCTCCTGCTGGACGCGATGAAGGGCGACCCGACGCTCTACGCGCGGGGCGAGTGGGTGGAGCTGGCGTGGGAGCTCCTCACGCCCGTGCTCGAGGCCTGGACGACCGGGGATCCGAAGAGCTTTCCGAACTACGAGGCCGGTAGCTGGGGGCCGGCCGAGGCCGACAGCCTGATCGAGCGCGCCGGCCGCCGCTGGCGTCACCCCTGAGCGGCCGGCGCGCGCCGCGCCGGCCGGTTACTTGGGCTGGCTCGCCGCCACGACCCGCGTCGCTGAGAGCTCGACCCAGGTGTAGTAGATCCCCTCATAGATGTTCACCTGGAGCGAGGAGCCCGGCTTCTCGTAGACCTGCGTGGTCCCCTTGTCGGCAGCGGTCGTCGAGGACAGGTGGCGCCACCCGTTGGCCTCCAGCGTCGTCCGGAAGGCGACGCCCAGGCTCTCAGGCTCGATCCGCCCCTTGTAGAAGAGGCGGGCGGCCTTCACGGTAGGCGTCTCGATGATCGTGGACTTGCCGAGGTCCACCGTGAGACCCTTGGGCACCGGGATGTCTTCGAACTCGCTGCGCTGCGCCCGCGGCGGGGAGGATGCGCAGGCCGTCACGATCAGGATGGCGATCGACAGAACGAGCAAACGCCGCATTGGTGATACCTCCTGGGCGTCATCCTACAGCCGAGGGCCAGCCACCGCCAAGTTTTTGGCGTTTGCGCTCGTCGTTTCCATCCTCTCCGGCTGCGCCCGCGCCAGCGTCCCGGCCGCGGCGCCGGCCAGGCCCGCCGAGATCAGCACGGATCCCCTCGTCGAGGCAGCCCTGGTCAGGGAGAGCGCGGCGCTCGACATCCGCGCGTGGCGGTTCGAGACGGCCAAAGAACGGCTCGACCGCGTCCTGACCCGGGCGCCGAACGACCCCATCGCCCATCTCTACTACGGCGAGCTCTATCGCCTTCAGGCGCAGCGTGTCAGGCGCTTGGAGGACAGCGCGCCGCTGCTCGCTCAGGCGCGGCAGTCCTACGAGCGTGCCGCCGCGCTGGACTCCGGCTACGCCGAGCCCTTTCGCCAGCTGGGCTTGTTGTACTACCAGAGCAAAGAGATGGAGAAAGCGAAGGAGGCCTTTCGCAAGTACCTGACTTTGAAGCCGGATGCTCCGGACGCCCGGCGAGTCAAGGAGTATCTGGTCGAGCTGGACCGTTGATGGGCCGCCGCCGTCGTGCCCTGACGTACGCCCTCATGGGGTTGGCCCTTCTGGCCGCGGGCGCCGTCCTCGCCCACCAGCCCTTGCTGCGGCTGATCGGGGCCGCCTTGGTGGTCGAAGATTCACTGCAGAGGGCTGACGCCATCGTCGTCGTGGCGGGCGGCACGCCCACCCGAGAGGCCGCCGCGGCGGCGCTCTTCCGCGAGGGCTGGGCGTCCCGCGTGATCGTCTCCAACGACTACACGCCCGATCGGGTTCGCGAGCTCGTCAGGCTCGGCATCCGCGCCTTCGATTTCCAGGGCGAGTCGCGCCGCGCGCTGGAGCGGTACGGCGTCCCGGCGGCCGCCATCATCACTCTCACCGAGCCGGTCCGGATCACCGAATCCGAGCTGCGCGCCGTCCACCAGGCCGCCCGCGCCCAGGGCTTCACCCGCCTGATCCTGGTCACCTCACCTCATCACACCCGGCGCGTGCGGCTCGTGTGGTCACGGGAAAGCCGCGGCGATGTCGCGGCGCTGGTCGTCAGCCCGCGCGGCGAGACCTTCCCCGACACATGGTGGCGCCAGCGGCGGATGGCCGAGGCCGTGCTCCACGAGTACCTGGGGCTGCTGGCGGTCTACTGCGGTCTTTCCGGCCGGATGAGCTGAGGCCTAAGCGGGACTTCCCCCCTCACCCTTCCCTCTCCCCCTTTGGGGGCGAGGGCTTCAAGCTCTCCCTCAGTCGTGCTCGCCTGAATTACGCACGCTAGGGGAAGATGCGCCGGTAGAGCAGGTGCTGGCGGTTGCGCGTATGGGGCCGCACCTGGGCGGGCCAGCGGCCAGCCTCGACCGCCTTGGCCCAGGCCGGGCTTTTCAGCACCTCGGGGCTTTCGAGCTCGTAGAGCGCGCCGTAGGCCGGCGCATTCTCCACCACGATGGTCTTGAGCTCGCCCCCGATGCTCATGGTGAGCGGTTGCGTCTTGAAGCGGGCCACCGAGATCACGCCGGGAACGGTCAGCAGATTCGGCACGTGCTCCTTGTCGTAGACCTCGTTGAAGAGGGCCTCGGTGCCGGGCTCCACGTCCATGGCGGCGCTGAAGAGATAGCGAGTCTGGATCGGCATGAGTTGCGCTCCTTTCGGCCGACTCCCCCTCACCCTACCCTCGTCCCCTTCGGGGCGAGGGTCTCCGTCCCTTCCTCCGTCTTGGGGAGGGGGCTGGGGTGAAGGAACGGCCGTAGTCGTCCTGGCGGCGGATGATGTCGTCCTCGCCCAGATACGGCCCGTGCTGGACCTCGATGATGACGACGCGGGAGCGCCCCGGGTTCTCGATCCGGTGCCAAGCCCCGCGGGGCACATCCACGGTCCCTTGGGGCTTGAGACGGCGCGCCCACACGCCCACGATCACGCGCGGCGACCCCGCGATCACCACCCAGTGCTCGGCGCGGAAGCGGTGACGCTGCAGGCTCAGGCGATGGCCGGGCTCGACCATGAGGCGCTTGACCTTGTAGCCGGTGCCCTCCTCGAGCGTCTGGAAGCCGCCCCACGGCCGGGTTTCGAAGGCCCCCGCGCCGCCCTGGGCGCGCGCGCGGCGGCGGGGCCGAATCGCCGGAGCGGTCATGCGTCAAGATTGATGATGCGGGCGAAGTCGGCCTCGACGGCCTTGACGACCTCTTCCATCACCTCGGGCGGGACGTCCTCGTCGAGCAGCAGCACGACGATGGCGCGGCCACGCTTCGTCCGGCGCCCGACGTGCATCGAGGCGATGTTGACGTTGTGGCGGCCGAGGATGGAGCCGATCTTGCCCACCATGCCGGGACGATCCTCGTACGAGAGCACGAGGATGTGTCCCTCCGGGATGAACTCGATGCTGAGGTCGCGCAGCCTGACGATGCGCGGCACCCCGTCGAAGACCGTGCCGGCGATGATCTTCCGCCCGGCGCCGGCCTGAGTCGTCACGGTGATCAGGTTCGTATACCCCGAGGCCGCTTCCTCGTCGGCCTGCACGCTCACCTCGAGCCCGCGATCGCGCGCGACGAGATGCGCGTTGACCAGGTTGACGGCCTGGGCCGTCACCCCGCCCAGCAGCCCCTTGAGGACCGCGCGGCTGATGAGCTCGGGGTCCCGGCGGGCCACCTGACCGGCCACCACGACCTCGACTCGCTCGACGTTGTCCTTCTCCAGCTGGACGACGAACCGGCCGAGCAGCTCGGCCAGAGCGATGAACGGCCGCTGCTCGGTCATGCTCTCGCGATCGCCGACCGGGATGTTCACGGCGTGTTCGACCAGCTCGCCGTCGCGGAAGGCCGCCAGCTGACGGGCCACGTCCACGGCCACGTTGACCTGCGCCTCCTGCGTGTTGGCGCCCAGATGGGGCGTCACGACGACGCGCGGGTGGCGGATGAGCCGCTTGACCAGGTCCGAGACCGGCGGCTCCTCGCTCCACACGTCCACGGCGGCGCCGGCCACGTGGCCGGACTCGAGCGCCGCCAGCAGGTCGCCCTCGTGGACGATGCCGCCGCGGGCGCAGTTGACGATGCGCACGCCGGGCTTCATGGCCGCGAGCTCGCGGGCGGCGATCATGTTCTCGGTCTCCTCGTTGAGCGGCACGTGGATGGTGACCACGTCCGACTGGGCCAGCACCGTTTGGAGATCGGTGAGCCTCACCCCGAGATCCCGCGCGCGACTCTCGGGGATGTACGGATCGTAGACGAGCACCTCCATGTCGAAGCCCTTGAGCCGTGCCGCCACCCGCGACCCCACCTTGCCGAGCCCCAGGACGCCGACCGTCTTGCGGTACAGCTCGGCGCCGTAGATGCTCCGGTCCCAGTCGAGCCGCTTGAGCGACTCGTGGGCCAGTGGGATCTTGCGCACGAGGGCCAGGAGCATCCCGACCGTGTGCTCGGCGGCCGAGACCACGTTGCCGTAGGGGGCGTTGACCACGACCACGCCCTGACGCGAGCAGGCCTCGACGTCGATGTTGTCCACGCCCACGCCCGCGCGGCCCAGGATGCGGAGGCGACGGGCGCGAGCGAGGAACTCCGCCGTCACGGTGGTCGAGGAGCGGGTGATGATGGCCTCGTACTCCCCGACCCGGGTCAGGAGCTCCTCCTGGGGGAGCTTGCTCGAGACCTGGTCCACCTGGAAGCCACGCTCGGTGAGATAGGCGATGCCCTCGGGGGCGATGGCGTCGATCACCAGCACTTTCATGCCGGCTATGCTAGCACACGCGGCCGACACCGAGGGCCGTCGATGCCTCGCGCTACGGCGAACCCAAGAGGGGAAGCTGTCTCGCTGACTCCGGCGTGAGCCGCAGAAGCGCGTGAAGGGCGGCGGCGTGCGCCGCCGGATCGCCAGCCGGCCGGATGTACAGGGTCGCGACGAGGTCGCGCCACCGCAGCAGCTCGCGCCGCAGGGCTCGTCTGTCGCTCGTCTCGATCGTGAGGTCGGCGAGCTGCAGGACCCGCTCATAGGCGCCCCGCAACCGCTGGCAGTCCGCAGGTGCCATGAGCTTCGTCGCGCGGTTCATCTCGTTGGCGATCATGAGCACGCGCTGGGCGGGCGTGAAGCGCGCCCACCGGTCAGGTGACAGCCCCGCGTGCTGGGACATGTCAGAGCGCCTCTCCTTCCCCGACGAGGGCAAAGGTGAGGGCGCGGATTCGCTCCCGAATTCGCGGATCAGCGATCTCCATTCCGGGATTGCCCCGCGCGGGCCGGATGTTGATCAGCGACGTGAATTCGATGCAGCCCTCGCGTCCCCTGCCCGGGTAGTAGTTCACCCCCCAGAGGTCGGCCTGCCGGCTGCCCCGTTCCAGGAGTACTTGCTCGGCATCGGCGTGCAGCTCCCCCCCGACGGCGATCACACCGCGCTCCACGTCGGCCACGTACTTGACCATCTCGCCGAACAGGCCGAGGAGGCGGGTCAGATCGGCAGCGGCGATCCGCTGGTCGAGCACGAGGATCTCCTCCGGCCCCGCATCCACGGTCCTGCATCCTACCATGC
>DASSSH010000161.1:0-3517 GCA_035708525.1 Candidatus Methylomirabilota bacterium
TGGGGGCGCCGATCCAGACCCGGATGTTCCAGGCCCTCACGGCCGCCCCCACCGTCATCGCCTACGACGAGGTCTACAACGCCGTCCAGACCGGCGTGATCCAGGCCGGCGAGAACGAGAGCCCGGGATGGTTCCAGATGAAGTGGCACGAGGTGGCGCCCGACGTGTCGCTCACCCAGCACGCCATCACCATCCGCCCGCTCTGCTTCTCGGGGAAGACGTTCCGCAAGCTCCCGAAGGAGCTGCAGGATGCCATCGTGAAAGCCGGGCGCGAGGCCGGCGCCTACGGGCGCGACTGGGAGCGCCGGGAGGACGAGAAGATCTTCGACAGGATGAAGGCCGAGGGAAAGATCAAGGCCCATCCGTTCACCGAGCGCGCCAAGATGCTCCAGCTGGTGGCGCCCGTCAAGGTCTCGTTCGCCACGGAGGTCGGCGCGGAGAAGACCCTCCAGGCGATCGACGCCGTCAAGTAGCGCCCACACTCAGGGCCGACCGGCCGGGTCCCGCGGGCCCACGCCCCGGGGCCCGGCCGCGGGCCTCATCCTGAGCGGAGATCCCATGCCCGGACCCCGTGTGCTGTCCGCCGCGCTGCGGGCGTACTTCCGGCTCCTCCAGATCGTGCTGACGGGGCTCTTGGGCCTCATGATCATCCCCGTCACGCTGCAGATCTTCTCCCGCTACACGGGGCTCATCCCCCGCTACATCTGGACCGAGGAAGTCGCCCGCTTCTGCTTCATCTGGATCATCATGCTCGGCGCCATGGTGGCGGTGCGCGAGGGCACCCACTTCGAGGTGGACGTGCTGCGCACCCCCAGGACCGCCCGGGGTGAGGCCGTGATGCGGCTGGTCGTCTGCGCGTTCATGCTCATCTTCGCGCTGGTCTTCGTGGGCTATGGCTACCGCTACGCCGCCTTCGGCTACACCCAGACCTCGGAGCTCACCGGGATCAACCTGATCTTCATCCACGGCGCCTATCTCGTGGCGGGGCTCACATGGGTCGCCTTCCTGGGCGAGCGCATCCTGATCGCCTGCGCGGTGCTCGGCGGGGACGAGGCCGCGATCGAGCGGTTGAGAGGGAATCCTGATGTCGCCCGGTGAAGTCGCCGCCATCATGTTCGGCGCCTTCGGCCTGCTGATCGTGCTGCGGGTGCCGGTGGGCTTCGCCCTTGGGCTCGCGTGTCTGCCGATCTTCGCGCTGGAGGAGCGCCTGGAGCCGATCCTCATGATGGGCGAGATGACCAAGGCCTACAACTCCTTCATCCTGCTCGCCGTGCCCTTCTTCGTGCTGTCGGCCAACCTGATGAACATGGCCGGTATCACCGAGCGGCTCATGGACCTCACCCGGTGCGTGGTGGGCCAGTTCCGGGGCGGCTTGGCCCACGTCAACGTCGTCGTGAGCATGATCTTCGCCGGCATCTCGGGCTCCTCGACGGCGGACGCCGCAGGCGAGGGGTCCATCATCATCCCCGCCATGCGCAAGCAGGGCTACGATGCGAGCTTTGCCGTCGCCATCACGGCCTGCTCCTCGGTGATCGGGGTGATCATCCCGCCGAGCATCCTCATGGTGGTCTGGGGCGGGATCATGAACGTCTCCATCGGCGCGCTCTTCCTGGCCGGCTTCGTGCCCGGGGTGCTGGTGGGGCTCTCTCAGATGGCCGCGGTGTGGGTCTACGCCCGGGTGCGCGGCTACCCCGTCTACGCCCGCGCGACGGTCGGGGAGTTCTTCACGGCCTTCGGCCGCTCGTCGTTCGCCATGCTCACCCCGGTCATCATCATCGGGGGCGTGGTGGGCGGCTTCTTCACCCCCACCGAGGCCTCGGTCATCGCCGTGCTCTATAGCCTCTGTGTCGGCTTCTTCCTCTACCGCTCCCTCGGCTTCCGGGACATCGGGCGGGCACTCTACGAGACGGCGCGCCTGGCCTCCATCTCGCTCTTCTGCATCGGCACGGCCTCGGCCTTCGGCTGGCTCCTGGCCTTCTACCAGATCCCCAAGGCCATCGTCGGCGTCCTGGCCCAGTACGGCGCCGGCGTGATCAGCGTCGGGCTCATCGAGGCCGGCGTATTCCTCGTGGTCGGCTGCTTCATCGATGCCATCCCGGCCATCATCATCCTGGGCCCGCTCCTGGCTCCGCTGGCCCAGACCGTCGGCATGCACCCGATCCACTTCGCCATCATCGGCGTCGTCTCGCTTGCCTTCGGGCTGGTGACCCCGCCCTACGGGCTGTGTCTCCTGATCGACTGCCACATCGCCGGGATCAAGGTCTCCCAGGCGATCCGGGACGTCATGATCATCCTCGCGCCGATGCTCGTGGCCCTGCTCCTCGTGATCCTCTGGCCCGAGCTGATCCTCTGGATCCCGCGCCTGATCATGCCCAAGTTCGTCTGAGCCTGGGGTCAGGTCTTGAATTACGACAATCCGCGGGATCGGACGGTGGGTTTCAAGACCTGCTCCCGGGGGTGCCTTGACCCAGTGCTGTGAGTAAAATGACTCAGCAAACAGACTAAACTCATGGGTGAGACGCGCGTCGATCTGCTGCATCTGCTGGAGGATCTCCGGGACGCCTACCCGGGCGCTGCCGAGGAGACCATCCTTACCGAGGTGGTCGCCAACTCCCTGGACTCCGGCGCGACCGCCATCACGGTCACCGCCGATCCGGCCGGGCGCACGCTGACCATCGTGGACGACGGCCGCGGGATGCGGCGGCGCGACCTCGCGCGCTACCACGACGTGGCGGCCACCACGAAGGTGCGAGGCGAGGGCATCGGCTTCGCCGGCGTGGGAATCAAGATCGGCCTGCTGGTTTCGGAGGAGGTGCTTACCGAGACGCGAATGGGCCGCCACCACGCCGGCACTGCCTGGCATCTGGCGTCCCGCCACCGCGCCCCGTGGAAGTGGGTCCCGCCGCCCGGCTTGGTGGCCGAGCACGGGACGGCCGTGCGCCTCAGCCTCAAGAACCCGCTCTCCCCGCTCCTCGACCCGGGCTTCATCGAGGGCGCCCTGCGGCGTCACTTCCAGCCGCTCCTCGATCCAGCGTTGACGGAGATCGTGGCCGACCACTACCCGCGTGGCGCCCAATTGGCCGTCAACGGCCAGCCGCTGGAGCCTTGGCAGTGCCGCTATGCCTGGCTAGGATGGCGCCGGGTCAGGCGGGCCGCCAAGGCTCCCAAGGAGATGTTCGTGTGCGCTGTGCCTACCGCTCCTGAGGGCGGGCACGTCCGAGTAGGGGTGTTATGTCACGCCTCGCCCCAGCCGACGGCGCCAGCCCACGGGCACCGCCCCCCACCTCGGCGACGCCGAACACCGTTTGTGCCGGCTACGCTCCACGGTTCGCATCTTCGGGAACACGGATGTTAGCCCGACCGGCGGCGTGGCTACGTTGATCGTTATCGGCACGCTTGATGACCTGATCGTGGTGGATTTCATATCTGCAGACGTCCACCTGCCCAGCATGAATGTTCCCTGGGACAAGTCTGGCATCGACAGAGGGGTAGCCGCGGGAGACCACAAGCTCGACAT
>DASSSH010000162.1:0-5655 GCA_035708525.1 Candidatus Methylomirabilota bacterium
GGGGGGAAACGTGTCGTCGGCCGCCCCTTCCTCCAGCGCCTCGAGAATGAAGCGCCGGAGCGTCCGGTAGGGTGCCGGGTCCTTCTGCCCCTTGACTAGCCCGTTGAGGAGCTCGAGCGCCTCCCGCACGTCCGCCACGACCTCCACCGCTGGCTGATAGAAGCTGTCGACTTCAGCCGGCGTGAAATCGATGTGGATGATCGGCTTCTTCCGGTCCGGGTTCCAGAACTTCGGCGCGTACTCGACCGGATCGTAGCCGACCGCGATGATCAGGTCGGCCTTGTCGAACCCGCACGACACATAGTCCCGCGCCTGAAGTCCAGCCGAGAGCAGGCAGAGCTCGTCGTCGTAGGGCATCGAGCCCTTGGCCATGAAGGTGTGCACGACGGGGATGCCGTGGGTTCGCGCGAGCTCGCGGAGCTCCTTGCAGGCCAGACCGCGAATCACGCCGTTGCCGGCGAAGATCAACGGGAAGGCCGCTGCCTCGATGAGATGCGCGGCCGTCTGAAGCGCCTGGCGGTCCGGAGACGGGCGCCGCGCCCGCTCGGTCGAGAGCGGCGCGCCATCGGCCGCCTCGCCGGCCACGTCCTCGGGCACCTCGATGTGACAGGCGCCGGGCTTCTCCGATTCGGCGAGCTTGAAGGCCTTGCGGATCACCTCGGGAATCACGGTAGGGGTCTCGACCCGCGTGTTCCACTTCGTCAGGGGCCGCAGGTGCTCGACGATGTCCACGTACTGGTGGGACTCCTTGTGGACGCGGTCCCTGGCCGCCTGCCCCGTGATCGCGACGAGCGGGGCGCGGTCCAGGTTGGCATCGGCAATGCCAGTGGCGAGATTCGTCGCGCCGGGACCGAGCGTCGAGAGGCAGACGCCCGCGCGGCCGGTCAGGCGGCCATAGGCATCGGCCATGAAGGCCGCTCCCTGCTCGTGGCGCGTGGGGATGAAGGCGATCCGCGAGTCCAGGAGCGAGTCCAGAATGTCCAGGATCTCCTCGCCCGGCAGACCGAAGACGTAATGGACGCCCTCGTTCTCGAGACACTGGGCGATCAGGTCGGATGCTTTCATGACGCCTCCACCTGGAGCGGCCGGGCGCTATGCCATCCAGACCGATTTGATGTTGACGAACTCACGGATGCCGTACTCCGAGAGCTCCCGCCCATAGCCCGAGCGCTTGATCCCGCCGAAGGGCAAGCGGGGGTCCGACTTCACGACGCCGTTGACGAACACCGCGCCTGCCTCGATCTGGGCCGCCATCCGCTCGGCGCGCGCCCGGTCACGGGTCCAGAGCGAGGCGCCCAGCCCATAGATCGAGTCGTTGGCGAGCCGGACGGCATCGGCGTCGTCCTTGGCCCGGATCACGGCGGCGACGGGCCCAAAGGTCTCTTCGTCGAAAGCCGGCATGCCTTTGTCCACGGCCACCAGCAGGGTCGGCGGGTAGAAGGCGCCCGCGCCGGCCGGGATCTCGCCGCCCAGCAGACGCTTCGCGCCCCGTTTGATCGACTCCTCGACCTGCTGGTGGAGCGAGTCCCTGAGGTCGGCCCGGGCCTGCGGACCGACCTGGGTCTCGCGCGCCAGCGGGTCGCCCATCCGGCGGGATTTGAGCTCGGCGATGAACCGCTCGGTGAATGCGTCGGCCACCGGCTCGACGACGATGAACCGCTTCGCCGCGATGCAGCTCTGGCCGCTGTTGACGAGCCGCGCCTCCGCCGCGCTCTTGGCTGCCGCCGCGAGGTCGGCGTCGGCCAGCACGACGAAGGGGTCGCTGCCGCCGAGCTCGAGCACGGTCTTCTTCAGCGCCCGACCGGCCTGCTCGGCGACCTTGCTGCCGGCGTGGTCGCTGCCGGTCAGCGTCACGGCCACGATGCGGGGATCCGCGATGATCCCCGCGACCGCCGGCGATTCGACCAGCACGGTGCCGAACAGCCCGCGGGGGAAGCCCGCCTCGCGGAAGACCTTCTCGATCGCCAGCGCGCAGCGCGGCACGTTCGAGGCGTGCTTGAGCACCCCCGCGTTACCGGCCATGAGAGCGGGAGCCGCGAAGCGAAAGACCTGCCAATAGGGGAAGTTCCAGGGCATCACGGCGAGCACGGGCCCCAGGGGATCGAAGCGCACATAACTCTTCGACGCATCCGTTTCGCGTGGCTGCTCGGCGAGGAAAGCCTCGGCGTGGTCCGCATAGTACTCGCAGGCCCAGGCGCACTTCTCCACCTCGGCCTCACCCTGAACGATGGGCTTGCCCATCTCGAGGGCCATGGTGCGGGCGTGCTCGGCCTTGCCCGAGCGGAGCACCCGCGCGGCTTCGCGCATGCGCTCGGACCGCGTGGCGAAGGGCACGGTCCGCCAGTCGAGAAATGCCGCGTGCGCCGCCGCCAGGATCCGCTCGCGCTCCGCCGCGGGGGTTTCGGAAAAGGTCTCGAGGACTTCACCGCTCGCGGGATTGACGGACTGAATGCTCATCGGCGTCTCCTTCCTGCACCTCCGTGATCGCGACGCTTCCTACGATTTCGATGCTCTCTCCATCCGAAGAGTCGCGCAACGAGCCGTCATGCAACGGGCCGGCGCTCACTCCGAAGTCCGCACTCCGACCTCGTCGAGGTGGCGCAACAGGTCGGCTGGATCCTGGTAGACGCGGTACGCCCCGGCGCGCTCGAGCTCCTCGAGGCCGTATCCTCCCGAGAGGAGTCCCACGCCGAGCGCGCGGGCGCGCCGGGCCGCGAGAAGATCCCAGACGCTGTCCCCGACGACGATCGAGGCGCTGATCTCCACCCCGAGTCGCTCGGCGGCGGCCAGAAACAAGTCCGGATCGGGCTTGGCGCGCTCCACCTGGTCCCGCGTGATGACCGGCACGCCAGGAGGGATCCCCAGCATCTCCAGCGCCGGACCGGCGCTCTTGAGCCGCCCGCTGGTCGCGATCGCCCACGGAACGCCGGCCCCTGAGAGATACGCCAGCAGCTCGCGCGCGCCGGGCAGTGGGCGCACCTGGGCCACCTGACGCGTGTAGGCTTCGGCATGAGACCGCTGAAGCCGGGCGGCTTCGTCGCGGGTGACCCGGCGGCCCGTCTCCCGCAGGAGGGCGTTGACGAATAGCCCGCCGCTCATCCCGATCCGCCGATGGATCCGCCAGACCGAGAGCTCGATCCCCGCCTCTTCCAAGGCCTCGCGCCAGGCCAGGACGTGCTGGTAGACGCTGTCCACCAGGGTGCCGTCGAGATCGAACAGGAAGGCGGGCCGGGTCATTTGCCCAGGGCCGCCATCACGCCGCGGCGAATGAAGGCGACGGCGATCACCGCGAGGAGCAGGCTCAACACCTTGGTAATGGCTTGCCTCCGGCGTCGCCCAGCACGCGGCCGATCACGGAGGCCCGGCGCAGCGCGACCCACACGATGACGAGATTGTGCTCGCGGACTCCGTCGCGGTCAATCGATCACCGATTGGAACGCAGAGGAGCGCTCCTCACTGCGCGCAGGCTCCCACCGATTCCTCAGGTGGGCCCGGCCTAAGACTTGGGATCGCGATCCACGCCGCCATAGAGCTGGCGGATGAAGGCCGCGGTGCGTGGAGCGACGCCATTGCCGGCCGCCAGCTCGGCGTGAAGCCGCCGCAGATCGTGCTCCGTGTCGACGTCGAACCACCGCGGCAGGAGGTGGACGGACAGGCCGGCGGCACGCGCCTTGGCCAGGGTGGCGGAGAGCACGGCGTCGGTGCTCCAGGAAATTCCCTCGAATAACGCCGGCTGGGGTGAGCGGAGTCCGATGAGATAGTAGCCGCCGTCCTCGCACGGCCCCAGCACGACGTCCGGCCTCCCCTCCCCCAGCAGCCGTGCGGCCTCACTGACGTACGACATCGGCAGCGTCGGGCTGTCGCTGTCGATCGCGATCGCGCCTGGGTGGCCCTCCTCCAGCAGCCCGGCTAGCAAAGCTGAGAGGCGCTCGCCCAGGTCGGCTCCCCGCTGCGGCACGAGCCGGCATCGCGCCGGCGCCAGCACTCGCATCAGGCCTTCGGCCTCCGCCGGGGTGAAGGCCACGACGGGGCTGACGCCCGGAAGCCCCGTGATGGCCTCGAGGCGATCCAGCAGGAAGCACCGGTAGAGCTCGGTGGCCCGATCCGGTGTCAGCGCCGAGTGGAGGCGCGATTTCACCAGGCCCACTCCGGGGACCTTGGCCATCACGGCCAGCGCCGGGGCGAGCGGCGCGCGCATCACAGGCTCCACTTCACCCCGCAGCCCCGGCAGGGTTCCGGAGGCGCCGCGGTTTGGAGCTCGCGCCGGAAGTCGAGATACGGGCCGCCCCACCAGATCTCCTCGAGGGACTGGCGGTACAGGTTCCCCAAGATGATCCCCTCGTAGTGGCCCGTGATCCACGGGGCAATGCAGCAGGGCAGCACGTTGCCGTGAACGGTGACGTAGACCAGGGTCCACGGCCGGCGGCACGCGCTCCAGGGCTGCCCCTCGCGTGAGGGCGCCAGGCTCACCTCGGGAGCCGTCGCCCCGGAGGCGGAGAACTCGACACCCGCCGCCCACGCCGCGGCCTCCGTCGCCCGAATCAATCCGGCCTGCTGCTCCTCGAGCCGGCCGTACAGCGACTGCTCCGCCGTCGCCAGGCCGAGGCCGTTGTAGACGAGCCGCTGGAGATGGATCCCGAGCGCGCCCGTCCGGAGGGCGAGTGGCACGAGCCCCGGGATCTCCTCGATATTGTCCTTCAGGGCGGTGAACCACAACGAGACGTGCGGGCGTGACACGGCGCGCTCGGCCTTGATCGCGGCCAGCCGCTCGAGGTTGCCGACGACCCGCGCGAAGGCGTCGACGCCGCGCACCCGAGCGTACGTGGCTGCCGTGCTGGCGTCGAGGGAGACACGGAGCTCGTCGAGCCCCGCGTCCACGAGGGCGCGGGCCCTGGCCGGAGACAGGGTGATCGCGTTGGAGTTGAAGGCCACCGTGCTGCCCCGAGCCTTGAGATGGTGGATCATCCGCGGCAGGTCGCGGTTGAGCAGGGGCTCGCCGATACCGTGCAGGAGCGCCCGGTCCAGGGCGGGAAACTGGTCCACGACCCGGCAGAAGTCTTCCCAGCCGAGATCCTTCTGCGGCTCCCGCCCTCCGAACGTGAGAATGCAGGTCTCGCACAGCGAGTTGCAGCGACTGGTCGTCTCGAGGTAGAGCGAGCGCGGCAGCGGCGGCCTGAGCGTCAGCGCCTGCGGCGTCATGTTGACCGCTCCTGCCAGCGCAGGACGGGTTGCCGAGTTGCCAGCCACCAGAGCAATCCCGCGAGAAGCGGCGAGAACTCCGCTACCCGAGCCCACCAAGGGATGGCCCAGGGCTGCTGGAGGAAGAAGCTATAGGCCAAGACCACGGTCCCGGTGAACGCGATCCACGGAACGGAGGGCGACAGGGCCAGAAAGGGGACCAGCCAGAGCACGTACCACGGAAAGAGGTTCGGGCTGAGCAGCAGCACGCCGCCGATGAGCGCCACCGCGCGATCGGCAAGCGGCGTGTCCCGGCGAATGGCGCTCACGACGCCGACCCACACGACGGCCGCGGCCAGGCTCAGCGCCGGGACGTCGACCAGGGTGCGGAGCACGCCGGGATTGAAGTACTCCTCCGCCACGTATCGGGGCAGCGAGCCCAGCGCGATCGTCCCTCCGAGCAGAGCCGGAAGATAC
>DASSSH010000163.1:0-8414 GCA_035708525.1 Candidatus Methylomirabilota bacterium
GGACGCCCCCGGCGAAGCCAGGAACACCGCCGACTCGGCCACCTCCTCCGGCGAGCCGATCCGGCCCATGGGCGTGCGGCGGGCGAGCTTGTCGGGATCCAAGATGCCCTTCTGCGCGAGGCCCTTGACGAACTCGGTCTCGATATAGCCCGGGGCGATCGCGTTGACCCGGACTCCTCGCGCCGCCCACTCGATGGCCATCACCTTGGTCATCATGTTGAGGCCGGCCTTGGAAACGCAGTAGGCCAGCCGGTGCGGGAACGGGACGCTCCCGTTCATCGAGCTGATGTTGACGATGACGCCGCTCCGGCGGGCCAGCATCCCCCGGACGACCTCCTGGATCAGGACGAAGTAGCCGGTGAGGTTGAGGTCGAGCGTGTAGCGGTAGTCGGCCTCGGCGAGGCTCTCGGAGGGGGCGACACGTGGCTGCCCGGCATTGTTGACCAGGACGTCGACGGTCCCGCCCAAGGCGGCTTCCGCTTCGCGCGCGAGCCGGCGCACCTCGTCCGAGCGGGACAGATCGGCCGCCACCGCGAGGGCCGCCGGGCCCAGCTCGCGCGCGACGCGGGCGCAGTCCTCGCCGTTACGCGAGTTGACCACGACCCGCGCGCCCTCTCGCACATAGGCCTTCGCGATGGCGAGCCCGATCCCTTTCGTCGAGCCCGTCACGATGGCCTTCATGCCTTGCAGCCTCACGGCCATCCTCAGCGTTTGATCCCGGCGAGAAACCGCAGCAGCGCGCGGTTGACGTGGTCGGGCTCCTCGATGAAGAAGCCGTGCCCGCCCGGCACGATCCGGAGCCGCGCCTTGGGGATCAGCCGTGCCAGCTCGCGCGAGAAGGTGGGCGGCGTGAGGATGTCGTCCCGCCCCACGAGCACGAGCGTCGGGATGCGCAGCCGGCGGAGCTCCGTGATCCTGGTCCCGTTCCACTCGAGCAGCCCCCGCCCCTGACGCTCGAAGGCGGCCGGACGGGTCGGGAATGGGTACGCCATGGTGCGCTTGACGAGATCCTCGACGACGGTGCTGTCGCCCAGCACCTTGGCCGTGTAGACCCACGGCATGATCGCGTAGCGGAAGCGGTCCTCCGGGGACAAGACGGCTGCCGTTGCCATCCACGACTGGACGGTATGCAGGAAGCGTCCGTCACCTCGCGCCCAGGTGCAGAGGAGGCCCAGGCTGCGCACGCGCCGGGCATGGCGGATGGCCAGCTCCATCGAGATGGTGCCGCCCATGGAGGCGCCGACCACGTGCGCGCGCTCGACCTCGAGGTGATCCAGGAGCGCCCGGGCGTCCTCCGCCATCAGACCGGTCGGATAGGCGGCCGCCTCGGGCAGATCCGTCTCGCCGACGCCGCGGTTGTCGAAGGTGATGACACGGTAGCGCTTCGAGAGGTCCCGGACCTGGTAGAGCCAACTCACCGCCGGGCCGCCCAGCCCGTTGATCAGCAGCACGGGATCGCCGGCGCCGTAGGTTTCATAGTGCACGCGGATGCCGTTGAGCGTGGCGTAGGGCATGACGGAGGGCCGGAGTGCGGACTACGGAAAGAGCCCGACCTTGATGGCTTCGGGCGTCCGGTGGATCTTGAACGCCTCGTCGATGCGCTCGAGGGAGAACCGATGGGTGAGGAGGCGCTCGACGCGCACCGCGCCAGCCGAGAGGAGCCGGATCGCCTCGTGGAACTCGTTCTGGTAGATCATCGAGCCGATGATCTTGAGCTCGCGGCGCACCACCCAGAAGAAGTTGAGCTCGGTGGGCTCGTGGGGCAGTCCGGTGAGGACGACGCGGCCGCCCGGCCGGCAGAGCTCCACGGCCTGCGCGACGGCCGGCGCCGTGCCGGCGGTCTCGACCACGAGGTCCACGCCTTCCCGGCCCGAGAAGGCGCGGGCGGCCGCGATCTCCTCGCCCATCTCCGACGTGGTCACGGCGTCGGCGCCGAGATCCTTCGCCAGCCCGAGCCGGCGATCGCTCCGGCCCACGGCCAGCACCCGCACGCCATAGGCCCGGAGCACCTGGATTGCCAGCAAACCGAGCGTGCCCACGCCCAGCACGGCGGCGCACTCACGGGTCTCGGGCGCGCCGCGCTTGGCGGCGCGAACGACGACGGCCAGCGGCTCGGCGAACAGCAGCTGCTCGTCGATCATCCCGGGCGGCGCGGGCCAGCAGCAGCCGGCGGGCACCCGGGCCTGCTGCGCAAACCCGCCGTCCACGTCGATGCCCAGCGCCGTGCGTGACAGGCAGAGGTTGCGATTGCCTTCGCGGCAGAGCGGGCACTCGCCGCACGAGTAATTCGGCTCGACCGCCACCTTCTGGCTCAGCGCCAGGCCTTCGACGTCGGGACCGATCGCGAGAATCTTGCCGATGAACTCATGCCCCATCACCCGGGGGTACTGCACCGAGCGCTCGCCGGTCCAGATTCGGTAGTCCGTGCCGCACAGCCCCGCCGCTTTGACCTGGACGACGGCTTCACCGGGACCGGGCTTGAGCGAGGGAAGGGATTGGAGCCTGAGGTCCCTCGGCCCGTTGAGAACGGCAGCGATCATCGCTCGTATCCTATCGGATTCCGCGACGCCTCGGCAAGCGGCCCATCGGAACTTCCACGTAGACCGCCTTGGATTCCGCCGCCACCGTTCCATCGGGCAGCACCGCCACCGCGCTCGACACGATGACTCGTCCCCGGCGCGAGACGGGCCGCGCCTCGAGACGCAGACGCCGTCCGAGCGGAATTGGAGCGCGGTAGTCCACCTCCATCCGCGCCGTCACGGCCGGCAGCACGCCGAGCACGATCGAGATGCGATAGTGGAGACAATCGAAGATCGCCGCAAGCAGCCCGCCCGACATCAGCCCGTGATACCCCTGGTGACGCCGTCGCGGGGTGAACGAGGTCGTCACCGTGTCTCCGCGGCGATGGAAGCGAACCCGCAGGCCCCGGCGCGCGGCGGGCCCGCAGATCGCGCACTCGGAAACGCCTGCCGGATGCAGCGGAGACCGCCGGCGGGCCGTCGCCCGTCCCTCAGGCTGCCGAATGGCCACCATCGAGGAACACGGTCTGTCCCGTCATGAAGTCCGACGCCGCCGAAGCCAGGTACACCACCAGCGGCCCGATCTCCTCGAGCCGTCCCGTCCGCCGCATCGGCACGTCCCGCAACAGCCGCTCGCGGATCTTCGGGTCGCCGAACGCCTGGGCGTTCATCTCCGTGACGAACCAGCCCGGCGCCAGCGCATTGACCTGGATGTTGTGTCGCGCCCATTCCACGGCCAGGGCGCGCGTGAAGCCCATGACCCCACCCTTGGATGCGGCGTAGGCGACGTAGCCGGACAGCCCTACCTGCCCCAGCACCGAAGCGAGGTTGATGACCTTGCCGGACTTCTGGGCGATCAGGTGCGCAGCGGCCGCGCGGCAGCCGTGAAAGACTCCCACCAGGTTCACCTCCAGCGTGGCGCGGAAGTCCTCGGGCGACATCTCGGCCACCGGCTTCACGTCGGCGATGCCCGAATTGTTCACCAGGACATGGAGTCCGCCGAGCCCCTCCACCGTGCGCCGGATCAGCGCCTCGACCTGCGGGAAGGACGTGACATCTGTCGGCACCACCACGGCGCGCCGGCCCAGCCGCTCGACGGCGTGGGCCGTCTCATCGAGCTCCGGCTTTGAGCGCGCCGCCACGGCGACATCGGCGCCCGCCTCGGCGAGCGCCACGGCCATGGCCCGCCCCAGCCCGCGGCTCGCGCCGGTGACGACGGCGACTCGGCCGTCGAGGCGCAGCGCATCGAGCGCGTGCCTAGCGGTAGAGGGAATCGAGGACCTCTCGATGCATCTCGGTGATCACCTTGCGCTTGACCTTCAGCGTGGGGGTGAGCAGGCCGTTATCGACGCTGAAATCGTTCGGCAGAATGGCGAACTTCTTGACCTTGGCGTAGGACTGCAGCTCGGTGTTCTTGTGCTCGACGATCCGGGACACCCGCTCGACCACCTTGGGGTGCTTGGTCAGCGCGGCGGGGTCGGTCACGAGGATGCCCTGCTCCTTGGCGAACTTCGCAAGCTCGTCCGCGTTGAGGGTGATCAGCGCGACCGGATAGGGGCGCTTGTCGCCGTGGACCATGGCCTGGCTGATGAACGGATCGCCCTTGAGCAGGTTCTCGATGTTCTGGGGCGCGATGTTCATCCCGCCCGCCGTGACGATCAGATCCTTCTTTCGGTCCGTGATGAACAGGAAGCCATCCTCGTCGATCCGCCCGATGTCGCCAGTGGCGAACCAGCCGTCGGGCAGGAAGACTTCGGCCGTGGCCTCCGGCTTCTTGAAGTAGCCTTTAGCGATGTTCTTTCCTCGCCCCAGGATCTCCCCGTCGGGGGCGATCTTCAGCTCCACGCCGGGCAGCGGCAGGCCCACCGAACCGAACTTGAACCTGTCTTCGCGGTTGTTGGTCAGCACCGGGCAGGTCTCGGTCAGCCCGTAGCCTTCGAGGACGAGGATGCCGGCGGCGTGGAAGAACTCGGCGATCTCGCGCGAGAGCGGCGCGCCCCCCGACACGGCGAAGCGCAGCCGCCCGCCCAGGGCAGCGTGCATCTTGGAGAACACCAGCTTGTGCGCCACGCGGTACTTCATGGCCAGGCCGGTGGGGACCGGCTGGCCGGCCTGCTTGAGCCGGGAGACCTGCTTGCCAACCCCGATCGCCCAGTAAAAGATCTTCTTCTTGAGCGGCGAGCCGGACTCGGCCTTGGCCAGCGCGCCCGCGTACACCTTCTCGAAGACTCGCGGCACGCTGCAGATGAAGTGCGGGCGCGTCTCGGGCAGGTTCTCCCGCAGCTTGTCGATGTTCTCGGCGAACGCGGTGGTCAGCCCGCGGTGGATCCCGATGAAGGACTCGAGCCGCGCGAAGGAGTGGGCCAGCGGCAGAAAGAGCAGGTGCACGTCGGCCTCGCGGATGGTCGTGGTCTGGGCCGCCGAGTCCAGCGCCGCCAGGTGGTTGCCGTGGGTTTGGACCACGCCCTTGGGGGGACCGGTGGTGCCCGAGGTATAGACGATCGTCGCGATGTCATCGGAGCGCGTGTCGGCCACGCGGCCCGCCAGCTCGCTCTTGAGCTTGTCACGGTTCTCCCGCCCGACCCGACGGAGCGCCTCCCACGTGAAAATGCGGGGGGAGGGCTCCTTGCCCTCGTAGCCCTGGATGACGACGATCTGCTCGAGCCCCTCCATCTTTCCCTGCACCTCGAGCGCCTTGGCCAGCTGGGCGGGGTCCTCGACGATGAGCGTCTTCACCCCGGCGTCGTTGACGATGTACTGGATGAGGTCCGGCGGGTACGTGGGATAGATGGGAATCGTCACGCAGCCCGCGGAGAAGATCGCGAAGTCGGCCTGCACCCACTCGGCACGGCTCGCCGAGAGGATCCCGACGGCTTCGCCCTTCCTCCGCCCGAGGGCGATCAGGCCGGTCGCCAGCTCGCTGACCGTGTCGCCGACCTGACGCCAGGTCAGCGTCCGCCACGTCCCGTCTTGCTTGAATTGCTGGGCGGGCAAGGAGGCGCTTCGCTCCACGCGGTCCCAGAACATCCGTGCCAGAGTGTCGAGCGGCATCGTCTCCTCCTCAGACCTGACTGCGGAGTTCCTTGCGGAGAATCTTGCCGATAGGGCTCTTGGGCAGCGAGCCTACGAAGCGCACCTGCTTGGGACATTTGAAACGCGCCAGCCGCGTCTGGCAGAACGCCATCACCTCGTCGGCGGTGGCCGTTTCCCCATCCTTGAGGACGACGAAGGCCAGCACGTCCTCCCCCATCAGCGGGTCCGGCATGCCGACCACGGCCGCCTCGGCGATCTTCGAGAAGCCGTAGAGCGCCTCCTCGACCTCGCGCGGGTAGATGTTGAATCCGCCCCGGATGATCAGATCCTTCTTGCGCTCCACAATGTAGAGGAAGCGGTCGGCGTCGAGTCGCCCCACGTCCCCGGTGTGCAGCCAGCCGTTCCGGACGGTTCGGGCCGTCTCCGCGGGCTGCCGGTAGTAGCCGACCATGACGTTCGGCCCACGCACGCACACCTCGCCGACCTCGCCCGCCGCCAGCGCCCGGTCGGACTCGTCCTGGATCGAGACCTCCACGCCGGGAATCGGCTGGCCGACCGAGCCGAGCCGCCGCTCACCCGACAGGCGATGGGCGGAGACGACCGGCGAGGCCTCGGTGAGGCCATAGCCTTCGAGCAGCTTGCCGCCGAACTTCTTCTCGAACGGCTCCACGATCTCCACCGGTAGCGGCGCGGCGCCGGAGCCCCAGGCCCGCATCGAGGACGTGTCGAAGCGCTCCGCCTCCGGGTAGTTGAGCAGGTAGACGAACATCGTCGGCACGCCCGACATCGAGACCGCCTTGTAGGCCTGGATCGTCTCGAGGACGAGCTCCGGGTTGAACCAGCGCAGGAGAACCGCCCGGCTGCCGAGCAGATGCCCCGCATTCATCACCGTGAGTCCGTAGGAGTGGGACAGCGGCAGCACCGCGACCGCCCAATCTTCGCGGCCCAGCTCCCAGAGGGAGGCCGCGGATCTCGCATTGGATTCCAGATTGGCATGCGAGAGCGCCACTCCCTTGGGTACCCCGGTGGTGCCGGAGGTATAGAGAATCACGGCCAGATCATCATCCAGGCGCTCCGCGGCCGGAGCGGAGTCGGGCTCGCGGGCGATCTCGTCCGCGAACGACAGGGTCGAGCCGTCCCCGCCGCCGTCCACCAGGAGGACATGCCGCAGCGACGGCAGCGTTCCGATCTGTCGCTCCAGCTTCCAGAGCATGTCGCTCGAGGTGATCGCCACCTTGGCCTGGGAGTCCTCCAGGATGTGGGCGACCTCCTTGTCGCCCAGCAGGAAGATGACGGGCACGATGACCGCCCCGCAGCGGAGGATGCCGCCATAGCTCTGCGTCACCTCCGGGCAGTTGGGCAGCATCACCAGGACTCGATCCCCCGGCTCGACGCCCAGCCGGCGCAGGCAGTTGGCCACGCGGCAGGCGGCCCGGTGCTGGTCGAGGTTCGTGTACTGCCTCCCCTCGAAGGCCAGGGAGACGAATTCCCCGTATCTCTCGAGGCTCTCTTCCGCCAGGGTAGTCAGCGACATAGCCTTTATTTCCAAGGAGTTATATAGACACGGTCGCAGGCGTCCCAACCTATATCACGGTCTTCGTAACGCGGCGCAATAAAACTCTTGACACTCATTGCCGCGATGCGTTAATCTCGCTTCGGTGACCGAACTCATGGCCCCAACGCAACCGCATCAACCAAAGGAGTGAAGGCGATGACGAACACCACACAGTACAACGAGCTCTTTTCTCAGATCACCGGCAAGGCCGTGGAGGCCTTCTCGCTGTGGGCCGACGCCAACCAGAAGATCCTCCGCGAGCTGGTGGACCTGTCGGCGAGCACGGCGAAAGAAGGGGTCCGCCTCTACGCCGAGCTGCAGTCGTCCGCCGTCGAGGCGGTCAAGGACGGGCAGTCCTATCTGATCCAGCGTCAGGGTGAGCTGCAGGAAGCCCCCAGGGACCCGCTGAGCTTCTACCAGAAGGGCGTGCTGGAGTCCGTCGAGGCGACCCAGAAGGCCTTCAAGCTCTTCGAGGGCAGCGCCCAGGCCATGACTCGCTCCGCCGAGCGGCTTCAGGCGACGGCCGAGCAGACGGGCAAGGAGATCCAGGCCACCTTTGCCCAGCTGGCGGGCAAGGTGAAGTCGATCTACTCCCCCATCGCCTAACCGAATCGTCCCAGGCTGACCCACGGGCCGGGGCCTCCCCCGGCCCGTGTCTCACTTCTCGCGCTTCTTCTCGAGCCGCTCTTCCAGCGCGCGCAGCTGCTCGCGCAGCGTCGTCACCTCGTCCCGCAGCGCATCCGCTTCGGAGGTTTCGCTCCGCTTCTCGGCCTTGCTCTCAGCGCCAGGCGCAAGGGCCCAGCCCGAGCGCGCGGCCCAGTCCCGAAAGACGCGGTCGACTTCGCGCTGGCTCGTCATCAAGCCCTCGAGGCTCGACCTGAACGACTTCTGCACGAAGTCCTGCCAGGCCTCTCCGTGCTTGATGAGCTGGTGAAGGAAGGCCGTGGGAAGCGTGGCGCGGCGATTGCGCTCGTTCTCCAGGATGATCTGGGCCAGGGTGACGGACGTCAGGTCCTCGCCCGTGGACACATCCACGACCGAGATCTCCTTGCCGGCCCGGATCAACTCTTCGAGCTCCTCGAGGGTGACGTAACGACTCTCCTGGGTGTCGTAGAGCTTGCGATTGGAATATCGCTTGATCACGTACGCCATGGCCGGAGTCTAACACCCCGCGTTAAGGGCCACAAGGCGACGTCCAGACGGCTCTGCTATACTTCGCCTCCACGAGCCACCCCGCTCTCAACCGCATCCAGGAGGACGCCTATGCAGCTCAAAGGACGGACGGCTCTCGTCACCGGAGGCTCCCG
>DASSSH010000164.1:0-5832 GCA_035708525.1 Candidatus Methylomirabilota bacterium
CGCGGCATCATCGACGTGTATCCGTCGCCCCGCCCCCGCCCTCGCGTATCCCTCCGCCCCGCGCGCGTGGAGCGCCTCATCGGAATCGGTCCCTCGCGCGAGGAGATGGTCCGCATTCTCCAGGCGCTGGGCTTCGCCGTCGATGACTCGGCGGCCGATCTCCAGGTGGTCATTCCGAGTTTCAGGCGCGATATCGCCCAGGAGGACGACCTGGTCGAGGAGATCGTCCGCATCTGGGGGTACGACAAGATCCCGCTTACCCTCGCGGGCAGCGGGGAGATCGTGCCGGTGCGGCGGCCGGTGACCATGCGCCTGAGCCGCAGCGTCAGCCAGGCGCTCACTGGCGCGGGCCTCTTCGAATGCCTCACCTACGCCTTCGTCGATCCTGACCGGCTGCGCGCCATGGGTTGGCAGCGCGAGGAGGATCTCATCGCGCTCCAGAACCCGCTCTCGCGCGAGCGGTCGGTGCTACGGCCATCGCTGGTCCCAGGCTTGCTCGAGGTGCTGGCAACCAACCTTTACCGCCAGACGCCGGACGTGCAGGTGTTCGAGGTCGGGCACGTCTTCGGGCCTCACCGGGACGAGGACGGCGACCGGCCGGCCCACGAGGAGCTCTGGGCGGCGCTCGCGCTCACCGGGCTCCGCCAGGGGCGTGCCTGGTTCGCCCCGCGCGAGCGCGTGGATCTCTACGACGCCAAAGGATTGGCCGAGGCCGCCCTTGCGGCTGCTGGGGCGCCGACAGTGGAGACGGCGCCCTGGGCACCGGCGGAATGGCCGGGCTACATCGAGCGCGGGCGCGGCGCCCGGCTCACCGTGGGCGCGCGCGCCGTCGGCTGGTTCGGCGAGGTCGCGCGGCCGGTGCGCGAGCTCTTCGATCTGCCGGCGCCCGTCGTCATCGCCGAGCTGTCGCTCACGGCGCTGACGCTGCTGCCCGCCGTGACCCCGCGCTATCAGCCGCTGCCGCGCTTCCCGGCCGTCCTGCGCGATCTGGCCATCGTGGTGCCGGGCGACGTGACCGCGGGCGAAGTCGAGGCCGCCATCCGCGCCATGAAGCTGCCGCTGCTGAGGCGGCTGACGCTCTTCGACGTCTACACCGGCGGCCAGGTGGGCAAAGGGAAGCGGAGCCTGGCCTGGAGCCTCACCTTCCAGGCCGAGGACCGCACGCTCACGGACAAGGAGGTCAACGACCTGCACGCCAAGGTCGTCAAGGAAGTGGCCCGGCGGTTCAAGGCCGAGGTCCGGGGGGGATGATGGCCGACAAGGATCAGCTCGCGGAGCGGCTCGACGCGCTGGAGAAATCGGTGCGCCGCGCCGCGGAGGCGATCGCGCGGCTCCGCCGGGAGCGGGAGACCCTCCAGGCGCGCGTGACCCAGCTGGAAGCCAGGCTCGCGGGGACGGAGGGGGAGAGGAGCGAGCTGCAGGCGCTGAGACAGGAGCGCAAGGACGTGCTGGCTCAGGTGGACGGGATCCTCAAGGAGCTGGACAAGCTGGAATTGTGAGAGTCCCCCTCACCTTGATCCTCTCCCCCTCGGCGGGGGAGAGGAAAGCGCGACCGAGAGAATGATTCTCCCTCTCCCCTCTGGGGAGAGGGTCGGGGTGAGGGGCGATGAGGGCGAGGGGCGATCAGGGTGAGGGGGTGATGGAGAGCGGCCATGGCTGAAAAGCACCGCGTCGAAGTCGACATCCTCGGCCAGAAGTACACCATCCGCAGCGAGGCGCCGCCCGAGTACGTGCGCGAGCTGGCCGCCTACGTGGAGAAGCGGGCCCGCGAGATCGGTGGGGCGAGCCCAGGCCAGGATCCCGTCAAGGTACTGGCGCTGGCCGCACTCTACATCGCTGATGAGCTGTTCCGGACCCGCGAGGAGCGCGCCGAGGGCGACCAGGAGCGCACCGCCGCCGACAAGGCGCGCGCCACGGCGGAAAAGGACGCCGTCGCGCGGCTCGGCGCCCTGCGCCAGCTCCTCGATTCCGTCGTCCCTGAGCCGTAACCGTCGCCAGAAATCTCCTTGACGGGGCCCCGGCCGTGGGGGTAGACAGGATGTGCCCTGCGCTGTACGTGATGCCGGGGGGAAGTTTCAACCTCGTTAAACGTTAGGACGCCGCTCACGAGGGTGGTGCGCATGCCCCTCCCATGGAGGGGAAGCCTAAAGCCCTCCATTTTGGCGCCCACCTGGTGATACCAGGTTCGAAACACCGTCGGCACACGGCAGAGGCGGGGCACTAGCGTTCCGGCGACCCTCCGTCCCCTTCAGCCCTTCGTTGACATTTCCCGCTCACGAGCCTATAATTTCTCAACATTCGCGGCCACTTGCCGCGCGTCCCCCTGAGTGAACGTGATCCGCCCGGGCCAGGCCCGGGATGGAGTGATCCATGAACGGACTGGGCTGGCTGCTCCTGCTCGTGCCGCTCGTCGCTGTCCTGGGAGTTCTGGTCGGTTACCTCGCCCACAAGGCTGCCATCGCGCGCACCATCGGCGATGCCGAGACCCGCTCCACCCGCATCCTGGACGACGCCAAGCGGGCGGTGGAGCAGGCCCGTGTCGACGTCGAGGCCAAGGTCCGGGAGGCCGAGTCCAAGATTCGCGCCGCCGAGCTCGAGGCCAAGGAGATGGCCCTCAAGGTCCGGGCCGATCTGGACGCCGAGACCCGCGCGCGCCAGCGCGAGATCGAGGAGGTCGAGCGCCGCGTCCTCCAGGAGGAGGAGCAGATCGGCCGCAAGCTCGATCAGCTCGACCGTCGCGAGTCCGAGCTGCAGGGACGCGAGCGGGCCCTGGGAGAACGGCAACAGGGCCTGACCGAAAAGGAAGCGCGGCTGGCCTCGGCCCTCGACGAGCAGCGGCGCAAGCTCGAGGTCATCGCGGGGCTGACCGCCGAGGAGGCCAAGCGGCAGCTCCTGGCCCAGATGGAGGGCGAGGCCCGCCGGGAAGCGCAGCTGCTGGCCATGCGGCTCGAGGAAGAGGCCAAGGAGACCGCCACCGTCAAGGCCAGGGAGGTGCTGGCCACGACCATCCAGCGGCTCGCCCCCGATTACACGGTGGAGACGGTCGTGTCCATCGTGGACCTGCCGTCCGACGACATGAAGGGGCGGATCATCGGCCGCGAGGGGCGCAACATTCGCGCGCTCGAGGGCTTCACCGGCGTCGACCTCATCGTCGACGACACGCCCGAGGCCGTTCTCATCTCCGCCTACGACCCCTACCGCCGGGAGATCGCGCGGCTGGCGCTGCAGCGCCTCATCGCCGACGGCCGCATCCATCCCGCGCGCATCGAGGAAGTAGTGGAGAAGGTCAAGAAGGAGATGGAGCAGCACCTGAAGGAAGAGGGCGAGAAGGCCTGCTTCGAGGTGGGCGTGCACGGCCTCCACCCCGAGCTGGTCAAGCTCGTCGGGCGGATGAAGTTCCGCACCTCGTACGGCCAGAACTGCCTTCAGCACTCCAAGGAGGTCGCCTGGCTGGCCGGCATGATGGCGGCGGAGATCAAGGCCGACACCAAGCTGGCCAAGCGCATGGGACTGCTCCACGACATCGGCAAGGCGCTCACCCACGAGCAGGAGGGGAGCCACCCCGAGCTCTCGCTGCAGGTGCTGACCAAGTACAACGAGTCGCCGCAGGTGATCAACGCCGCGCTCTGCGGCCACGAGAACGTGGAGCCAGAGACCATCGAGGCTGTGCTGGTCGAGGCTGCCGACGGCATCTCCGCGGCCCGGCCGGGCGCCCGCCGCGACGTGCTGGAGAGCTACATCAAGCGGCTGGCGAAGCTGGAGGAGATCGCCATGTCCTACAAGGGCGTGGAGATGTGCTACGCGATCCAGGCCGGCCGTGAGCTGCGCGTGATGACCAAGGCCGAGCAGATCTCCGACCTGGACGCCCACCAGCTGGCCAAGGACATCACCAAGCGCATCGAGGCCGAGATGCAGTACCCCGGCCACATCAAGGTCATCGTCATCCGCGAGACTCGCGCCGTCGAGGTCGCGAAATGATGAGCCTCCAGTCGCTGGTCGGCTTCTCGACGCCCGGGATCAATGCGGTGGGGGGGACTGGGGGAGGAGCGGCGCCGCTCCCCCCCAGGGTCAACTAATGCCGAAGCCGATCACCGTTCTCTGCGTGGGCGACGTCTTCGGTGAGCCGGGCCGCAAGGCAGTCCAGACGCTCCTGCCCAAGCTCCGCAAGCAGCACGAGGTGGACGTGGCCGTGGTCAACGTGGAGAACGCGGCCGCCGGCGCGGGCGTCACCCCAGCCATCGCGAAGGCCTTCCTCGATCAGGGCGTGGACGTGATGACCTCGGGCAACCACATCTGGGACAAGCGGGAGATCATCGAGTACATCGTCAAGGAGAACCTGCTCCTGCGTCCCGCCAACTATCCGCCGGGCACGCCGGGAGTCGGAACGGCCGTGGTCAAAGCCGGGCCCCACAAGGTCGCCGTGCTGAACCTGATGGGACGGGTCTTCTTGCCGGACCTCGATTGCCCCTTCCGGAAGGCCGACGAGGAGATCGAGCGACTCCGCGTCGAGACGCCGCTGATCGTCGTGGACATGCACGCCGAGGCGACCTCGGAGTCGCAGGCCATGGGCTGGTACCTGGACGGCCGGGTGAGCGCCGTGGTCGGCACCCATCGACACGTGCAGACCGCCGACGAGCGGCTCCTGCCCAAGGGCACCGCCTATATCACGGACCTCGGGCTGACCGGGCCCACGGAATCGGTGATCGGAGTGGATCCCGAGATCGCGCTCAGCCGGTTTCTCACCCAGATGCCGAACCGTTTCGAGCCGGCCAAGGGCCCGGCGTCGCTGCAGGGCGCGGTGATCCGCATCGATCCCGAGACCGGCCGGGCGGTGTCCATCGAGCGTTTGCGCGTCCCGCTTCCCGCCTGACCCGCCGACCCGTGCAGATCCTGGACGGCAAGGCGGTCGCCGCAAAGGTGCTGGCCGAGGTCAAGGCTGGTGTCTCCGCGTTCACCCAGAAGACCGGTGTCACGCCCACGCTGGCCGTCGTCCTCGTGGGCGATTTCGCCCCGTCCAAGATCTACGTCCGGAACAAACGGAACGCCGCCCACGAAGCCGGCATCGCCTCGCGTGACTACCTTTTCCCCGAGGGGTGCTCGCGGGAGAAGCTGCTGGCCGTGCTGCGGGAGATCAACGCCGATCCGTCGATTCACGGCACCCTGCTGCAGCTGCCGCTGCCCGCGGGCATGGACGAGGACGAGGCGGTCAACGCCATCGCGCCGGAGAAGGACGTGGACGGGCTGCACCCGATGAACCTGGGCAATCTCCTCGCGGGCAAGCCCTCGACGGTGCCGTGCACGCCAGCCGGTTGCCTCGAAATCCTCGACCACTACGGCATCGAGCTCAAGGGCGCCGAGGCGGTGGTCGTCGGCCGCTCCCGCCTCGTGGGCAAGCCGCTGGCCCAGCTGCTGCGCGGCCGCCACGCGACCGTCACCATGTGCCACACGCGCACCCGTGACCTGGGCGAGCACTGTCGCCGCGCCGACGAGCTCTGCGTGGCCGCCGGCAAGGCGGGCATGGTCACGGGCGACATGATCAAGGAGGGCGCGGTCGTGATCGACGTGGGGATCAACCGCCTCGAGACGGGCAAGCTCGTGGGCGACGTGGACTTCGAGTCCGCAAGCCGCAAGGCCCGCGCCATCACGCCCGTCCCCGGCGGGGTCGGGCCCATGACGGTCGCCATGCTGCTACGCAACACCCTGCTCGTCGCCCAGCGCCAGACGGCTAAATCCAACCCTCTCCCCTCTGGGGAGAGGGTTGGGTGAGGGGCCAGACGGTGAGGGGCCTGGTGAGATGCGCCACCCTCACCCCGACCCTCTCCCTTCCAGGGA
>DASSSH010000165.1:0-6277 GCA_035708525.1 Candidatus Methylomirabilota bacterium
AGAACATCAAGGCGGCGAAGAAGTACGTCGACTCGATGACCGAGGAGGTCTGGGACGTCCTCGAGGAAGTGATCGCGGAGCATCCGGTGCTGCTGAACCGCGCTCCGACGCTGCATCGTCTCGGCATCCAGGCGTTCGAGCCGCTGCTGGTCGAGGGCAAGGCCATCGAGATCCACCCGCTGGTCTGTACCGCCTTCAACGCGGACTTCGACGGCGACCAGATGGCCGTGCACGTCCCTCTCTCCATGGAAGCGCAGATGGAGGCGCAGGTGCTGATGCTCTCGTCGAACAACATCCTGTCGCCCTCCAACGGCTCCCCGGTGGCTGTTCCGACCCAGGACATGGTCTTCGGGATCTACTACATGACCAAGGAGCGTCCGGGCGCCAAGGGTGAGGGCCGGCTGTTCGCCGACCCCGAAGACCTGCGCATCGCCTACGACAACGAGGACGTGGACCTGCAGGCGCGCATCCGGCTGCGGTGGAATGGCAGCATCATCGAGACCACCGTGGGCCGGACCCTGCTCAACGAGGTGGTGCCGGAGCCCTTGCGGTTCGTGAACCGCGAGCTGAAGAAGAAGGAGATCGGCCAATTGATCTCCGACTGTTACAACCGGCTCGGCAACGAGACGACGGTCGCCTTCCTCGACGAGCTCAAGGACATCGGCTTCCGCTACGCCACCCTGTCCGGCCTGAGCATCGGTATCGTCGACATGCACGTGCCCTCGTCCAAGACGGAGATCATCGACCGGGCCCGCGCCCAGGTGAACGAGGTCGAGCAGCAGTATCAGGACGGCGTGATCACCAACGGGGAGCGCTACAACAAGGTCGTCGACATCTGGGCGCACGTGACGGAGCAGATCGCCGACCAGCTCTTCAAGGAGATGGAGGCGCGCGCGGAGCAAGGCGATTTCAACCCGATCTTCATGATGGCCGACTCCGGTGCCCGGGGCTCGAAGCAGCAGATCCGCCAGCTGGCGGGCATGCGCGGCCTGATGGCCAAGCCCTCGGGCGAAGTCATCGAGACGCCGATCACCTCCAACTTCCGTGAGGGGCTCACGGTCCTGGAGTACTTCACGTCGACCCACGGCGCCCGCAAGGGCCTGGCCGACACCGCGCTGAAGACCGCGGACTCCGGCTACCTCACCCGGCGGCTGGTCGACGTCGCCCAGGATGTCATCGTCTCCGAGTACGACTGCGGCACGGTGAAGTACATCGAGGCGCAGCCGCTCATCGAGGGTGGCGACATCATCCAGTCGCTGCGCGACCGCGTGCTGGGTCGCGTGGCCGCTGGCGACATCCGCGATCCGTACAGCGGCGAGATCATCGTGCAGGCGAACACCGAGATCAACGAGGAGCTGGCGCAGAAGATCGAGGACTCGGGTCTGGAGCGGGTGCGGATCCGCTCCGCGCTGACCTGCGAGTCGAAGCGGGGGATCTGCGTGATGTGCTACGGCCGCAACCTCGGGACCGGGCACCTGGCCGAGCTGGGCGAGGCGGTGGGCATCATCGCGGCCCAATCGATCGGCGAGCCGGGCACGCAGCTCACGATGCGCACGTTCCACATCGGCGGCACCGCGAGCAAGGTCGTGGCGGCCTCCAAGCACGAGGCCAAGAACGCCGGCATCGTGAAGTACCACAACATCCGCTCCGTGGTGAACCGCGACGGGGACATCGTCGTGCTGAACCGCAACGGCGAGATCGTCGTCGAGGACGACCGGGGCCGCGAGAAGGAGCGCTACCCCGTGGTGCCGGGCGCCAAGATCAAGTTCAAGGATGGCAGCCGGGTACCCAAGCCGGGGACCATCATCGTCGAGTGGGACCCGTTCACGACGCCGATCCTCACCGAGGTCAGCGGCACCATCGTGTTCCGCGACATCGTCGACGACGTGACGATCCATGAGGAGATCGACGAGGTCACCGGTCTGGCCCAGCGGGTCATCATCGAGGACCAGGAGGGCAAGCTGCAGCCGCGGGTGTCGGTCAAGGCCCCGGTCGGCAGCAGCGAGGCAGCCGGGACGGTGGATGCGCTAGGGGAGACCCGGGGCCGGTACATGTTGCCGGTAGGGGCCTACCTGCTGGTGACCGACGGCGCGGAAGTGCACCAGGGCGACATCATCGCCAAGATCCCGCGGGAGTCGACGAAGACCAAGGACATCACCGGCGGCCTGCCGCGCGTCGCGGAGCTGTTCGAGGCCCGCAAGCCGCGGGAGCAGGCCATCATCACCGAGATCGACGGCGTGGTCGAGTTCGCCGGCTTCGTCAAGGGCATGCGCAAGATCGTGATTCGCGCCGACGACGGCGAGACCAAGGAGTACCTCATCCCGAGCGGGAAGCACGTGTCCGTGCGCGAAGGCGACCGGGTCAAGGCGGGTGAGGCGCTAATGGGCGGTTCCCCGAATCCGCACGACTACCTCGCCGTCCTCGGCGACCGCGAGCTCCAGCGCTATCTCGTGAACGAAGTGCAGGAGGTATATCGCCTGCAGGGTGTGACCATCAACGACAAGCACATCGAGATCATCGTGCGCCAGATGCTGCGGCGCGTGCGCATCGAGGAGGTCGGCGGCACGGAATTCGTCGTCGGCGAGCTGGTGGACAAGTTCGTCTTCCAGGACGAGAACGAGAAGGCCATCGCCGCCGGCAAGCCGCCGGCGACCGCCCAGCCGGTCCTGCTGGGCATCACCAAGGCCTCGCTCTCGACGGACAGCTTCATCTCGGCCGCCTCCTTCCAGGAGACGACCCGGGTGCTGACCGAGGCCGCCATCAGCGGCAAGGTGGACGACCTTCGGGGGCTCAAGGAGAACGTGATCGTGGGCCGGCTCATCCCCGCGGGCACCGGCCTCGGCACCTACACGCGCGTCGAGGTGCTGGCCCAGGGCAGCGAGGAGCCTGCGCCCGAGCCGGCGGCCCCGGCCGCGGTGGAGGGCGAGGTCGTGGGAGCGGAAGAGGACACCGGGACGGTGGCGCAGGCGGGATGAAGTCCCCACTGTCAGCGCCTTGACAAACGGGTGGTAATAGGGTACAAAATCAGAGTTTTGGCCCCAATCAGGGGGCCTGGAGGAGATTCGAAGCGGTGCCGACGATCAATCAGCTCGTGAGGCAGGGCCGCCAGGCGGTGCCGAAGAAGTCCAAGACACCGGCGATGGCCGCCTGCCCGCAGAAGCGGGGCGTGTGCATCCGCGTGTATACCGTCACGCCGAAGAAGCCCAACTCGGCGCTGCGGAAGGTCGCCCGGGTGCGCCTGACCAACGGCTTCGAGATCACCTCCTACATCCCCGGGGTCGGACACAACCTGCAGGAGCATTCCATCGTGCTGATCAGGGGCGGTCGCGTCAAGGACCTGCCGGGCGTCCGCTACCACATCATCCGCGGGTCGCTCGACACCGCGGGCGTGGCTGGACGGATGCAGAGCCGGTCCAAGTACGGGGCGAAGCAGCCCAAGGGCGGGGGGGCCTAAATGCGCAGGGCGGGCGCCGCGCGGCGCGAGATCCTGCCGGACCCCAAGTACGGAAGCCGGCTGGTGGCGAAGTTCGTCAACATGATGATGTACGGCGGCAAGAAGAGCACCGCCGAGCGGATCATGTACGACGCCCTCAACGCCATGGAAGACCGGGCCAAGCAGGAGGCCCTCAAGCTCTTCAAGAGCGCGGTGGACAACTGCAAGCCGGCGGTCGAGGTCAAGTCACGCCGGGTGGGCGGCTCCACGTATCAGGTCCCGGTCGAGGTGCGGCCGGAGCGCCGGACCGCGCTCAGCATGCGCTGGCTGATCGGGGCGGCCCGGCGCCGCGCCGAAAAGAGCATGGCAGAGAAGCTGGCGGGCGAGCTGCTGGACGCCGCCAACAACCGCGGAACGGCGGTCAAGAAGCGGGAAGACACTCACAAGATGGCGGAGGCCAACAAGGCGTTCGCGCATTACCGCTGGTAGCCACCGAGATCCCGAGAGGGGGGTGCCACCTGCCCCCCTCTTCTCTTGAGTCGCGCTGGCCACACACAAGGAAAGGACAAAGCAGTGGAAGGGCAGTACCCGCTGGAGAAGACCCGGAACATCGGCATCATGGCCCACATCGATGCCGGGAAGACCACCACCACGGAGCGGGTCCTCTACTACACCGGCCGATCCTACAAGATCGGCGAGGTGCACGAGGGGACGGCGACCATGGACTGGATGGTCCAGGAGCAGGAGCGCGGCATCACCATCACCTCGGCCGCGACCACGAGCTTCTGGCGGGACTGCCGGATCAACATCATCGATACGCCGGGCCACGTGGACTTCACGATGGAGGTGGAGCGCTCGCTCCGGGTGCTGGACGGGGCCATCGCCATTCTGGATGCCGTGTCGGGCGTCGAGCCCCAGACCGAGACGGTGTGGCGGCAGGCCGACAAGTACCGGGTGCCGCGGATCGTCTACGTCAACAAGATGGACCGCGTCGGCGCCGACTTCTACCGCTGCCTCGCCATGCTCAAGGAGCGTCTGGGCGCGCACCCGGTGGCCATCCAGGTGCCCATCGGCCGCGAGGACGAGTTCCGCGGCATGGTGAACCTCATCGAGCAGGTCGCCTACGTCTGGGAGGACGACGAGACGCTCGGCCAGAACTTCAGCACGCTCGAGATTCCCGCTGACATGCGGGATCAGGTGGCCGAGTACCGCGAGAAGATGATCGAGGGGCTCGCCGAGGTGGACGACCACTTGCTGGAGAAGTACCTGGGCGGCGAGAAGATCAGCCCCGAGGAGATCAAGGCGGCGGTCCGCAAGGGCACGATCTCCATGAAGCTCTTCCCGGTGATCTGTGGCGCGTCGTTCAAGAACAAGGGTGTGCAGCCCATGCTCGACTGCGTGGTGGACTTTCTGCCCTCGCCGCTGGATATCCCGCCGGTCAAGGGCGTCAACCCGGATACGGGGGCGGCCGAGACGCGAGAGGCGGACCCCAAGGCGCCCTTCTCGGCCCTGGCCTTCAAGATCATGAACGACATGCACGTGGGCCAGCTGGTGTTCGTCCGCGTGTACTCGGGGACGCTCAGCTCCGGGACCGGCGTGTACAACTCCACGCGGGAGAAGAAGGAGCGCATCGGCCGGCTGCTCCGGATGCATGCCAACAAGCGCGAGGAGATCGAGTCGATCTCCGCGGGTGACATCGCCGCCGTCGTGGGGCTCAAGGACACGCGCACGGGCGACACGCTCTGCGATCCCGGCAAGCCCGTCGTGCTCGAGTCGATGGACTTCCCGACGCCGGTCATCGCGGTGGCGATCGAGCCCAAGACCAAGGCCGACGAGGAGAAGCTCGGGCTGTCCCTGGCGCGTCTGGCCCTCGAGGATCCGACCTTCAAGGTCAACGTGGATCCGGAGACCAACCAGACGCTGATCCACGGCATGGGCGAGCTGCACCTGGAGATCATCGTCGACCGCCTGCTGCGGGAGTTCAAGGTCGAGGCCAACGTGGGCAAGCCCCAGGTCGCCTACCGCGAGACCATCCGCCAGAAGGCGGAGGCGCAGGGGCGGTTCGTCCGGCAGACCGGGGGCCGGGGCCAGTACGGCGACGTGTGGCTCGAGGTGGAGCCGGGCGACACCGGCTCTGGAGTCGTGTTCGAGAACAAGCTCAAGGGCCCGGCGATCCCGCGCGAGTTCGTCCCGGCCGTGGAAAAAGGCGTGAAAGAAGCGGCCGAGACCGGCGTGCTCGCCGGCTATCCGGTCGTCGATATCAAGGTGGCGCTGACCGACGGCAGCTACCACGAGGTGGACTCCAGCGAGATGGCGTTCAAGATCGCCGCCTCCATGGGCTTCAAGGGGGCCTGCCGCAGGGCGAAGCCGGTGCTGCTCGAGCCCGTGATGGACGTGGAAGTGGTGACGCCGCCGGAGTACCAGGGCGCCGTGATCGGCGACCTCAACAGCCGCCGCGGTCGGATCGCCCACCAGGAGGTCCGCAGCGGGGCCCAGGTCATCCGCGCCCATGTCCCGCTGGGCCAGATGTTCGGCTACGCAACCGACGTCCGCTCCATGACCCAGGGGCGGGCGACCTATACGATGCAGTTCGCTCGCTACGAGGAGGTGCCCCGGAACCTCGCCGAGGAGATCATGGCGAAGAGCCGCGGCGAAGGCCCCTCCCGCAGTGGTTCCCGCTAGCCCGTCACAGGAGAACAGATCATGGCCAAGGTGAAATTTGATCGGTCGAAGCCGCACGTGAACGTGGGGACGATTGGGCACATCGATCACGGCAAGACGACGCTGACCTCGGCGATCACGAAGGTGTTGCACACGAAGTACAGTGGGGTGGCGGTGCGGGAC
>DASSSH010000166.1:0-3609 GCA_035708525.1 Candidatus Methylomirabilota bacterium
CGGAGTTCGAGCGCACCGACGTGGCGCTCGTAATCGGCGCCAACGACGTCACCAACCCCGACGCGCGCAGCAACAGGGCGAGCCCGATCTACGGGATGCCGATCCTCGACGTGGACAAGGCCAGGACCGTCATGGTCATCAAGCGGAGCATGAACCCCGGCTTCGCCGGCATCGACAACGAGCTCTACTACATGGACAAGACCATGATGCTGTTCGGCGACGCCAGGTCCTTCGTGGGCGAGATCGTCAAGGAGCTGGCCGGGGCCCATGCTCGCGCATAGCGCCGGGCGACCGGCCCGGCGCAGCCGGGTGGTCGGGGGCTGGCGGGCGGCGATTATAGAAAGGTCTTCTCGAGCGACGCGACGAAGTTGATGCCTGGGACGACCTTATCACTCAGACGGTCGTCGTTGGTAATGAACAGATCTACTCGTGCCTGGGCCGCACAGGCGAGCTGAATGGCATCCGGGGGACGGATGGTACGGTCCCGGCGGATCGACGAATAGAGGCGTGCGGCTGGCTGGTCGAAGGGAATCAAGACCGCTCCGGCCGCGATTGCCTGCTCGTACTGTTGGCGCAGGGTCTCGTTCTTGCTCTCTGCAGGCTTGACCAGTACTTCTCCGAGGGTCAGCGTGGACGTGTAGAGCTGGTCTCCGCGCGCCATCATGCGCTGGCGGAGGCGTGCGACGCCCTCGGCCCGCTCCCCGGACCCCTCGATCAGGTAGATAAACAGATTCGTGTCCCAGAAGACCCGGCTCATGCCCAGCCCTCGCGCAGCCGGCGGACATAGCGATCCGGATCCTCGCCTGACCAGAGCTCCTTCCCTGTGCCGCGCAGTGCCAGGATCGGGTCGGTCATCTTGTCTTCAGGTCTCCGCGGTGCGTACTCCGCGAAGTACCAATCGAGCAGATGGTGGTATTCGCGCGGGAGGTCTTCGCGATCCGGAATGGTCTTCGCGCCCTCGCGCGCTCGGTCATACGGGTCTCCAGGCCGAAAGAGCCGACGCAGCTTGCCGCTAGCGTAGAGCATCCGATACCGCCCCGGGTTCGGCGGTTTGTTCGCCACACAGTGCTGGGCGGCGTGGATGTAGACGCCCGGCCGCATGTGCCCATGCAACCCTTCCTTCCGTGCCCGCTCGGTGATCTCCTGCGCAGTGAAGGCGGGCCGCTCTGGGTGCTCCCGATGAAGAAGGGCTGTGGCAACCCAGACCTCGTCGGCCACCTTGACGGACTTCCCTCTCACCGCCGGCATTGAGAGCCTCCTTGGTTAACAATGAATGTATAACTAAGTATTCTAGGTAGTCAAGAGGAAACTTGGCAGGGCCCGTGACCATGAGCCGGGCCGCCCGAATCGGCTAGAATGGGCTCCCCCTGGGGCGGTCGGCCGCGAGTGGATTCTGGGGCGCCCTGAGGCAGAGCAGCTCGATGGGCCAGGAGGCTGGTCATGGAGAAATACGAGTACTTCAGCGGCCTTCCCGAGATGGGGATCGTCCCCCGAGCCCCCCACGCGGGCCCGCTGCTGCGTCACGTCTACGAGCAGGAGCACGGGCGCGGCGGCTTCGCGGGCAAGGTCACCCACACCTACCACCTCTACCCGCCGAACAACTGGCTCCCCGAGGAGACCCGCGTGCTCGACGGGCGCGCGTGGGCCCCCCACTGGGACTCGCCGCTCCGCCCCGTGGGCGGCATCCACCACGCGCTCGGCGTGATGGCGCCCGACGCGCCGCGGGACGTCTACCGGGGCATGGCGCGCCTCGTGGCCAATGCCACGGTGGCCATGAGCGTCACCGCGCCCCAGGCGCCCATGGAGTACTTCTTCGAGCATCACTCGGCCACGCTCGTCTACTTCATCCACCAAGGCGCGGGCACGCTCGAGACCACCTTCGGGCCCATCGGCTACCGCCGGGGCGACTTCCTCATCGTCCCCAAGGGCGTCACCCATCGCTTCGAGCTCGGCGCCGGGCCGCAGTACTACTGGGTGTACGAGAGCGTCGCGGGCGACCCGGAGAAGTCCGAGGCGCCCACCACGGGCCGCTTCCTCACCCACAGCCGGAGTGACTACAAGTTCCCGCGCTCGCTCGAGACGCGCAACGAGGCGGGGCGCTTCGAGATCGTCTCCAAGGTGGGCGAGGCCTACACGCGCCGAGTGCACGCGACTCACCCCTTCGACGTGATCGGCTGGCGGGGGGACTACCTGCCGTACAAGTTCGCGGTGGAGGACGTGCGGCCGCTGGTCGCCGACCGCTCCCACGTGCCGCCGTCGGGGCACACGGTGTTCGTCCTACCGGGCTGTTACCTCTGCGTCTTCACCGTCCGCTCGGCGGAGAAGGAAGGCCTCTGGCTGCCGTTCTTCCACAAGAACCTCGACTACTGCGAGACCATCGGCTACCACTCGGGCCAGTTCTTCAGCCGGGGCGGTGTCTTCACGGAAGGGATGATCTCGGTGCACCCGGTGGGCCTGCCCCACGGCCCGCACCCGCCGGCGCTCAAGGCGCTCCTCGACGACAAGCGCCCCGAGCGGTTCGAGGAGGTCGGGATCATGGCGGACTTCGCCAATCCCGCCCAGATCTCCGAGTTCGCGTTGGGGCTCTCGCGCCCCGACTACATGGCGTCGTGGGGGGCCTACGTGACGGATCCGCGCTTCCAGCACAGCCCGACGCGGCTCAGCGAGGTGCAGTCGCTCGCCGAGCGGCTCGCCGACGCGCGTGACAAGCTCCGCCCGGCCGGCTCAGAGGGGGAGGGGAGCCGGCAGTGAAGTTCGGCATCTTCTCGGTGGTCGACCACTACCCCAAGGAGCTCAAGCGGACGTCGGCCGACTTCTACGCCGAGCTCCTGGAGCAGGCGGTCGCGGCCGACGAGCTCGGGTACGAGTCGTTCTGGGTGGCCGAGCACCACTTCCACGAGTACGGCGCCATCCCCCGTCCGCCGGTCTGGATGGCCGCGGCGGCCCAGCGGACGCACCGCATTCGCCTGGGCTCGGCCGTGGTGGTCCTGCCCTTCGACAACCCGCTCCGCACCGCCGAGGACTACGCCATGGTGGACATCCTCTCGGGCGGGCGGCTCAACCTCGGCGTGGGCTCGGGCTATCTCAAGCACGAGTACGCGGGCTTCAACCTGGACCCGGAGGAGAAGCGCGAGCGCTTCAACGAGGCGCTGGATATCCTCTGCCGGGCGCTCGCCGGCGAGCGCGTCACCCACCGCGGCAAGCACTACCAGGTCAACGACGTCCAGATCAACGCGCTGCCGGTCCAGAAGCCGCGGCCGCCGATCTGGATCGCCACGCTCCGCGCCGACGGGGCCGTGCACGTCGGGGCCCGGGGCTTCCCCGTCATGCTCATCCCCTACGCCTCGGCCGAGACTCTCGAAGAGATGAGGGCCGGCGTCGCCGCGTACACGGACGCGTTCGTCACGGCAGGAGGGCGCCGCGAGGACGCCTCGGTGCCCTTTGGCTTTCACTGCCACTGCGCCGAGACCACGGCCCAGGCGCGGGCCGACGCGCGCGAGTACATGGACCGCTACGTGCGGACGCGGCTCAATGCCGTCCAGCGCCCCTTCGAGACTCTGGTCGAGCAGAACGTGGTGGCCATCGGCGACCCGGAGGAGATCGTCCGCG
>DASSSH010000167.1:0-31171 GCA_035708525.1 Candidatus Methylomirabilota bacterium
CATTTGTCTGCGGGAGCCTCGACATGGCCCCCGCACTCCCCCCATTCGCGCCGGCGCGCCCTCGGCGGGCGCGCAGCGGCTCTCATCCCTCGGCGACCCATCCGGGCGTCGTCTCCGTCCTCCCGGGGGCCTCGACATGGCCCCCGCACCGTGCCTGGCATCGCGCGAGCCGACCGAGCCCGTCCATCATCCATCTGCGGGGGCCCAGAAATGGCCCCCGCACTCCCCCATTCACGAGCAGCGGGTGGCAGTTCACCGGGCCCGGGCCTCCTGACGCTCGCCCCAGCGCGCCTTGGCCCAGCAGCGGATCGCGATGGCGACCTTGCGGTGCGCCGGCAGCGCGACGCGCTCGCCGAAGACCTGAAAGCGGCGCTTCTCCATGGCGCGCAGCAGCGAGAAGTACGTGTGGCCCATGATCTCGGCCGCAAAGAGACGGTGTCGGTCACCGACCGGCAGCGCGGCCCAGGCCCGCCCGTAGTATTCGCGCGCGCGCGCCGCCTCGAAGCCCATCAGCGCCACAAACTCTGGGGTATACCGCCCCGCCGCCAGGTCCTCCGCGGTCACGCCGAAGCGCCGCAGGTCCTCTTGGGGCAGATAGACGTGCCCCGCCCGCGCATCGGCCTGAACGTCGCGGAGGATGTTGGTCAGCTGCAGGGCGATGCCGAGGTTGACCGCGTACTCGCGGGCACGCAGGTCGGAATACCCGAAGATCTCGATGCAGCAGAGGCCGACGGCGGAAGCCACGCGATAGCAGTAGGGATAGAGGCTCTCGAAGCTCTCGTAGGTGGTGTGATCCAGGTCCATCTCGACGCCGGCGATGATCTCCTCGAGCGCGGCGCGGGGAATCGGAAAGAGCCGCAGGGCCTGCTGCAGCCGCTGGGCGGCAGGATGCTCTGGCGTGCCGCCATAGACCCGCGCGATCTCTTCGCGCCAGCGGGCCAGCTCGAGGCGCTGAGCTTCGCGATTCTGGCCAAGGTCCACCGCATCGTCCACGATGCGGCAGAACGCGTAGACGGCATAGATCGCCTCGCGCTGGGGCCGGGGCAGACAGAGAAACGCGTAGAAGAAATTGGATCGGCTGCGGCGCGTGAGCCGCGAGACGAACTGACCCGCGTTCATGCCGCGCGGCCTGAGGGACGCACCGGTCTCGGTGCATAGCCGCGCTCGACGAACCAGTCTACGGCGTCCCGCAGCGCCTGCTCCACCGGCGTCTGGGGCAGCCCGAGCTCGGCCACCGCCTTGGCTGTGCTGAAGTACATCCGCTTGCGCGCCATGCGCACCGCCGTGAGCGGTACCTGGGGTGGGCGACCGGTGATCCGCGCGACACCCTCCATCCCCGCCGCCGCGAGCCAGGCGACGGCATACGGCACACGGAAGCGGGGCGCGGGGATTCCCGTGATGTCGGCCAGCAGGCGGAAGATCTCGAGCAGCGAGAGGTTCCGGTGGCCCAGGATGTAGTGCTCGCTCACGCGGCCGCGGTCCGCGGCCAGGATGTGCCCACGGGCCACGTCCCGCACATCGACGACGTTGAGGCCGGTGTCGATGGAGCCGACCATCTTGCCCCGGAGGAAGTCCACGATCATCTGCCCCGTGGGCGTAGGCTTGATGTCCCACGGCCCGACCGGCGCCGAGGGATTGACCGTGACGACGGGCGCCCCGCTCGCCGCGAGCTCGTCGGCCACGCGCTCGGCCAGGAACTTCGAGGCCTTGTACGCTCCCACCATGTCGGCGAGGGATACTGGCGTCCGCTCGTCTCCAGGTGCGCCGTCTTTGGGAATACCGATAGCGCCGACGGTCGAGGTGTAAACGATCCGCTCCGCGCCGGCCTCCGCGGCCGCGGACAGCACGGCGCGCGTGCCGTCCACGTTCGTCCGATAGAGCTCGGCGGGGTCGGGCGCCCAGAGGCGATAGTCGGCGGCGACGTGAAACACCCGCCGCGCTCCGCCCACGGCGGCCTTGACCGCTGCGGCGTCGAGCAGACCACCCTCGACGATCTCGACACGGCAGCCGTCGAGCGCTCGGCGGTCGTTTCCGGGGCGGGCCAACACACGGACCGTGTGGCCATCGGCCAGCAGTTCGCGGACCAGATTGGCGCCGACAAAGCCGGTACCGCCGGTGACCAGGACGTCCACAGCAGGCGCCTAGCCGATGAGAGCGGCGAGGAGCGACGCGACAGCCCGGAGCGCCTTGCGCGTGGAGTGCTTCAGTGCCAGCGCGCGCGGCAGGACCGTCGGGCGCGAGGCCATCAGCGCGAGGGCCCGCGCCGACCGCAGTTTCCCCTCTGGGGTGACGAGCCCGATCAGCTCGGCCGGCAGGCTCTCCGCCGCGCCGTCCGAGACGCCCCGCACGACCAGTGAGATGCACCCCGTCGCGGCGGCACGCGCGAGGATGACAGCCGACTCCAGGTCGGCGGCGAGGGCTCCGGTTCGGGCGTGCAGCTCAGCCTTGGCGTCCGGTGTGCCGACGACATCGCGCGTCGTGATCAGCAGACCGCTCCGCGTCGCGCCGCGCACCCGCGTGGCGGCCGCCCCTAGAGCGCGGCGGTGCTGCGAGGGCGTGACATTGTAGAGCTCGCCGCTCGGCGACAGCACACTCTCGGGGATGACGAGGTCACCCGGGCGGAGCCGGGGATCCAGCCCACCGCAGGTGCCTGCGGAGATGATCAGGCGGCGCTCTGGACCGTCGGCGAGATGCGACCAGCGGGCGTCCAACAGGCTGGCACGCAGACCCACCGGGGCCACCAGCACGCCGTCGCGGCCGAAGGCGGGAAATGGAAGGGACGGCAAGAGGGGGAACTCGAGCTCGCGGGCCAGCGTGCGGGCTTCGAGCTCAACCGCGGTGAGAATGAGGATTCCGCTCACTCTGCCCGCCGGCGGGCCGCGCGCCCAGCTCGGCCTTTTCCAGCTCCCGGCGCTCCACCCAGGCTTTCCAGCTGTTCCCCGCCGCCGTGTCCTTCCCGGTGAACTTGATGTTCGAGATCTCGGCGTAGGGAATCGTAACGGGTCCGTCGCCCTTCTCGTCGAACATCTGAATGAAGGGCTCGGGCACCAGGGCGTTCCGGTTGAAGACGTAGCCGACGAGCTCGGTGCCGTCGGTCTTGACCACGGTGGTGTTGCCCCGATAGTCGAAGGCGAACTCGACGACCTCGGCGAGGGTCAGGTACTCACCGATGTCCGGGATCCACCCCTCAAGGGTCATGATCGATCAGAGTTTGCCCGTCAATGTGGCGGCGACCGTCTCCCCGAACGCGCGGAGCGAGCCGAACGTATCGTCGACCGCCGTGGCCTCGTAGCCGCAGTGAACCATGCAATCGCGGCACTTCTCGTTGCCGCTCTTGCGCCCGTAGTGCTCCCAGGGCGTGGTCTCCATGAGCTCCTTGAAGCTCGCGGCGTAGCCTTCCTGGAGGAGATAGCAGGGTCGCTGCCAGCCGAACATGTTGTACGTGGGGTTCCCCCACGGCGTGCATTCGTAGTCCTTCTTGCCCATCAGGAAGCGGAGGAACAGCGGCGACTGGTTGAACGTCCACTGCCGCTTGGGATTCGACAGCATGTCGTTGAAGAGCTGATTGGTCTTGGCCCGGCGGAGGAAGTGCTCCTGGTCGGGCGCCTTGGAGTAGCTGTAGCCGGGCGAGAGCATCATGCCTTCCACGCCGAGGGCCATCATCTCGTCGAAGAATTCCCGCATGCGCAGCGGGGAGGCGCCGTCGAAGAGGGTGGTGTTCGTCGTCACTCGGAAGCCTCGCGCCAGCGCCGCCTTGATCCCCTCGACGGCCTGGTCGTAGACGCCCTCGCGACACACCGCCTCGTCGTGGTCCTCCCGCAGACCGTCCATGTGGATGCTAAAGGAGAGATACTTCGACGGCGCGAAGAGGTGAAGCTTCTCCTTGAGCAGGATGGCGTTGGTGCAGAGGTAGATGTACTTCTTCCGCTTCACCAGCTCGGCCACCAGCTCGCCGATCTGGGGGTACATCAGCGGCTCGCCGCCCGGGATGCTCACCACGGGCGCGCCACACTCGTCCACCGCCTGGAGGCACTGCTCCACCGTCAGGTGCTTCTTGAGGATCTGGGCAGGATATTGGATCTTGCCACAGCCGGCGCAGGCCAGGTTGCAGCGGAACAGCGGTTCCAGCATCAGGACGAGCGGATAGCGCTTCCGGCCGGTCAGCTTCTGCCGGATCACGTAGGAGGCAACCGTAAACATTTGCGACACTGGCACACTCATCTCGAATCCGTTCCCCCTGCTCCCGCTCCGTTGCGACTGGCAGGCGACCCGCCGGCCGGCGGCAGCGGCCGGGCGCCCTTCAGCCCACACATTATCAGAAATCCAATGACATGCACGAGGATTCCCGCCCCCGCCAGGGTCCATTCCCCGATCCACATTGTAATCATCAAGTTGAAGCACAGCACCCCGTAGTAGAGCCCGATCCCCGGGCCGGCGGGACCCGCCGCGACTCCCGAGGCCCAGACATAGCCGCCCACGATCACCCACCCCACCAGGGCCCATCCCAGGAAATTAGACAAGGGCACGCCGAAATAGACGCCGCCGGCGGGGTAGTAGAAGATTTCCCCCAGAAACCAGCGGGCCCCGCGCACCGCCAGCGGATCGATCACCATGTCCAGCAGCATCATCATCGCCCCAGCCAGCAGGATGACGTGGGCGCCGCGGGCGGCGCCGAGTGCCCGACGCGCCAGGCAGTAGGCCGCATAGGCCAGGAACGGAAACGAGAGCGAATCGAAGAGCGGGACATTCGACAGATACAGCTCGCGTCCCATGGTGGAGCCCGTGTAGTGATACAGCCCGAAGGGGACGCCGATGCGGGTGGAGGCGTACTCGCTCGCGAAGGCGACGGCCCACCCCCAGAGAAGAAACCCGACTGTCCGCGCGGGGCCCAGGTCCCGGGCGCCGGCCACGAGGAAGACGATGAGGAAGATGAAGACATAGGGCCGCAGCGCGAGAGTGCCCCACAGCAGGGCGAGAAAGGTCGGCGGGTCAGTCACCGGCGAAGCGTCCCGGCCATAGGCGAGCCACGTTACTCAAGTCTCGCCGTCTTTTCAACAACCTGGCTGGCAGTCGGTCCTGCTATGCTACTATCTAGCGATGTTTTCGGCGAGGTCCGACCCACGCTCATGAACCCGTCCGCGGTTGTTCAGGTTGCCGTCGACTCCGCCATCGAGCGGGCCCAGCAGTTCCTCCTCTCCTCCCAGGCCCCGGACGGCCACTGGGTCGGAGAGCTCGAGGCCGACAGCACGATCAGCAGCGAGTATCTGCTCTTCTGCCACCTGAGCGACCGGGTGGACCGGGAGCGAGAGCGCAAGATCGTGACGTACCTGCGGGCCGGGCAGCTTCCCGACGGCGGCTGGAGTCTCTACGAGGGCGGTCCATCCAATCTCTCGGCGACGATCAAGGCGTACTTCGCCATGAAGGTGGCGGGCGCCTCGCCGGACGACCCGGCGATGACGGCGGCCCGCGTGCTGATCCGGGAGCGGGGCGGCCCGGTGGAAGCCAGCATCTTCACCAAGATCCTGCTGGCGCTCTTCGGCGAGTTCGACTGGTCCGGCATCCCGGCCATGCCGGTGGAGATCATGCTGCTGCCGCGCTGGTCCTACTTCAACCTGCTGGAAGTCTCGTACTGGTCTCGCACCGTCATCGTCCCGCTGTTGATCCTGATGGACCAGAAGCCGGTCCGGCGCCTGCCGGAGTCCTGCCGCCTCGACGAGCTCTGGCCGGTGCCGCGCCAACGCGCCAGCCTGCGCTTTCACCGCGTGCCGCGCCCCTTCTCGCCCAAGACGTTTCTCTGGAAGAACTTCTTCATCGGTGTGGACGATTGCCTCAAAGGCTGGGAGCGGCTCGGACCCCGGCCGCTGCGCGCGCGTGCCGTGGAAGCGGCACGGCGCTGGCTCGAAGAGCGGCTCGCCGTGCCGGGTGGGCTGGGCGGAATCTTCCCGGCCATGACGAACGCGGTGCTGGCGCTGCGGACGCTCGGCTATCCGGACGATCACCCGCTCATCCGAGGGCAGATCAAGGAGATCGAGGCGCTGGGCGTGGAGAGCACGCACTCGCTGCATTACCAGCCATGCGTATCACCCGTATGGGACACCGCGCTGGCCGTCAACGCGCTGATCGAGTCGGGCCTGCCCGCCGATCATCCGCAGCTCCGCCGCGCGGCTGAGTGGCTGATGAGCGAGCAGATCACGGTGCCGGGAGACTGGCAGGCCAAGCGTCCGGACGTGCCGCCCGGGGGATGGCCGTTCCAGTATCACAACGACTTCTATCCCGATCTCGACGATTCGGGCATGGCGATGATCGCGCTCGAGAAGGTCGTCGGCGTCGACACCGAGCGCCGGGAGCGCTGTATCGAGCGTGGACTGGCGTGGTTTCTGGGCATGCAGGGCTCCGACGGCGGGTGGGGCTCGTTTGACACCGACAACAACCGGCTCATCTTCAACACTATCCCCTTCGCGGACCACGGCGCCCTGCTCGATCCTTCCACCGAGGACCTCACCGGACGCGGGCTCGAGCTGCTGGGCACGCTGGGCTTCAGCGCGGATCATCCGGCGGCGCGCCGCGCGCTCTCCTTCGTTCGCCGCACTCAGGCCGCGGACGGCTCCTGGTACGGGCGCTGGGGCGTGAACTACATCTACGGCACGTGGTCGGTGCTGCGGGGGCTCGCGGCCATCGGTGAGGACCGCTCGCGGCCGTACGTGCGGCGCGCGGTGACCTGGCTGCTCTCGCGGCAGAACGCGGACGGCGGCTGGGGAGAGACACTGGCGTCCTATGATGAGCCGCGACTGGCCGGCCGCGGCGAGTCCATCCCGAGCCAGACGGCCTGGGCGCTGCTGGCGCTGTTCGCGGCAGGACAGACCGAGGGGCCGCAGATCGAGCGGGGCATCCGGTACCTGATCGAGAGCCAGGGCGAGAACGGCTCCTGGGAGGATCCGCTCTGGAACGGCACCGGTTTCCCGCGCGTCTTCTACCTCAAGTACCACTTCTACGCCAAGTATTTCCCCCTCTGGGCGCTGGGCGTGCACCGGAGCACGAGGCAGGGTTCGGATTCGTGAACGGTCCGGACGCCCCTCCCTTCCCGCTCCCCGTGCGCCCGATCGAGGCGCTGGGCCGCCTCGTCCTCTACGTCGTCGAGGCGCTGGGCCGGTTCGGCCGCTTTCTGATCCAGGGCGTCACCTACACGTTCGTGCCGCCATTCAAGGTCGGCCGCCTGCTGGACCGCATCCATTTCATCGGCTTCCGCTCGCTGACCATCGTGATCCTGACCGGCGGCTTCACCGGTATGGCGCTCGGGCTGCAGCTCTACCTCACCCTGATCCGCGTGGGCTCCGAGGCCTTCGTCGGGCCTGGCGTCGGCCTCGCCCTCGTGCGCGAGCTGGGCCCGGTCTTGAGCGCGGTCTTCGTCACCGGCCTGGCGGGCTCGGCTCTGACCGCCGAGCTCGGCATCATGCGGATCACCGAGCAGATCGACGCGCTCCAGGTCATGGCACTCAACCCGATCCGCTATCTGGTCGTCCCGGCCATGGTGGCGGGCGTGATCACCTTCCCGATGATGACGGCGGTCTTCGACGTGGTGGGGATCTACGGCGGCTACCTCGTGGCGGTGTACCTGCTGGGGCTCTCGCCCGGAACCTACTTCGGCGAGATGCAGTCCTTTGCCGACATGACGGACGTGATGGTCGGATTCTGGAAGTCGCTGGCCTTCGGCATCCTGGTCCCCTGGGTCTGCACCTACAAAGGCTTTCACTGCGGACACGGCGCGGAGGGCGTGGCGCGCGCCACCACGGAAGCGGTCGTGCTCTCCTGCGTGCTGATCCTCGTCTTCAACTACTTCCTGGGCTCGGTGCTGCCGTGATCCGGGTCGAGAACCTGCACAAGCGCTTCGGCCGCCAGGAGGTCCTGTGCGGTGTCAACCTGGAGGTCGCCTCCGGCGAGATCATGGCCATCATCGGCCGGAGCGGCGGCGGCAAGACCGTCCTGCTCAAGCACCTGCTGGGGCTCCTGCACGCCGACAAGGGCCGGATCATCGTGGACGGGACCGACATCACGCATCTGCGGGGCGCGGCGCTCGAGCCGGTCCGGCGCCGCTTCGGGGTCGTCTTCCAGGGCGGGGCTCTGTTCGACTCGATGTCGGTGTTCGACAATGTGGCCTTCCCCCTGCGGGAGAAAACCCGGCTGAGCCACGCCGAGATCCGGGAGCGGGTCGAGGAGAAGCTCGCCCAGGTCGGACTGGCCGAGATGGGACACAAGAACCCGGCCGAGATCTCGGGGGGTATGCGCAAGCGCGTCGCCATCGCCCGGGCGCTGGTGACCGATCCCGAGACCGTCTTCTTCGACGAGCCGACGACCGGCCTGGACCCGATCCTCGTCAATACCATGCATCATCTGATCGGGGAGCTTCACCAGAAGCTCCATTTCACCGCCGTCATCGTGAGCCATGAGATCCCGGAAATCTTCACCGTGGCCAGCCGGATCGCGGTGCTGCACGAGGGCGTGATCGTGGAATCCGGCCCGGCCGAGGCGGTTCAGGCCTCGACCAACCCGATGGTCCAGCATTTCATCCGCGGAGAGGTCGAAATGATGGAGAATAGGCCATGAAGCGCTCGTACGTGGACCTGGCCGTCGGCGTGTTCGTGCTGATCGGTATCTTGGCATTGGGCTGGCTTTCCGTTAGACTCGGCAAGGTTGAAATCTGGGGCACCGGCGGTTACGTGGTCACCGCGGACTTTCCCTCCATCGGAGGGCTCAAGGAGGGCTCCTCCGTGGAGATCGCGGGTGTCGAGGTCGGGCGGGTGAGTAAGATCGCGCTCGCCGACTACCAGGCGCGCGTCTTCATCGCCATGCGGCCCGGGGTCAAGCTGCAGGAGGATTCGATCGCCTCCATCAAGACCAAGGGCCTGATCGGCGAGAAGTACATCCGGATCAATCCGGGGGGGTCCGAGAAGATCATTCCGCCCAACGGCAAGATCCGGGAGGTCGAGCCACCGGTGGACTTCGAGGAGTTGCTATCCAAATATATCTTCGGCAAAGTCTAGAAGGGAGGCGCTGCGTGGAGGCTCTGATGACTCGTGCTCGCGGATGGATGGTGGCTGTGGCGTGTCTGCTGACGATGGCGCTGACGGGAGCGGCCTGGGCCGGCCTGCCCACCGACCAGCTCAAAGGCGCAATCGACCGCGTCATCAGGACGCTGGAAGATCCGAGCCTGAAGGGCGAGGGCAAGGTGATCGACCGGCGGCAGGCCGTGCGGAAGATCGCCAACGATATCTTCGACTTCACCGAAATCGCGCGCCGGTCGATGGCACGCCACTGGCAGCCGCTGTCCGATCCCCAGCGCACGGAGTTCGTCGGGCTCTTCGGTGATCTGCTCGAGCGCTCGTACATCTCGAAGATCGAGCTGTACGGCGGCGAGAAGATCCTCTACACGAGCGAGCGGGTCGACGGTGACTTCGCGACGGTGGGCACCAAGATCATCACGAAGAACGGGACCGAGGTCCCGGTGGACTACAAGATGCTCAGGCGGAGCGAGCGGTGGATGATCTATGACGTCAACATCGAGGGTGTGAGCCTGGTGTCGAACTATCGGACGCAGTTCAACAAGATCATCCAGACGTCGTCGTACACTGAGCTGGTCAACAAGCTCAAGACCAAGCAGGACGAGCTGCTGGCCGAGGATGCGGCCCAGCGCAAGAAGGCGACACAGACCAAGAACTAGGCCCCCCGGTTTTCCCGGGAGCCCGAGAGAACCGCCGCCGGGGGAAGCGGGCGCGCCCGCTTCCCCCGCGGCTTATAAGGAGTCCGCAATGACCAAGGCTGCATCGCTTCGCGCCATTCTCCGCCGGCCGGGCCTCGTGCCCATGGTCGGCGCCCACGACGCCCTCTCGGCCAAGCTGATCGAGGCCGCCGGCTTCCCCGTCATCTGGTCGTCCAGCTTCGCCGTCTCCGCCGCCCAGCGCGCGGTTCCTGACGTGAATCTGCTGACCATGACCGAGAATCTGGAAGCGGCCAAGTACATCAATGACGCCGTCGCGGCTCCCGTCATCGCCGATGTGGACAACGGCTATGGCAATGTCGTCAACGTCGTGCGGACGGTGGAGGAGTACGAGCGGGCCGGGATCGCCGGCATCTGCATGGAGGACACCGTCTTTCCGAAGAAGTGCAGCCTCTACCCAGGCATGAAGCGCGAGCTGCTGTCCGTCGAGGAGTTCGCGGGCAAGATCCGCGCCGCCGTCGCAACGCGGCAGAATCCGGATTTCCTGCTCATCGCCCGCGTGGAGGCCCTCATCGCCGGCTGGGGAATGAAGGAAGCGCTGCGCCGGGCCCACGCCTACGCTGAGGCGGGCGCGGACATGATCCTGATGCATTCCAAGTCGAAGACGTCCGCGGAGATTCGCGAGTTCATGCGGCTCTGGGACCGGCCCACGCCGGTGGTCGTCGTGCCGACGCTGTACCCCTCGGTCACCTTCGAGGAGCTCGAGCAGGCGGGCGTCAAGATGGTGATCTGGGCCAACCAGGTCCTGCGCGGCGCTGTCCAGGGCATGCAGGCGACGCTCGCGACGCTGGCGCGGGAGCGGCGGCTCGACGCCCTGGACCCGCACATCGTCCCGCTCGAGGAGATCTACCGCCACGTGGGTGTGGACGAGTTCAAGGCCATCGAAGAGGAGTACCTGCCGGCGGCCGGTGGTCAAGCCAAGGCGGTCATCATCGCCGCGGGCTCGGGCAAGTCGCTGCTGCCCCTGACCGAGGACCGGCCCAAGTGCATGCTGGACATCAAGGGCCGCACCATCCTGGAGCGCCAGATCGAGACCCTCCGCGCCTGCGGCGTCCACGACATCGTGGTCGTCCGCGGCTACAAGAAGGAGGTCGTCACCGCGCCCGGCGTCCGCTTCTACGACAACGACCGCTACGACGAGACGGGGGAACTGGCTTCCTTGTTCAGCGCCGAGGCGGAGCTCAGCGGGCCCCTGCTCTTCCTCTACTCGGACATCCTCTTCGAGCAGGCCGTACTCGAGAAGCTCCTGCGGGCCGAAGCCGACTGCGCCGTCGTCGTGGATCGCGCGTGGGTGGACCAGCGCGACCGGCTCGAGCCCCTCGGCAAGCCGCTCGACCTCGTAATCACGAAGAACGCGCCCTCGGCCGGACTTCGCGCGCTGCCGGCCGCGGGCGAAGACAGTCTCGTGGCCATCGGCCAGCGCATCCGGCCCGAGGAGGCGACCGGCGAGTTCATCGGGCTCGCGCGGTTCTCCGAGCGCGGCACCCAGATCGTGCGCGACATCTACCGGCAGCGGCGCGCCGCGGCGGCGGGACGCTTCCACGAGGCGGATAGCCTCGAGCAGGCCGCGTTCACCGATCTCTTGCAGGAGCTCGTCACTCGCGGACAGCCGGTGACTTGCGTGGATGTCTACAAGGGCTGGCTCGAAGTCGACACCTTCGAGGACTATCAGCGCGCATGGGCCGAGATCAAGCGGTAGTGCGAGCTGAGGCGGGGCCCGCATTTCGAGCTGAGCGGCAGCGGCTCGCCGCGAGGCGAGGGCTGGGTCGATTCCGCAGGCGAGGAGCGTGGCGAGGCGAGCGGTGAAATGGTTCGACAGATCGTGCGAGTAGCCGGGGCGCCATGATCTCAGGCAAAGAGCTCGTCGCCCTCCTTGAGGCCCAGGGCTACGACTTCTTCTCGGGCGTGCCCTGCTCGCTCATCGAGGGTGTCATCGGCGCCCTCGAAGGCCATCCACGGCTGCCGTATGTGCCGGCGGTGCGCGAGGACGTGGCCGTCGGGCTGGCGGCCGGCGCCTGGCTGGCCGGCCGCACGCCCATGGCGCTCATGCAGAACTCGGGACTCGGCACGAGCCTCAACGCCTTGGTGTCGCTGTCCCTGATGTACCGCCTGCCAGCGCTGCTGCTCGTGACCTGGCGCGGCTACGAGGGCAAGGACGCGCCCGAGCACCTGCTCATGGGCGAGATCTCCCCGAGCCTCCTCGCGCTCATCGGCATCCCGCATCGGGTGCTCCAGGTCGAGAGCGCCGCCGAGGACATCGCCTGGGCGCGAGCGGAGTCCGAGCGGCTGAGCCAGCCTGTCGCCCTGCTGCTTCCGCCCCGGGTGGTCGAGACCGGCGGCGGTCATGCGGAGCCCGCCGCCGCGGCGCCCGCGGCCTCCGCGCCGCCCGCTCAGGTCTTCCAGCCGCCGAAGATCTCGAGGATGGACGCGCTGCGGGCCGCGCTCGCCGCCCTCGGCGACGAGCCCGTGATCCATGCCAACGGCTACATCTGCCGGGAATCGTTCGCGGTGAACGACCGCCCGCAGAACTTCTACATGATCGGCTCGATGGGCCTGGCCTCGGCCATCGCGCTGGGGGTCGCGCTGGCGCGACCCACCCGCAAGACCGTCGTCTTCGATGGCGATGGCAATCTGCTGATGAACCTGGGTATCCTGCCGATGATCGGCGGCGGCCCGGTCATGGGCCGTGGCCGGCCGCGGAATCTGGTCCATATCGTGTTCGACAACGGACTCTATGGCTCCACGGGCAACCAGCTCTCGCCCTCGCGCCACGTGGGGCTGGACCGCCTGGCGCTCGCGGCCGGCTACACCTCGGCCGTGGCCGTGACGGAGATCTCCGAAATCACCGGGACCGTGGCCGCCGCGCTGGCCTCGGACGGCCCGCACTTCGTCCTGGTGCGAGTCACGGCTGAGGAGCAGCCGGTCCCACGCATCCCCTACCTACCCGAGGAGATCCGCGACCGCTTCCGCGCGACGCTCGGTCGTCGCGCATGAAGGCCATCCTGCTGGCGGCCGGCGCCGCGCGTCGGCTGCTTCCCCTGACGGAGCACACGCACAAGTGCCTCCTGCCGGTCGGCGGCCGCCCCCTCCTCGATCGGATGCTCGACGCGCTCGCGGCATGCCGCGTTGACGAAGCCGTGATCGTGGTCGGGCATTGCCAGGATCAGGTCCGCCACGAAGCCGGGACCGGCCGCGGTACGATGCGCATCACCTATGTCGAGAACCCGGAGTACCAGAAGGGCTCGATCCTCTCACTCTGGTGCGCCCGTGACACGCTCACGCAGGACAGCACCCTGGTGATGGATGCCGACGTCCTGTTCCCCACCGTGTTCGTCGAGCGGCTCATCGCCGCGCCCGCCCCCAGCGCGCTGCTCCTCGATCGCGGGTTCAACGACACCGGCGAGGAGGTCAAGCTCTACGCGGTGGGCGACCGCGTCATCGCGCTGGGAAAGAAGTTCGTGCCCGAGCGATGGGACGTGATCGGCGAGGGCATCGGGTTCTTCAAGTGCAGCCCGGCTCACGCGCCCGAGTACATTCGGCTGCTGGCCGAGTCCATCCACGAGACCGGCGGCACCAACGAGTACGAGGACGCGCTCCATCGGCTGCTCGCGCGGGTCCCGGTGGGCTGGGTCGACGTCACCGGCCTGCCCTGGACCGAGGTCGACTTCGTCGAGGACCTCAGGCGCGCCGAAGCCGAGATCCTCCCCAAGATCGAGCGCCTCGGGCGTTGATGTGGCTCGGGCGCTGCTCTACCTCCCCGAGCCCGCCGGCCGCTCGCTAGCCGCCCGGAGCGTCGCCGGCCGCTCGCTCACCGTGCGCGCCTTGGTGTCGGCGTTTCGCGCCGGCGCAACCCTCGTCGTGATCCCCGAAGCGCTCCGCGACACGGCCGTGGATCGGGCCCTGGGCCGCATGCCGGCCCTGGCCGCCGCGGTCCGCTGGCTCGATCCCGACCGGCCCGACACGCCGCCGGCGGACGGAGAGCCGTGGCTGTTCGTGCCCGTCTCGGCCGTGGTCGATGCGGTCTCGCTCCGCGCGCTGCTGACTCCCGAGCCGCCGGCCCAGGGCGCCGCCCTGTCCGGTTCCGCCGCGGCCAGCGCACCCGTCGTGCTGGCCCCGGCGAATCTGGCCGCGCGTCTCTGGAAGGACGCGGCGGCCTGCCGACCACTCGGTCCGGAGCTCGCGCACCACATCGCCCAGGCCGGGCTGGAGTCGCGCGAGGCGCCCGGCGTCTTTGCGGCGGTCAAGGACGAGGCCGGGCTCCGCCGCGCCGAGAATGCCCTCTACCGGCGAGTTGGAATCGACGCGGACAGCGGAGTCGACCGCCTCCTTCACCGCCGGTGCTCGCACTGGATCACCCGGGCCCTCGTGCGGACGCCGGTGACGCCCAACCAGGTCAGCCTGCTGAGCTTCCTCATCGGATGCGGCTCGATCTGGTGCTTCTGGGACGCGAGCCCCGTCAGCGCAGTCTGGGGGCTGGTCCTCTACACCCTCGCCTGCGTCGTCGATCATTCTGATGGCGAGCTCGCCCGGCTGACCTTCCAGGAGTCGCGCTTCGGCGCCCACCTCGACTGGGCCATCGACAACATCATCCACGCCGGCGTGGTCTTCGGCATCGGGCTGAGTGCGGGCGGGCCGGTGGCGATCGCGATCGCCATCGTGGCCGCAGTGGGTGTGGCCTTGAGCGCCTGGTTCGCCCGGATCCTGCCCCACGAGATCGAGGTCGGGGAAGCCGTGGGCGGTGCGTTGAAGGACATGGGCAACCGTGACCTCTTCTACCTGCTCCTGCTGGGCTTCGTGCTCTTCCGCTGGACGGCGCCGCTGCTGCTGCTTCCGCTGGCCGTCGTGGTCGCCGTCGGCTCGCAGGCATACTGGATCGGCTGCGTGGACCGCATCCGCCGCTCCCGCGCGGGAGGGGGCTCGTGATGGGCCGGCGGCTGCGCACGCTGCTGATGGTGGCCGGCCTCGGGGTCGTCGCCTATCTCATCTACCAGGTGGGCCCGGCCGCGGTGTGGGACTCGGTCACCGCGCTCGGCTGGCGCTTGCTGCTCGTGCTCTGCGTCCCCTACTCGCTCATGGTCCTGGTGGACACGGCGGCCTGGCGGCTCCTCTTTCGCGACGCTCACCCCCCCTTCCTGATTCTCCTGCGCGCCCGCCTGGCCGGCGAGGCGGTCAATCTGTCGACTCCGACCGCCTCGGTCGGGGGCGAGCCGCTGAAGGCTTACCTGCTACGCCCGTGGGTCCCGCTCACCGAGGGATTCGCCGCCGTCATCGCCGACAAGACCACCGTCGTCACGGGCCAGTGGCTCTACCTGTCGGCCGGGCTGGGCGCCGCTGTTGGTCTGCTGAGCCCGCCGCACGGGCTCGTCGTGGCCATGAGCGTGCTGCTGGTCGTCGAGGCCATCGCGGTGAGCGGATTCGTCCTCGTCCAGACCCGCGGCATCTTCGGCGGCGGCGGCCGGCTGCTCGGACGCTTCGGCCTCGGCCCATCCGGGCGGTATCAGGACGGGCTCGAGAATCTGGACCGGGCGTTGTCGCGCTTCTACCGCGAGCGGCTCGGACGGGTGGCGGGCTCGGCCGCGCTCCACGCCCTGGGATGGGCCGGCGCCGGCGTCGAGATCTACCTCGTGCTGCGCTTCCTGGGCATTCCAGCCTCGCTCGGCACCGCGCTCGTCATCGAGTCCTTCGGCGCGGCCGTCAAGTTCGCGAGCTTCATGATCCCGGCTTCCGTGGGCGCGCTCGAAGGCGGCTACGTCGCTTTCTTCAGCGCCTTCGGGCTGGGTGGGACGGCGGGTCTGTCCTACGTGCTCGTCCGGCGCATGCGCGAGCTCACCTGGGCGGCGCTGGGTTACCTCGCCATGAGCGCGCTCGGCGCGCGGCCGCGGCTTGCCGAGCCCGAGCGCGGCGGCCCCTAATGCCGGGCCAATCGGCTTCGCCATGCTTACTCAGCCCTCGCCTCGCCGCTGCGCGGCTTAGCTCGAACTGCCACGTTCTCGGTCGTCGCCGGCCGCTCAACGTACGATCTACTCAGCCCTCGCCGCGCGGCAGGGCCGCTCAGCTCGAACTACCACGTGCGCCTCGGGCCGGCCCCATGACCAGAGAGGATCGGGACCCCTAGCCAGCCTGCCGCGGCGCCCCGCGCTGTGCTAGACTCTGGGCGCTTCTCGAGCTGCCCCCCGCTGGAAACGAAGGAGGTGCCCTTGGGATCCGTCCGCGTCGCCGTCATCGGAGTCGGCAACTGTGCGTCCGCTCTCGTCCAGGGCATCCACTACTACCGGAACGCGCCGGAGGACGGCTTCATTCCGGGACTCATGCGCCCCCGGCTCGGCGGGTACCATGTGGGGGACATCGAGTTCTCGGCAGCGTTCGATATCGATGCGCGCAAGGTCGGGCACGACCTCTCCGAGGCCATCGCGACCGAGCCCAACAACACCGTGCGCTTCTGCGAGGTGCCCCAGCTCGGGGTGCCGGTCCATCGTGGGATGACCCACGACGGCCTGGGCCACTATCTTTCCCAGGTGATCACGAAGGCCCCGGGGCCCACCGCTGACATCACGGGGATCCTGCGGGAGACGCGCACGGACGTCGTCGTCAACTTCCTGCCGGTGGGCAGCGAGATGGCGACCAAATGGTACGTCGAGCAGGTGCTCGACGCCGGCTGCGGGTTCGTCAACTGCATCCCGGTGTTCATCGCGCGTGAGGAGTACTGGCGGCGGCGCTTCGAGGAGCGCGGCTTGCCCGTCGTCGGCGACGACGTCAAGTCCCAGGTCGGCGCGACCATCGTGCACCGGGCGCTCGCCAAGCTGTTCATGGATCGCGGCGTCAGACTGGAGCGCACCAGCCAGCTCAACGTCGGAGGCAACACCGACTTCTACAACATGCTGGAGCGCCAGCGCCTCGAGTCCAAGAAGATCTCCAAGACCGATGCCGTGCGCTCGCAGGTCTCCCACGACCTGGCCGACGAGAACATCCACATCGGGCCCAGCGACTACGTCCCGTGGCTCGCCGACCGGAAATGGGCCCACATCCGTCTCGAGGGCCGCGCGTTCGGGGACCAGCCGATCAACCTGGAGCTCAAGCTCGAGGTCTGGGACTCCCCCAACTCGGCCGGTGTCGTCATCGACGCGATCCGCTCCTGCAAGGTCGCCATGGACCGCGGCCTCAAGGGGACGCTGCTCGCCCCGTCGGCGTATCTCATGAAGTCGCCGCCCGAGCAGTGGTCCGACGAGACGGCGCGGGCGCGTCTCGAGCAGTTCATCGTGGGCGACGAGTAGCGTCCGAGCGGTCGTCGGCCCGGGTCGACCCTCGTCCCGCAGGGAAGCGTTGAAGCCCGTGTTACACTCTCTACGTCTCGCTCTGCTATCCGCATGATCGCCATCTCGAGAACGGGCCGCCTGTTGCGCCGCCTCGTTCGGGTGTCGTGCCGGCGCCCGGCCGTGACGGTCACGCTCTCCCTGCTGCTGGCCGTGCTCGGCATCGGCTACACGCTCCAAGCGCTCACCTTCAAGACCTCGGTGCGGGACATCCTGCCGCAGAGCGCCGGCTACGTGCAGCGATACGCGCAGTACGCCAGGGAGTTCGGCGAACTCGAGGACATCGTGGTGGTGGTCGAAGCGGGCTCCTTCGAGGGCGCCAAGGCCTACGCGAGTCGGCTCGTCCACGAGCTCCGCAGCTCGCCGGTCCAGTTCGAGCGCATCGCGTATCGGATCGACCCCAAGCGGTTCGCGGGCCGCCAGCTGCTGTACCTGTCCACCCCCGAGCTCCGGGAGATCCGGGACAAGATCTTCGACCACCAGGAGTTCATGGAGAGCTTCGCGGGCGATCCGAGCCTGGCGCGGCTGCTGGAAGGCATCAACACACAGATGGCCGCGGCGTTCGTCTCCAACCTCTTCGACCTCGGGCTGAAGGAGCAGGATCTGCCGGTGGACACCCGCTTCCTGCGGGTGCTGCTGGATCAGATGTCGGCCCGTCTCGACCGTCCGACGCCCTACCTCTCGCCCTGGGGGACGCTCTTCTCCTTCGGCGGCGAGCCGTCCGCCGACGCCGGCTACTTCCTGTCCGAAGACAAGAGTCTGCTGTTCATCCTGGTCGAGCCGCCCAAGGGTGAGAAGGGCAGCTTCGTCAGCGACCACCGCGCCATCGAAACCATCCGCGACGCCATCGCGACGCTCCGGCCGGCCTTCCCCAACGCGCAGGCCGGGGTCACGGGCGCGCCCGCGCTGTCCAACGACGAGATGTCCGCGGCCTTCCGCGACAGCCAGATCGCCACCATCCTGGCCTTCGCGCTGACCCTGCTGGTGATGACGCTGGCCTTCGTCCGGGTCGGCAAGCCGCTGCTGATGCTGGCGGTGCTGGCCGTGAGCCTGGCCTGGTCCATGGGCGTCATCACGCTCACCGTCGGTCACCTGACGATCTTCTCCGTGATGTTCATCTCCATCGTGGTGGGCATCGGCATCGACTACGGGATCTACTTCCTGTTCCGTTACGAAGAGGAAATCTTCCTGGGCCGGAACCTCAAGGAAGCCCTGGAGCTCACGGCCGCCCGCACGGGACCGGGCATGCTGATCGGCGCCCTCACGGCGGGCGGCACCTTTTACATGCTGATGCTCACCGACTTCCGCGGGATCCAGGAGCTCGGCTTCATCGCGGGCTCCTCGATCCTGCTGGCCTGGCTCAGCATGATGACCTTCTTCCCGGCCCTGATCGTAATGGTGGATCGCCGCCACGCGAGCCGGCCCCGGGACCAGAAGCCGCCAGCCCACCGACTCGAGCGCATCCACGTCCCCGTTCTGGATCGGCTCACGAGCTTCACGCGGACCGTCCTGGTCGCGGCCGCGGCCGCGACGGCGCTGTCGATCTGGGCGCTGCCCTCCGTGGGCTTCGACTACAACCTGCTGAACCTGCAGGCCAAGGGCACCGAATCGGTGGCCTGGGAGAAGCGGATCCTGGCCACCACGGGCCGCTCGGGCTTCAACGGGCTGGCCTCGGCCGATACCCTCGACGAGCTGCGGCGCAAGCACCACGCCTTCGAGAACCTCCCATCGGTGTCCGAGGTGGACTCGGTGCTCCACCTGATCCCGGAAGGGCAGGAGGAGAAGATCAAGATCATCAGGAGCTTCGCCCCGCTGGTTGCGCCCGTCCGCATCGGCCGATCGAGCCCCATGGATCTGGACCGGCTCCGCAAGGACCTGGCGGACATCAAGAAGCGCTTCGACGTGGTCGCCGCCGAGGCCGGCAGCAAGCTGCCGGCCGAGATCCAGGCGGTTCGCGAGAAGACGGCGGCGCTGATGAAGCAGCTCGACAAGGCCGACCGCGAGTCAGCCGAGGCCGCGCTCAGCTACCTCCAGGCCCAGCTCTACCGCGACTTCGTCAACAAGTTCTACAGCCTGCAGCGCAACCTGAACCCGCGCATCGTGGGCATCAACGAGGTGCCGGAGGAGCTCAAGCGGAAGTTCATCGGCGCCAACGGCCGCTTCCTCATCCAGGTCCATCCCAAGGTGGATATCTGGGAGCGGCAAGGCGCGAGCCAGTTCGTGCGCGATCTGCGGAGCGTGGACCCCGACGTCACCGGGCCGCCGGTCATCACCTACGAGGCCACGCGGCTGATGGAGCGCGCCTACCTCCAGGGCACCGCCTACGCCTTCATCCTGGTGGGCCTGCTGACCTACCTCATGATCCGGCGTCTGCGGGAGTCGATGCTGGCGATGCTGCCGCTGGTGCTGGGCCTGCTCTGGACCATCGGCCTCATGCACGTCTTCGGACTGAAGTTCAACCTGGCCAACGTGTGGGGGCTACCGCTCATCATCGGAGCCTCGGCCGAATTCGGGCTCAACTTGACCTTACGCTATCTGGAGGGACGCCGGCACGGCGGCCCGCTGGTGGCGCGCAGCACCGTGATGGCGGTTGCGCTCAACGGCATCACCACCATGGTCGGCTTCGGCAGCCTGATGACCGCCGCTCACCAGGGCATCTTCAGCCTGGGGCTGCTGCTCACCATCGGCTCGGGCTGCGGGCTGCTGGCCTCGCTGATCGTGCTGCCGGTCATCCTCCGCCTCCTGGCGGGCCAGACGGCCGCGCCACCGGCGGCCGAGGTGCTGCCCAAGACCTCCGCCGCCTAGGGCCCCACCCCGAGCGACCCATGAGACCGCATCCCCGGCTGCGTGTCGTCTTCGTCGTCCTGGCGCTTCTGCTCACCTGGCCCACGGTGGGATCAGCTCAGCACGCGGCCGCGGGCACGTTCACCTGCGACGGCGCTCGGATCGCCATGAGGACGGCGATCGCCCGGTGGGAGGCGTCGAACCGGCGGCTCGAGTTGCTGCTCTTCGGCCGCGCGCTGACGCCCGAGGAGATCGGCTTCTGGACGCAGCCCGCCCTCCCCAGATCTTGGCCCCCTGAGAAGGGTTATCTCGGAAAGCTCCGGCTCACGGTTCGGTCCGATGCCCCACAGCCCCGACACGAGGACATCGAATCCTTCTTCCTCTACGTCGATTGCCCGGCCATCCAGTTGAATGTCACCCGAGGCGGCGATCCCGCTGCGATTCGCCACGACGTGCCGGACTTCCAGGCTACGCTCACGTCCGAAGGGTCGGTCCGACTGGCCACCCGCGGCGCCCACCAATTCCAGAAGAACAAGCTCGAGTGGGACCTGCGGCTCGACGCGAAGGTCTACACCTACTGATCGGACTCTGCGCGCTGGCCGCGGCTGAGGTCCGGCCCACAACCTCCGCCGGTCTCGTCGCGATTGTGATTCAGTCCCCGCGTTCCGCGAGGGTCCACTGGTCGGAGGTGAGGCGGCCGACACGGGTGAATGCGCCGCCCTCGCCCGGCCGGTAGATGGCGGCCTCGCCTTCGGCGAGCACGATGCCGTCGGCGGCGCGAAGGTTGAAGCCGTGGGAGACGAGGACGGTGTTGGTCCCCGGCTCCACCGGCACGCCCAGGAGAGGTCGCAGCAGGCTCGCCGCGATCCTGGACTGCTCTTCACTGGCGCCCCGTCCCAGCAGATCTCGCGTGACCTCGACGCGGCCGAAGGCCAGCTCGGCAGTCTCCCGAGTACGGCAGTAGGGGCTCGCCAGCACCCGGCCGATGGGGATCCCGAGGCGCCGGATGGCGGCCCCGATGGCTCTGGCCTGCTCGCGCCCCTCGTTGGAGAGGTTTCGCTGGGTCGCGCAGTCGGCGAGGCTCGAGTCCCGCTGCGAGAAATCCGTCCGGGCGTGGCGGAAGAAGATCACGTAGCCCCCCTGGCGCAGCGCCTCGACGAGGGCGTGACCCGAGTCCGCGCTTCTCGTCTGGCCGAGCGCCGGCCCAGCGAGCCCGAACAGCACCGGCGCGAGGACGACGAGCCATCGCCCGACGAGGCCCACCGCCGGTCGATCCATGGCGCGTCGCTCAGTGCCTGGCGGAGGCCTGCCTCGGTGAGCCCGCCGTCGGGCGCTGCCCTCCTTCGAGGCTCGGAAAGATATCGTAGACATAGTCGTGAACGGCGAGGGCGCTCTGGCTCAGGGCGCCGGCTTGAACGCGCTTCACGACCTCCTCGCGGGAGAGGTCGAAGATCGCCTCGAGAATCTGCGTGCGCTCGAGTTGGGTCGCCTGCCCCACGACAAAGAGCACGCGGGCACTGTGCTGGATGTAGCGGGGCGACAGGAGCTGCCGCTTCAGGAGATCCATGATGACGGGCGCCTTGGCGCGGTCAAAGCGGCCCGGATCGCCGCGGCGGTCCAGCTCGGCGAAGAACGCCGAGGTCCATTCGTTGTGGTAGTCCCACACCTTCTCGAACAGCGCCCTCGAGAAGCGGGTCCCGGCCTTGACCACGTCGGCATCCATGACCGGCGCGACGCCGTCCTCGGTGAGCGCCGGCCGCTTGAGCCTGCCGTCCCTGGTGATGGCGGCCTGGTGGTGAACGAGGCTCCACAGCCAGGACACGTCGATCCGGTACGTGGCGAGATCATTCATGAACCGCAGCGAGAGCTCGTAATCATCGATCGCGGCTGCGAAGTTCCCGTTGAGGATCTGGAAGCCGTAGTTCGCGGCCATGTAGAACGCGTGCTGGATGTGCTCGATGGTGATCTCGCCCTTCGGCACCCCGTAGATGCTCTCCCAGAGCTCTTGGGTGAAGAGCTTTTCGGGCGCGCTGAGAGTGTCCTTGGTGATGACCCAGGGCGTGATCTCGCCCTGCGCGTTCACCAGGCCGCGGGACTGCAGCAGGAGCCGCTCCGCCTCGCTGAGACCGCTGGCGACCGTCGGCACCGGCTTGCCGTTGACGTCCACCATCTCTCGCGGCGCTTCGAGGATCGACTGGAGCCGCGCCACGGGGGCCCGCAAGGGGGCGTTGCCGGCAGCGACGTAGGCCGGCTCCGGGCTGGCGACCCAGCTCTGTCGATAGGCATCGTAGAGTCGCCCTTTCACTCGGTCCGCCAGGATGTCTTGCAGGACGGGCTGCCGCCCCGCGGGGAGCGGCTCCTCGGGCACGAACATGAGACCCAGCAGGCGCTCGCGGAGCTTGTCGATCACCATCGCGCGGAGGGCCAGCGGGTTGTATCTCGAGCGGCCGTAGGGATCGGTCGGCTGGTAGATCATGACCGCCGCCATCCCGCCGATGGGAGCCCCCTGGCTGAGCTCGCCGTTCTTCATGCTGGCCATGAGCATCACGAGGGCGTTGTACCGCTGATACGCGATCATGTTCGGGGACGCCATGCCGATCGACTGCGGATCCGGGAAGACGCCCTGCGGATCGTCCTTCCACATCTCGATCAGGCTGGCCAGGTAGTCCCAGCGGCCGACATTGGTGCCCAGGAGCCGACGCCGCAGGACCCAGGCAATCGCCGGCAGGAACCGGCCCGCATTGCCCTCCTCATAGAGCACCTTGATCTTGAAGGTGCCAGGCTCGACCCCGATCATGCCTTCCAGCCGCGCCAGGAGCTTCTCCACGATGAGGGCTTCCTGAGGGGTCTGGATCTTCGGGATGTAGTAGTACACCCCGGTGCCAGCGCGGGTGAGGGACCCGTAGTTGTTCAGCGCCCAGAGGAGGACGATGGGAATCGTCCCGGGCACGGGTTGGTCGTCGACCCTGACGTGGTCATACCGGACGTGGATACCGGGAGGCCGGGCAAACCGGGTCGGCCACTGCGCCGGCGATGTCTTGATCTTGTACGCGCGCGATTGGCCTTTCTTCACCACCTCGTAGGGGCGGTCAGCCCAGCGGCCTTCGTGAATCTCCTTGGCGTTCTGCATCGCCGCGAAGATCCCTACCGGCTCCGTCCTGGGCGTGCCGTCGGGCTTGAAATGGGGCGGTGAGGCGTCTTCGAAGTCGGGCATGTTCATGGGCGCCGGGCTGTTCAGCGCGTTGAAGGCCATGTCCAGCGGATGCCACGGCCCGGTGAGCTCCAGGCCGGGATTCGCCAACGGGTGGGCGTCCTTCGGGATTGGCACCTCGTCGTTGAGCCGCCACCGCCACTCGCTCTCCCGGCCGAGAACGTTGTCGATCAGCCCCTGGACGATCTGGCGAAAGGTCCAGAACTTTCCCGTGACCGGATCCTCGAACGTGTCGTCCCAGTTCGGCCAGGCGTATTTCTTGATGACCGGGGCGCGGGACTCGAGCAGTGCCCGGCGCGCGGTGAGAGCCGCCGCGATCTCGGGGCCCAGCTCTCGGGTGAGGGTGGCGATCGCCTCTTCGACATCGATCTTCCGACCGTTCACAGTCTTCGTCCCGAACAGCTCCGGGAATTGCCGGAGGATGTCCTCGCGGATCATAGCCGCGCTCCTCAGTCCTTTCCCACGGGCTTGCGCCGCGCGCGGCTCTGCCAGAGCGCCCGGACGCCGAAATAGGCGAAGGCGTCTTTCAGGTTCGAGAACAGGCGCTTCGCCCGACCCATCTCCTGGTTGGTGACGTATTCCATGGTCAACACGACGCGGCGGTCGCCCGGCTGGGATGGGCTCACGCCGTGGTAGACCTTGTCGCCGTTGAAGATGACCATCGAGCCCGGCTCCGTGGCGACCGCCAGATCCACGGGCTGCCGTCCGGGCTGCCTGGTGTGAAGCCGGCACAGCAGGCGGCTGGCCGAGTCCTGGACGAGCCCGACGAGCACGGTGTAGCGCGCGCCCTTGTAATAGGAGGTGTCGTAGTGATAGCCCATGTGATCCCCCGCCTCGGTGTAGAAGTACAGGGCGCAGGCGTGGGGATCATCGTCGGGACAGAGCTTGAGGTCCGCCCGAACGAGGCGGCTCAGGAACTGCCGAAAGGACGCCGACCGATAGAATTCCAGCAATGCCGGCCCGTCCTCGGCGATCGCGAAGTGACTCACGCTGCCGCCCTTCTTGTGCCGGGGGATGTAGTTTCGGTTGAGCCCCGGCTCCAGTCGCTGTACCTCCTCGATCAGCGGGGCGACGGCTTCCGGGCGCAGGAAGCGCGGGAGAAAGAGGAATTCGTCCTGCTCCCAGTACTCCCGTTCGAGCCGGGCAAAGTCCAGCTGGGCGACCGCGCGATCGATCTCCGCGGCCATCGGGGTCATGACGGAATCCATAACGGAATGCCCCTCTTCAGGAAAGCCTGGCGATCTGCACCAGGTTAGAGTGGAGGGCGGGGCCGCCGCCCATATCGGCCGTCCGGTCGTCGGTCAGGGCGTTGACGCCGCGGCCACCAGCCTGGTGCTTGGACCACCAGATGCCTTCGACGACGGCCACGCCCGCGCGCGTGTCTTCGGTGAGCATGGCGGTGAACCGGGCTTCGCCGCGGGCGCTCTGCACCACGACCGGATCGCCGTCGCGGATGCCCCGCGTGGCGGCATCCGCCGGGTTCAGAAAAACCGAGGGTCCTTTCTGTCGCCGGCGCAGCAGCTCCGACTGGCTGAAGGATGAGTTGAGGAAGAAGCGATTGGGCGGCACCAGGCATTGCAGCGGATAGCGGCGGGCCACCTCGGCATTGTCGGGACCCTCGACCAGCGGGACCCACGTCGGCAACGGCGGCAGGCCCTCGAGCGCCAGCGACTCCGAGACGAACTCCACCTTGCCCGACGGCGTGGGGGCACCGTTGGCGAAGGGCATGTAGGGACGCCCCACGGCGAGGCGCACGACCCGCTCGCCCTTGAGCCGCTCGTAGGTGATCCCCGCCACCGACGGATCCCCGGAGGCGAGCACCTCGCGGATCAGGCTCGCCTCGTCCTTGCCGAAGTGCGGATCCTTGAGCCCCATGGCCCGGGCGAGCTGCTGGACGACGTGCCAGTTGGAGCGCGCCTCGCCCTCGGGCCGGATCACGGGCTCGGCGAGCTGGAGGTACAGGTGGCCGTAAGACTTGTAGAGATCCACGTGCTCCATGGAGGTGGTCGCCGGCAGCACGAGGTCGGCGTAGTCGGTCGTATCCGTGAGGTGCTGCTCGTGGACCACGGTGAAGAGGTCTTCCCGTGCGAGCCCCCGCAGCAGGAGTTCCTGGTTCGGGCACACGCTGGCCGGGTTCGAGTTGTAGACGTAAAGCGCCTTGATCGGTGGACGCAGCGACGGATCGGTGAGCGCCCGACCCAGGTGGATCATGTTGATCACGCGGGGCGCGGGATGCGGCATCAGATCCGCCCGCTCCAGCGCGCCGTATCTGAGCCCGAAGGTCGCCGAGGAGGAGAGGAGCGCGCCGCCGGCCGGATGCGCGTAGGCGCCCGTCAGCGCCGGCAGGCAGGCGATGGTCCGGCACGTCATGCCGCCGTTGTCGTGGCGGGAGAGCCCGATGCCGACCCGGATGAACGCCGCCTTGGTCGCGCCGTACCGCCGGGCGAAGTCCACGATCTCGTCGGGACGCAGCCCGGTGATCCGGCTGACCCGCTCGGGGTCGTATTGCCTGACGTGCTCGGCGAGCGCCGCGAAGCCCAGGGTGGCGCGGCGGATATAGTCCTGATCCACGAGCCCGTCGCCGATCAGGACGTGCATCACGCCCAGGGCGAGGGCGCCGTCGGTGCCCGGCCGCGGCATCAGGTGGAGATCGGCCTGCTTCGCCGTGCGCGTCCGGTAGGGGTCAACGCAGACGATGAGCGCGCCGCGCTGCCGCGCGCGCTTGACGAGCGTCATGGCGTTGATGTGGGTGTACGAGGCGTTGATGCCCCAGAGCACGACCAGATCGGAGTTGACCATCTGCTCCGAGTCGTTGCCCGTCACCGTCCCCACCGTGGCCCGCCAGCCGGCATAGGCCGTGCTGATACAGATCGTGCGATCGAGCCGCGAGGCGCCGAGCGCGTGGAAGAGCGGGTGGCCCGCCCAGTACTGGAGCAGGCCCAGCGTGCCGCCGTACGAGAATGGCAGGATCGCCTCGGCGCCCCATTGAGCGATGGTCCGGCGCCACTGGTGGGCGATCTCCTCGATGGCCGCATCCCAACCGATGGGCTCGAACCGACCCTGCCCCTTGGGGCCCACGCGCTTCAGCGGCGTCAAGACGCGGGTCGGCGCGTAGACGCGCTCGCGGTAGTCGTGGACCTTGCCGCAGATCACTCCCTGGGTGAAGGGGTGGTCGGGATCACCGCTGACGTCGGTGATCCGGCCGTCCTCCACGGTCACGGCCAGGCCGCACTGGGACGGACAATCGTGCGGGCAGACGGAGTGCTTGATCTCACGCATTGACGGCTTAGATTAGCATACGTTGTATAGTGCTGGAATGCTCGACCGCTTCAAGGCGTGGCATCCGTTCCAGACTCCCGACGCCCAGCGGCTCGCCGTCCTCTTCGCCGTCGTCTACTTCGCGCAGGGCATGTGGGCCCTGCCGAACCAGACGCTGATCATCGTCCTCAAGGAGCGCGGGCTCTCAGCCGGCCAGGTCGCGACCTTCTTCACCTGGAGCACGCTTCCCTGGCTGATCAAGCCCGTCTACGGCCTCGTGTCCGACTTCGTCCCGCTGTTCGGCAGGCGCCGCAAGAGCTACCTCCTGCTGACCTCCTCCCTGGCGGCGACGGGTGGCCTCGCGCTGGGGCTGAGCGCGCCCCATACCTATTGGTGGCTGGCGGGGCTCTTCACCGTGATGGCCCTGGGGCTGGCCTTCACCGACGTGCTCGTGGACGCGCTGATGGTCGAGAACGGCAAGCCGCGCGGCCTCACCGGCGCTTTTCAAGCCGTGCAGTGGGGCGCGATCTACATGGCCTCGGTCCTGGTCGGCGAGCTGGGCGGCTATCTGGCGGAGCGGCGGAGCCTGCACGCCGCCTTCGTGCTGGCGGCAGCCTTCCCGCTGATCTCGTTCTGCATGACGCTCTTCGTCGTTCACGACCCGCCGGCCCGCGCCGACCGCGAAGCCTTTCGGCGCACGATGGCCGCAATCCGCGCGGCGCTCGGAGAGCGCGACGTCTGGGTCGTGGCGGGCTTCATCTTCTTCTGGACGTTCAGCCCGTCCTTCGGGCCCGCCTTGCTCTACTACCAGACCGACGCGCTCAAGTTCAGCCAGCAGTTCATCGGCCACCTCGGCGCGCTCGGCTCGATCGCCGCCGTGCTCGGGGCCTTCATCTATGCCCCGCTGTCCCGCCGCGTGCCGCTCAAGAGCCTGATCAACCTGTCGATCGGCGTGGGCGTCCTCGGCACACTGGCCTACCTGCTCTACCGCGACGCTTACTCGGCCATCGCCATCGACACCACCTTCGGGTGCATCGGCATGATCACTCAGCTCGCCTTCCTGGACCTGGCCGCGAAGTCGTGCCCGCGCCACGTGGAGGCGACGTTCTTCGCCCTCTTGATGTCCGTATTCAACGGCGGCGCCCAGGGCTCGCAGGTCGTCGGAGGCTATCTCTACGACTGGCTCGGCTACACCAACCTGGTGCTGATTTCAGCCGGCTTCACCGCGCTCGCCTGGTTCCTCGTGCCCCTGGTCAAGATCGATCGGATCGAGGCCAAGGCGCGCGCGACGCAAGCCGCCGAGTCCAGCGCGCCTACCGCCCCCGCTCCTCCCGTTCCACCGCCGCCTTAGCCACCTCGTACGCCCGCCTGAGCCATCGAATCGCGCGGCCGACGTCCCGGGAGGACTCGACGCGGCACTCGACCCAGCCGGCGCCGCCGAGACGGCGATGAGGCGCGAGTCCGGCCGTCAGCGCCCGCCGCTGCTCCTCGTGCCCCAGCCTGATCCAGAGGTCGCTGTCTTTCGCGCGGAGCGGGAAGCAGGCGAACAGTCGCTCGCCCACGAAGTAGCCCCAACGGCCGAACATGGGGGTGATTCGCACCCGCGGCCAGGTGCCGAGCTGGGTGTTCAGCTCGGCGGCCGGCCCCGTGCCGCCCCGCTCGAGGCTGCGGCGAGTCTTGCGGCCCCGCCCGATTCCCCTGAACCGGCGGGAAGGCACGCTTACGGCCAGACCTGCACGTACGCGGAGCGGGAGCGCTCGGAGACCTTGCCGAACCAGCGATCGTAATCCCGTCTCAGCGCCTTCATGTGGCTCGACTTCATCAGCGCGCGGAAGGTCTTCTCGTCCTGCACTTCGTACACGGCCACGTAGCGGAACTTGTCCTCGCCCATGATCGACCGGTAGCGCCGCGCGCTCACGGCACCCGGGTAGCGGAGGAACTGCGGGCAGTGCTTCCGGTTGTACCAGCGGTTGAAGGCGGCTTCCTTCTTCCTTGGGATGGTCGCCTTGACCATGAACAGCACGGTGGGCATCGTGTCCCCCCTACTCTCGCCTCATTTCACCGCTCGCCTCGCCACGCCCGATCAAACCCGGCCGTGTCTCGGCTCGCACTGCAATCTTCCTTGGGATGGTCGCCTTGACCATAAACAGCACGGTGGGCATCGTGTCCCCCTCCCTATTCTCGGAAGTCTAGCGCTTTCCGCCGGCGAGTCGGCTGGATTCGGGCAGCGCCCGGAGCCACAGCGTGCAGGCCAGGCCCAGCACGCCGCCGACGCCGAGAACCGAGAACGCCCAGCCCCAGCCGACCGCGCCGGCCTCCTCGCCCCCGTAGAGATCGAGCACCATGCCGAAGACCGGCTGCGCCAGCGCGCCCGCCCCAAAGCCCAGCAATGAGCGCACGGCGAGGGCTGCACCGAGCCGGCTGGGCGTCACGGTCTCGGTCAGGCCGGTCGAGTACACGGAGGAGTCTCCCACGGCCGAAAAGCCGTACACACAGCCCACGACCATGATCAGGGCGACGGGCGCCGTCAGCAGCCAGCCGAACGTGAACGAGCAGAGGCTGCTGATCACCATCATGCCCGCGATGACCGCGGTGCGGCCCCAGCGATCCGACAGCCAGCCGCCGGCCCCCGAGGCCGCCGCGCCCATCACGTGAAACAGGGCCGAGAGGCTCGCCCCGAGCCCCGCGGAGCGCTCCGGGCCGATTCCGTGCGCGGCCAGCGCCGCCGCCATGAAGGCGGGCGTGAACGCCCACATCCCGAGCAGCTCCCAGGAGTGGAAGACGTAGCCCGCCACCATGAGCTGGGCGGGCCGGTTGCCCGAGAGATCGGCTCGGAAGCTGAAGCCGGACGACTGGGCTGGTGGCCCGCCGATGTTGCCGCGGAAGAGGAGCAGCACCAGGAGAAAGCAGGCCAGCGGACCCAGGCCGAGCACGAACACGGCCGGGCGCCAGCCAGCCCGCGCCACCACGAAGCCGCCGATCACGAGCGCCAGCACGTAGCCGATCGAGCTCGAGGCGAGGAACCAGCCCACCGCGTTGCCCCGGCGGGTTGGCTCGAAGCGCGTCGAGATCAGCATGACGCCCGGGGTGTAGATCCCTGCCAGCGCCACGGCGAGCATGGAAAACAGCAGCAGCGCCGAAAGGTACCCGTGGGCCAGCACCGGGATCAGCAACGACACCGCCGTGGCCGCGGCTGCTCCCCCGATGAACAGGACGCGTGGGTTGACATAGTCCGCCAGCGCGGAGACCAGCACGAGGGACGTCGCGGTTCCCAACTGAAAGCCCGACGAGATGGAGCCCGCCGCCGTGTACGACAGCCCCCACTCGGGCTTCACGACGGACAGGATCGTCGGGTAGGCCATGAACATCGTGGAGCCGGCCCCCCGCGCGGCGCAGAGGCCCAGCAGCCACAGGGTGTCTTGGCGGCGGGCGTGATCGATGGACGTGCGTCCGGGATCTAACGGGTGCCGTCGGCCGGACCGAGGACCGTCAAGCCCCCGTCGACGATGGCGGTGGCGCCGGTCATGGCCCCGTTGGCCAGCATGAACACCACCGCGTCGGCCAGCTCATCCACCGTGGTCAGGCGCCCGGTGGGCGTCACCCGGGCGCGCTTCTGCTGGAGCTCCTCGGTGATGAAGCCGCCGCCGAATCCCGTCCCGAGCAGACCCGGCGCGACGGCATTCACGCGGATCCCTTGGGGGGCGAGGGCCCGCGCCAGGGATTTCGTCAGGGTTCCGAGCGCCGCCTTGGAGGCGGCATAGGCCATCGAGGATCCGTCGCCGGTGAACCCGGCCACGGAGGTGATGTTGACGACGGCCCCACCGCCGCGCCGGGCCATGTGGGGCACAGCCGCGCGAACACAGTAGAACGCGCCGCGGACGTTGACCCCCATCACGCCGTCCCAGATCTCGTCGGTGAGGTCCTCGAGCTGGGGGTGCGGAACGCGCCGGGTCCAGCCCGCGTTGTTCACGAGCAGGTCGAGTCCGCCCAGCTCGCTCACGACCTGGGCGATCATCGCGCGGACCTCGGCATCCCGCGACACATCGGCCCGTACCGTGATGACCCGCCCGCCCGCTTTCTCCGCTTCGCGCGCGGTCTCGCGCGCGGCGTCGGCCGACTTGGAGTAGTTGACGGCGACCGCGGCCCCCTCGCGGGCGAGGGCGAGGACGATCGCGCGGCCGATGCCCGTGGCCCCGCCGGTGACCAGCGCGACCTTGCCGGAGAGCTTCATCGACTCAAGGGAAGTGATACCGCGAGATGTGCAGATGCACGCCGTGGGAGGACTGCGGCTCGACGGTGATCTCGCCGGCGCCGATCAGCATCGCGGCCCCAGCCTTCTCCAGCCGTCGGATCAGCGGCGGCATGTCCGGCGCCACCATGGACAGCGCCACCATGCCTTCCATGCCGCCCACCTCGCTGACGCGGACCAGGAGCAAGGTGCTGCCTCCCGCCCAGCCCAGCATGGTCCGCGGTCCGCCGTTGACCTCGACCTCGGGCAGTCCGAAGAGATCCTGGTAGGTCTTGGCCGTCTCCGGCGGCGACTGGCAGCTGATCACGAGCCGCTTGAAGCGCACCGGCGAATCGGGCCGGTGCTCGGGCCCATCGGGCGTCGCCAACTCCACCAGCACGCCATGACAGGCCTTGGGGCTGAGGAACGCGATCCGTCCCGCCAGCCCGAGCCGGGGCGCGGCGTCGATGAGCGGGACGCCTTTGCTCTTGAGGGCGGCGAGCTCGCCGGCCACGTCGGCGGTCTTGAAGCAGAGGTGATGCAGCCCTTCGCCTCGCTTGGCGAGGAACCGCCCCACGCCGGAGTCCGAGGTGAGGGGCTCGAGCAGC
>DASSSH010000168.1:0-21507 GCA_035708525.1 Candidatus Methylomirabilota bacterium
CTATGCCTACAAGTACGCGGCCTTCACCTGGCAGATGACGCTCGGGGCCGCCATGCTGTTGATCATCCTGTTCATGCCCGGCGGGCTGTGGACGATCTACGGATGGCTCGTACGGGGAGGACGCCGATGGGCGTGGTCCTCGAAACCGTCGGCCTGACCAAGGCGTTCGGCGGGGTGGTGGCGGTGAGCGACATCAATGTCGCCATCACCCAGGGCGCGGTCGTGGGTATCATCGGGGCCAACGGCGCGGGGAAGACGACCTTCGTCAACCTCATCACCGGCTACCTCAAGCCCGACGCCGGGCGGATCCGATACCTCGGGCGCGAGATCACGGCGCATCCGCCGCGGGAGATCGTCGGCCTTGGCATCGCGCGATCCTTCCAGATTCCGCAGATCTACACCTCGCTCACCGTGCTCGAGAACGCGCTGATCGCTCTCGCCTCGCGGGAGAAGGCGAGTCTCAGGCCGTGGGCGCCGCTCTTCACGCGGGCGCGGGAGGCGGCGGCGCTGGCAGTGCTCGAGCCGTTCGGGTTGGCCGAGCACGCGCGCCGGCCGGTCACCGAGCTGCCGGAGGGGGGGCTCAAGTTCCTGGACATCGCGCTCTCCGCGGCGCTCGGGCCTCAGCTGCTGCTTCTCGACGAGCCAACCTCGGGCGTGAGCTCGGAGGACAAGTTCGAGGTGATGGAGACGCTGCTGCGCATCATGCGGGAGCGCGAGGTCACGGTGGTCTTCGTCGAGCACGACATGGACGTGGTGACCAGCTACGCGCAGCGGCTCATGGCCTTCGTAGACGGCAAGGTGGTGGCCGACGGAGCGCCCAAGGACGTGCTTGCCGATCCCGCCGTGCGGAAGGCGGTGCTGGGATGAGGGCTGTGACGCTCGCAGTCCGCGATGTCCACGTCAAGCTCTCGGGGCTCGTGGTCCTGCGCGGCGTCACCTTCGACGTGCCGGCGGCCAGCATCATCGGCCTGGTGGGCCGGAACGGGGCTGGGAAGACCACCACCTTGAAGAGCATCGCGGGGCTGGTTCCGGTCGTCTCGGGCTCCATCACCTTGGACGGCCAGGAGCTGACGCGGCTCGCCCCACACCGCCGGCCGCGACTCGGCCTGGGCTACCTGCCAGGCTATCTCCCGGAGGACCGGCGCCTCATCGGCTCGCTCACGGTCGAGGAGAACCTGCTCCTCCCCGTCTGGGCGACCCAGCGGCGCGAAAGCGTCCCCCTCCTGGCGAAGCTCTATGAGCTCATGCCTGAGGTGAAGGCGCTGGCCGGCCGACGAGCTACGTCACTCAGCGGGGGCCAGCAGAAGATGGTGGCGCTCGGCCGGGCCATGATGACCTCGTCCAGGCTCCTCCTCCTTGACGAGCCGCTCGAGGGGCTATCCCCGGCGCTCTGCCGCCGGCTGGCTGATGTGGTGCGCAGCATCCCGGGCGCCGCCGTGCTCGTGACCGAGTCCGATATCAATCGCATGGCCATGATGACCGACCGCATCTACACCATCGAGCGCGGCGCCATCGTGGGAAGTGCCGGCGGCCGCCCATCCTCCTCGTCCCCAACCTCGGCATGACTTGGCCCGGATCTTTGATCTCGAGCCATGGGCACGTCCTCGGCAATTACGGCCCTCGATCTCGCCGCTCACCGGCGGAGCTCGGGAAGGCCAGGCAGGGCGTCATGCGGACCCGGGAGGGAAGTGGGCGCGGCGCGTCCTGATTCCTTGACAAGCGGCTGCGAGTCCAGCCAGAATCCGGGCACGCTCCTCACCCAGCCACGCGGGAGGCCACTATGAAACGACAGGCGGTCATCGGCGCGGTTCTCATCTTTCTTCTCCTGCTCGCCTCCCTCCCGGCGCTGGCGGCCGGACCGGCGGGCATGAGGCTCTATGTCTTCACCTCGGGATCGCTGGGCGGCTTTCCGAAAGCGGCGCTCCAGATCGGCGGACAGGGGAACATCGACTGGGCCCCCGTCTCCTTCTACGTGATCAAGCACCCGAAGGGCAACGTGATGTTCGACACCGGGAACAACGACAAGACGGTCACGGACCCGGATGGGTGGTGGGGGCCGCTGGCGAAGGGTTTCGGACTCAAGATGACACGGAACGACGCCATGGCGGCCCAGCTCGCGAAGATCGGGCTCAAGCCGTCGGACATCAAGTATGTCGCCGTCGGTCACATGCACCTCGACCACGGGGGCAATATCTCGCAGTTCCCCAACGCGACCTTCATCGTGCAGAACGACGAGATGAAGGCAGCCTGGTGGCCGGACGTCGGCTACTCGATCTACTACATCCCGGGGGACTTCGCTGACAGCAAGAAGTACAACATGATCCGGCTGGAGGGCGACCTGGACCTCTTCGGGGATAAGAGCATCGAGTTCCGCCGTGCCCCGGGTCACACGCCGGGCAGTCAGTTCGCGATCGTGCGGCTGCCGAAGACCGGGACAGTGGTGCTGACGAGCGACGTGGTGTACTTGAAGGAGAGCCTGGAGAAGAACCTGATCCCGCCCATCCCTGGCACCTGGAACCCTGGGATGATGTACGACAGCTACCAGAAGATCCGGGTCGTCCGCGACGGCGAGGGCGCAAGCATCTTCTACGGTCACGATCCGGAGATCTTCAAGGCCACGAAGCAGGCGCCGGATTACTACGAGTAACGGTTCCTGTGCCTCATGCCAGCCCGGAGCCGTGGTCTGCTCCGGGCTGGCTGCTTCTCATGAGTCAGCCCGCGGAGCCCGCCAGGAGTGAGAGCCCGATCGTCGCCATCGAGCACGTGACCACGCTCTACGGCGACGTGGCCGCCATCTCCGACGTGACGCTCCACGTGGAGCGCGGCGAGGTACTCGGGCTGCTGGGGCCCAACGGCTCGGGTAAGACCACGCTGTTGCGGATGCTCACTGGTTATCTCTCTCCCACTTCGGGCCGTTTGTCGGGGGCGGGTTACGACACCGAGCGCCAGCGCATGGAGGCGCGCCGCCGCATTGGATATGTTCCAGAGTCCCTCCCGCTCTACTCCCACATGCGCGTCCAGGAGTTCCTGCGGTTCATGGCACGCCTCCGCCGCCTCGATTCCGACACCGTCGAGGCAGCCATTACCGAGGTCGCCGAGCAAGTGGCGCTGAGCGACCACCTAGGGGCTCCGATCCGGACGCTCTCGCGTGGCTACCGGCAGCGCGTGGCCATCGCGCAGGCGCTCGTGCACAAGCCCGACATTCTGGTTCTTGACGAGCCGACCAACGGCTTGGACCCGCGCCAGATCATCGAGACGCGGAACTTCATCCGCCGGCTGGCGGGCCGACGGACCGTCATCATGAGCTCGCACATCCTGGGCGAGGTCGAGAGGGTCGCCGACCGCGTGGCAATCCTGCTGCGGGGACGGCTCCTGAGCGTCAAGGCGATGGCCGACACGCCCGACCTTGAGGCGCTGTTCCTGTCGCTGACATGAGCGCGCTCGGCGTCCTGCTCCGAAAGGAGCTGCACGCGACCTTTACCTCGCCCATCGCCTACGCCGTGGCAGCTGTCTTCCTGCTGGTGACAGGCTATACCTTCAGCCTGACACTTTTCTTCACCAAGGTCGCAAACCTGACCTACATCTTCCACCAGATGTACGTCCTGCTGATCCTCCTTGTCCCGGTGCTGACCATGCGCGCCTTCGCCGAGGAGCGCAGGGCCGATACGCTGGAGCTGCTCCTGACAGCGCCGGTCCACGAGGTCTGGATCGTGCTCGCCAAGTTCCTGGCGGCCTTGGTGCTGGTGACGTGCCTGCTGGCTGCCTCGGGCGCCTATGCCGTGGTGCTGGGCCTCTATGGGGAGCCCGATTGGGCTCCGATCTATGGCGGCTATATCGCCTTGTTCCTGCTGGCCTGCCTGTTGGTCTCCATTGGCACCCTGGCCTCGAGCCTCACCGAGAACCAGGTCGTCGCTGCGACGTGCGCGCTTGGCACCTGCCTCATGCTCTGGTTCGCCGACGCGGCCGCCTACATGGTGCCAGCGCCGCTGGATCTCGTTGTCATCAACCTGTCGCTGATCGGACACTTCACTACCTTCGTCAGCGGGGCGCTGTTCCTGTCGGATGCCGGCTACTATCTCACCCTGTGCCTGCTGGCCCTGTTCCTCACCACCCGTGTCGTGACGGACCGATGAGGCGATGAGCGCCCAGAGCGATCCGGTAAACGTCGCGTGGTTCGCCGTGGTTCTGGTGGCGCTCCTGCTGCTCTTCGCGGCGGGTGTGCGACTTCCGGTGGCTCGCGCCGGCTGGAGTCGGCGCCTCGCGCGCGGCAGCGTGGCGGTGAGCGCTGCCGCACTGGTGCTCCTGGCCAACATCGCGCTGTATCGGCACGATGTGCACTTCGATGTGACCCGCTCGCACGCCTTCACGCCCTCGGCCGAAGCTCAGCGGGTGATCCGGAGCCTGACCACGGACGTGGAGCTCACCTATTTCTACCAGAAGCAGAATCCGGCCGGCCGCGCCGCGAAGCGGATGGTCGAAATCATGGGACGCACGAGTCCGCGGCTGCACGTGCGGACGGTCGATCCGGATCAGCGCCCGGGTCTGACCAGCCAATACGGCGTTCGGGTCTACAACGTGGCTGTACTCGAGACCGGCGGCCGTCGGATCCAGGTCGTGACCACCGAGGACCGCGACATGGCCCTCGGCATTCTCCGTCTTATCCGCAGCGAGGCGAAGACGATCTGCTTCGCAGCGGGGCACAGCGAGTACGACATCGACAACATGGAGTACCACACGCACTTCGAAGGGGTGCATGCCCACAGCCACGGCGCCGAGGGCATCGGGGTCGTGCTGATGGAACAGCACGGCGTGGGCCGGCTACGCCGGGCGCTAGAGAGCGTCGGGTTCACGCCGAAGAAGGTGATCCTTGCCACCGCCGGGCGTGTGCCGGCTGAGTGTGCGGCCCTCGTGGAGGCCAACCCCCGCACGCTTTACTCGCCCCTGGAGAGCCAGGCCCTCGAGGACTATCTGGCGCGGGGTGGCGCCGCGCTACTCATGTATGACATCGATTTCCGGGTGGAGCGGAGGCTTGCCACTCTGGTGGCGAAGGCCGGGATCCGCCTCGGTGAGGGGGTGGTGTCCGACCCGCTCGACCACTACTTCACGGACGAGCAGATGGTGGCCGTCACCCGGTATGCCTCGCACCCGATCACCCGCGGCCTGGCCCTCACCTTCTATCCCGGCGTTCGCCCCCTTGAAACGCTACCCGCGCCAGGTGTGACCGTCTTACCCCTGTTCTCCAGCAGTGCCGAGAGCTATGTGCGCCCAGTTCGCAGCGCGGCCAAGCCCGAGCCAGCTCCGAAGGAACGCGGCGCGCGCGTGCTGGCCGTCGCCGCCGAGGGCACCTGGCCTGGCGGGTCGTCTGGCAAGCCCTTCCGCCTGGTGGTGATCGGCGACGGCGACTTTGCCAGCAACTCGTTCTTCCCCTATATGTCGAACAGCGATTTCGTGCTCGCGACCCTGGCGTGGCTGCTGGGCGAGGAGCGTGCGCCGACCATGAAGCCTCCAATCGAAGTGCTCCCGAGCGTCGTCCTGACCAACCGGCAAGTCCAGGCCATCTTTCTCTTCACGGTCGTCATGCTACCTGGTCTCGCCGTCGTGATCGGCGGAGTGGTGTGGTGGCGACGCCGACGCTGAGACGAGCCCTCTGGATGGGCGCCGCCGTCCTGGCCGCCGGCGTGGTCATCGCGCTCGCCGCTCACGGCCGACGGGCCGACCCCGGGCTGGTTCGGTTCGAGGCGGCCGGCGTGATGATCGAGTTCCCACCGGAGCTCATCACCCACGTGGTGGTCACACGCGGTGAGCGCCAGTGGCGATTCACGCGAACGAATGCGCAAGGCTGGGTTTCGGCCCCGGACACCCTCCCGCTCGGCGAGGATACGGCGACGCGCCTCGAGAGCGGCCTGCGCTTCCTCCACGTCTCCGCGCCCCAACGCGTGATGGCCCGCAGCGAGCTGGCCGGTACTCCGCTAGCCGAGTTCGGACTCGATCCGCCCCGCTACTCCGTGTCAGTGCAGTCGAGCGCGCGAGGGTCCTTCACGATCGAATTCGGCGCGGTCAACCCGCAGGGCCTCGCCCAGTACGCCCGCGTCAAGGGTCGCAATGAGATCCTGCTCCTGCCTAGCTTTGTGGGCGAGCCGTGGGAAGCCGTAATCCAGGTCCGGTGAAGAGAGCCGTCCTCGTGATCGCGCTGCTCTGCGCCACCCTCGTCGGCCAACCTCGTGCTTCATCCGCGCACACAACCAGCACCAGGCCAGTCATCGTCGCGGCCTGTCAGACCCTGGACTAGCGACTGACGCTGGTGCTTAGCGAACTGCCGCCCGGGCCTGCCCGCCTGCTCACGACCGCTGCGGATGGTGAACCGGCCAGCGTCGAGCGCGCGTCGCCCAGGAGGTGGGTCAGCGTGTCACCGTGCGCGCAGGTAACGTCCTATGCTGCCCGGGCCACGCCGTAATCCAGGGCTCACGGCTCGGTGACTCCCGCGGGTCGCTGGAGTTCGCGGTCCAGTGCCGCGCCCGGCCCTTCATCCTCGCTCTTATTCAACGCGTCCAAGGTTCGAGTCCTGGACGGCCCACCAATTTTTTCAGGTGGATGGACGGCGCCCTCCGGGGCGCCGTTCGCTTTTCCTACCACTTTCGTCATCGAGGTGGTTCACCGCCTCTTCATTGCCCGTAGCAGGTGGATGTAACGCCGGGGATTTCCAGCCGTCGAGTGCGGCTCGGAGATGACGGTCGAGGGTCTCTTACGACAAGATCGCTCTCGGGGTCCCGCGGCTGCACTCTAGGCCGATTGCACTACGGAAATAATCCGTCCTCGCTATTGCCAGCGCTGGCAGCGCGCCTTAGCGTGCCCTTTCATAAGGTACTCATAAGAATATGACTATTCGCGTCCTCTTCATGGGAGTGATCGCGAAGATCACGGGGCAGCGGGACCTACTGCTCCCGGCTGAGCCGACCGTAACGCTCCGCGGGGTGCTCGACCGACTCGAAGCCCGATACGGGCCGGAGTTCTCGCATCGCGTCTTCCGCTCCGACACGCCGCCGCGCCCCCTCCAGACGCACACGCGCATCTTCCTCAACGGAAACGTCGTGGATGAATCGATGCTCGATCAGCCGCTGTCGTCCGGCGGCGAGCCGGGCTCTGCCGAAGTGCTCATCTATCTGTTGCCGGCAGCGAGCGGGGGATGAAAGGAGAAGCCATGGGCGCTCCTACGACACACGGTCAGGAGATTCACGACGACCGGTGGATTCCGTCAGCGTGCACGATCTGCTATGGCGGGTGTTCGATCCTCGCGCATCGCGTGAACGGCACGCTCGTGAAGATCGAGGGGAACCCGGCGAGCCCGGTCGGCAACGGTCGCATCTGCGCGAAGGGGCTGGCCGGCATCATGATCCTCTACGATCCCAACCGGGTCAACGTGCCGCTGCGGCGCACCAACCCCAAGAAGGGCATCGGCGTGGATCCCGGATGGAAGCCGATCAGCTGGGCGGAAGCGATCGAGGAGATCACCGTGCGGCTCGAGAAGATCCGCACGGAAGATCCACGGCAGCTGATGATCCAGGTGACCACCACGCTGGCGCCCTCCTCGCTCTTGTTCTTCACGTTCGGCTGGGCCTTCGGCACGCCGAACATGTGGGTCGCCGGGGGTGGCATCCACTGTGGCAATGGCGCCCACGCGGTCGGCGGCATCATGCACGCCTCCTGGTCGCTGGTCCCGGACTTCAAGCACTGCAACTACGCGATCTACTTCGGCGCCTCCAAGGGTCACGGCGCCGGCCACGCGTCGACCCCGAACATGGAGCTGGCCGCCGATGCCCGAGTCCGCGGGATGCGCATGGTCGTGGTGGACCCCATGTGCAACTTCGCCGCCGCGAAGGCGAACGAGTGGGTCCCGATCCGGGTGGGTACTGACGCAGCGCTGGCCCTCGCGATGGTGAACTGTCTGCTCAATGATCTTGGGACCTACGACGCCGAGCACCTGAAGGCCAAGACCAACGGTCCTTACCTCGTGCGGCCGGACGGGCGGCACGCCCGCCACCCCGAGTCGGGGAAGCCGCTGGTGTGGGACCTCGGTGCGGGGGCCGCCAAGCCATACGACGATCCCTCCGTCCAGGAGGTGGCGCTGCTGGGCCAGTATACGGTCGGCGGGGAAGTTTGCCGCCCGGCCTTCGAGCTCGTGAAGGAGCACGTGAAGGGTTACACGCCGGAGCGCGCCGAGCAAGTCACCGGCGTCCCTGCGGCCACGGTGCGTCGGCTCGCGCAGGAGTTCGGCGAGGCCGCGCGGGTTGGCAGCACCATCGTGCTCGACGGGGTGCGGCTCCCGTACCGTCCCGCGGCGGCCATCTACTTCCGGGGCGCACAGGGACACAAGAACTCCTCGCACACCTGCTTCGCCATCGATCTTCTGAACCAGATCGTCGGCGCCGCCGACGTCGTCGGCGGGGCCCTCGGGTTCAACCCGGTCTGCTACGGCCATCCAGAGACCGGCCGGCCCCGCTACGTGCCGCGGGCGGAGCGCGACGGCCTCATGACGCCGGGCACCTGGATGCTGCCGCACCTGCCCTATCCTCCGGCGGAGCCCCGGCACCCGGATTCCATGGGCTTCATCGAGCTGTTCCCGCTCTCCCACGTCTCGCCTCTCATGGCCTCGGCCGACCAGGAGCAGTGGTGGCAGCGCTTCGACCTTCCGTACCGGCCGAAGATGCTGCTGAATTACGGCGCCAATTCGCTGATGAGCGTCGGCAACAAGGAGACCGTGGCGGAAAGCCTGGCCCGGTACGAGTTCATCGTCTCCTTCGATCTGTTCCTCAACGAGTTCTCCGACTTCGCCGACATCGTCCTCCCGGACGCCAGCTACCTGGAGGTCCTCGACCCGCGCCCGAACTTCCCGTTCATCTTCAACCATCCGGCGGGTGCGGGGCAGTGGGGATGGCCGATCCGCCAGCCAGTGGTGCCCCTCACCCACGAACGGCGGAGCGCGCGCGAGGTGCTGCTGGGCCTCGCCTACCGGATGGGCCTCGGGCCCGAGCTGAACATGGCGCTGAACGTCTTCTACGGGCTCGACGGCCCGCAAATGCTCGACCCCAAGCGGAGCTACACCTTCGAGGAGATCGCCGACCGCGAGCTCCAGCACAAGTTCGGGCCCGAGCGCGGGCTCGAGTGGTTCAAGGAGCACGGGGTGATCACCTGGCCGAAACGGGTGGAGGAAGTCTACTGGCGGCCGTTCCTCGACGTCCGGGTGCCGATCTACTGGGAGTTCCTCATGGGGCTGGGGGAGAAGATCCGAGCCGTTGCCGAGTCCCGGGGGATGACCTTCGATCCCGCCTACTACAACCCACTGCCCGACTGGCTGCCGTGCCCCTCCCACCGGGTGGAGGATCCCGCCTACGACCTCTACGCCTTCTACTACCGAGACGTCCTGCACACGAACGGGTTCACCATGGAGAACCCGTGGCTCGACGAGGCCTCCCGCATGGACCCGTACTCATACACGGTCGCGCTCAACACGGAGACCGCGCGCCGGCGCGGGATCCGCGACGGCGACACCGTCTGGCTCGAGTCCTCCACGGGACGGCGGGTCAGCGGCCGGGCGCGGCTGACTGAAGGCATCCACCCCGAGGGCGTTGGCATCGCGGCCTGCGCGGGTCACTGGAGCCGCTACCAGCCGATCGCGCGGGGCAAGGGGGTGTTCTTCAACGACCTGCTCGAGGTCGACTTCGAGCACACGAACCCGGTCAACCTCAACCTGGATCTCTGCGCGAGGGTGAGGGTCTTCAAATGAGATACGGGATGGTGATCGATCTCAAGCGCTGCTTCGGCTGCTACGGCTGTCAGGTGAGCTGCAAGGCGGAGCACGCCACGCCGCCGGGCGTGTTCTTCGCGCGTGTCGTCAAGCGCGAAACCGGGGCCTATCCCAACGTGCGCAAGATCTTCCTGCCCATGCTCTGCATGCACTGCGAGACCCCGCCCTGCGAGGCCGTATGCCCGACCGGGGCCACCTTCAAACGGCCCGACGGGATCGTCGACATCGACCGGGAGATCTGCGTCGGCTGCCGGTACTGCATGCAGGCCTGCCCCTACGAGGCGCGCTACTTCCACGCCAAGGAGCGTCTCTACTTCGATGGTCAGGGCCCCACCGAGTACGAGGCGGTCGGCTACCGGCAGCACCCGACGGGCGTCGTCATGAAGTGCAACTTCTGCGCGCACCGGATCGAGCGCGGCGAGCTGCCGAGCTGCGTGGTCACGTGCCCCACGAACGCCAGGACCTTTGGCGATCTCGATGACCCCAACAGCGAGGTCAGCCGGCTGATCAAGGAGCGAGGCGGGCAGCCGCTCCATCCCGAACTGGGGACCGGTCCGTCCGTGTACTACCTGCCCGCGTAGGGGGAGGCGGCGATGAGAGTGTTCACGGATCCCTTCGACGTGCTCCTGCAGGACTTTCAGGAGCCCGCGCGTCCCCAGCGTGAGTGGGTGGACGGGCGCGGCCTTCTCCTCATCACCGGCCACTTCCTCTCCAGCGTCGGCTCCGGCGGCTGGGTGTTCTCGACCATGATCAGCTTCGTCCCGGGCGAAGTGACGAGCTTCGTCCTGGTCGCGCTGAGCGGTCTGGCGCACCTCCTCTTCTTGGGGCGCCCCGCCCGGTTCTGGCGGATGATCCGCGTGCAGACTTCCTGGGTGAGCCGCGGATTCGTGGGGCTGACTCTCTTCACGCTGGCCGCGGCGGTCTACCTGCTGCTCACCGTGCCGGCCGGCCGCGTCGGCCCGCTGGCGAACGTCGCGTGGTGGGTGTCGATCGCCGGTGCGGCGCTCATCATGCTCTACAAGGGGAACGTCTACGCCGTGTGCCGGGCCATCCCGTTCTGGAACTCCTCGCTGCTGCCCATCCTCTACGTCGCCTACGCGCTGCGCGGGGGGACGGCCCTGCTGCTGGTCTTCCTGCCGTGGGCGGGCTCGGACCTCCGCTACGGCCTGCTGGAGATCCTGGAGCTGTGGATCGGCCTGTCCGCGGGCGTCTGCATCCTCTTCTATCTGACCATCATGGCGAGCTCCTCGGTGGGCGCGCGGCGCTCCGTGGAGGACCTGCTTCGCGGGCGCGTGGCGACGGCCTTCTACGGCGGCGTGGTCGCGCTGGGGTTCGTGGTGCCCGTGGCGCTCGGAATCTGGAACACCATCACGCCCCTGTCGTTCTGGCTCCTCGCCGTCATCGGGGCGGCCTCCCTCGCCGGAGACTTCTACGTCAAGTACGCGATCGCCAAGGCCGGTCGCTACCTCCCGCACGTCCACCCAGCGCGATGAGCCGAGCCGGCCAGCCCAGCGACGGGGCGTATCCGGCCAATGGCTTGGCTCACACTGACGGACATCGCCAACCGGAGGATTCCTTGATCGATCCGCGGACCCTGTTCAACCGGAAGCTTCCGCTCTGGTATCAGCTGGCCCAGATGGTGAGGACCGAGATCTTGGCCAGCCAGTTCGCCGCCGGGGGCCGGATCCCGGCGGAGCTGAACCTCGCAAAGCAGTACGGGGTCAGCGTCGTCACGGTGCGTCAGGCGCTCAAGTCGCTCGAGGAGGAAGGGCTGATCTCCCGTCACCGGGGGCGCGGGACGTTCGTGACGCCGGGCGCCCACCCGCCCAAGGAGCTGCGGCTCATGGGCTCGGTGGAGTCGATCATCGCCCAGCAGATGAGCGAGGAGACGGAGGTTCTCGGCCACGGGGTGACGGCGGTCCCTGACCATCTGGCCCACCACTTCGGCGCGCAGCGGGAGGTCGTCCTGTTCCGCCGGCTTCGGCGCGAGCAGGGCCTCCCGCTCAGCTACGCGCTGAACTACGTGGCCCTCGAGCACGGCAGCCAGATCGACGCGACCCTGCTCCGGCGCTACCCGATGCTCAAGATCTGCCGCGACATCATCGGGATCAAGCTGAGCCAGGTCCAGATCTCCATCGAGGCGCAGCGGGCGTCCCAGGAAGTGGCTCAGGTGCTCGGCGTGGACGTGTTCAGCCCCGTGCTCTTTTTCTCGGGGGTCGTGTGCGATCAGCATCATCGCGTGGTGGACGTGGCGTTGATATATTACCGGGCCGATCGCTTCAAGTTCACGATCGACCTTGACGTGAGCCGCTGAGGGGCTCAGCAGGAGAGCGTGATCCCGGTCCTGGCAGGGCTCGATGAGCTTGCTCGGCTGCCGATGCTCGACGAGCCCTTGGGGGGCCTCGGCCCCAAGCTCGTGTCGGAGATCGTCGACGTGCTGGCGCGGGGCCCCGAGACGAGAGGGCAGCGTCACACATCACGGAGGGATGGATGAACCTCACGGGGCCGGGCATCAGCAGGTATCGGCATCTGTTCGAAGCGGTGCAGGTTGGAAGGTTCCGGCTGCGGAACCGCGTGAAGTACGCCGCGTGCTCGGTCTCGAACTTCAACACCGAGGACGGCTTCATCACGGACCGCGAGTACGCGCGGATGGAGGTGATCGCGCGGACGGGGTGCGGCCTGATCACCAACCAGGGGGCGTATCCCGACCCGGGGGGCGAGGGCAAGGCGTACATGCGCCAGATCGGGATCTCGGACGACCGGTACATCCCGGGCCTCCGGAAGATCGCGGACATGCTCCACGCCGGCGGGGCCGTCGCGATCCAGCAGATCCTGCACGGCGGGCGCTACGGCGGCATCAACCTGGCCTATGCCCTCCAACCGTCGAGCACGCCCCAGACGCTGCGCCACTTCCGCAAGCCCCGAGAGCTGACCAAGGCGGAGATCCGGACGATCGTCGAGCAGCACGCCGACGCCGCCCGGCGCGCGATCGACGCCGGGTTCGACGGAGTCGAGCACACGGCTTTCATGGGATACCTCCTCGCCAATTTCCTCTCGAGCTTCACCAACAAGCGAGACGACGAGTACGGCGGGTCGGTCGAGAACCGGGCGCGGTTTCTGATTGAGCTGCTCGACGCGACCCGGCGGGTGATCGGCCGAGACGCGCTCCTCGTGGTGCGTCTCAACGGCGAGGAGCTGATGGACGAGTTCGGGGGGTCCACGCCGGACGAGTGCATCGAGTTCATGCGGCTGGCCGAGCAGGCTGGTGTCGACGCCATCAGCATCGTCGTGGGCTGGCACGAAGCCCGCAAGGGCGCGCTCGGGCGCGATGTGCCCACTGATGGCTGGCTGCCGCTGGCCGTGAGGGCCCGGGCCGCGGTGAAGATCCCCATCGCCTTCGGGCCCCGCTTCGGCGATCCCGTGATGGCCGACGAGGCGATCGCCGCCGGGAAGATCGATCTGTGGGAGGTGTGCCGCCCCTTCCTGGCGGACCCGACCCTGCTCCACAAGGTGGCTGAGAACCGTGTTGAGGAGATCCGCCCGTGCGTGGGCGGCCTGCTGTGCCTGTCGCGCATGTTTCGCGACCTCCCGTACAACTGCGCCATGAATCCCCGCCTGTCACACGAGTACGAGCCCGAGTACGAAGTAAAGCCGGCGATCACTCGCAAGCGCGTGGTCGTCGTCGGGGGCGGGCCGGCGGGGCTGGAGGCGGCGAAGGTCGCCGGCGAGCGTGGTCACACCGTCACGCTGTTCGAGCGGCGCGACCGGCTTGGCGGACAGCTCGTGCACGCCGCCAAGGAGGTTGACGGCGGCGATGTCTGGCTCAAGCTGATCCGATACTACGAGACCCAGCTCGCGCGGTTCGGCGTGGACGTGCAGCTGGGCGTGGACATGACGCGTGAGCTGTGCGACCGTCTCAAGCCGGACGTGGTCGTGGTGGCGACCGGCGCGGCGCTCGACGTCGACGCGCGGCGCTATCCGGTCGACGGCCGATCGCTCCTGAACGTCTACGATGTTCTCGAGGACCGCGTCGACGTCGGTCACCGGGTCGTGGTGCTGAGCGGCGAGCGGGCGGGGCTGGTGTGCGCGGAGTACCTGGCGGCCCAGGGGAGGCAGGTGACGATCGTCGAGCCGGGCGAGCGGGTCGCCGCGGACGTCATCCCCACGTTCCGGTGGCGGCACATGGCGTGGATTCGGGAGTACGGGATCGAGACCGTGCTCAAGGCGCGGATCGACGCGATCACCGCGGACGGCGTCACCGTGGTGGCCGAGGACGGCGTCCTCCGGGTGATTCCCGCCGACGCCGTGATCGCCGCGGGCCCGCGGCGATCGGTACAGGAGATGGTGGGGCTTCTCGAGTTCTCCGGAGACGAGCTGTACGTCGCGGGCGACGCCATCCGCCCCCGGGCTGTCCACAATGCCGTCCGCGAGGGCTTTCTCGCCGGGGTCCGGATCTAGCTGGTCCGGTGACCAGCGAAGCCGGTGACCGGAGGATGCAGGTATCGACGCCGATGCCGCGCCCCGGCGAAGGTCGTCGAGGCAAAAGGAGCGCTTCATGGCCGAGCTTCCCAAGCCCTTTCAGCGCTTCAGTGGAAACAACCCGGCGGTCGCCGAGGCCTACGCGGCTTTGGGGGAGGCCTGTGCGAAGGCCGGGCCGCTCGACGGCCGAACCCGAGAACTGGTGAAGCTCGGGATGGCCATCGGCGCGCGCCTCGAAGGCGCCGTCCACTCCCACGCGCGCCGCGCGCTCGAGGCGGGCGCCACCCCGGAGCAGGTCGTCCATGTGGTGGCCTTGGCGGCGCCCACCGTGGGATTCCCGACGACGGTTGCCGCGTTTACGTGGGTCGAGGATGTGCTGAGACGAAAGAGCGGGCGGAGCCGCCAGTCGCGCAAACGCTGACAACCGTCGCGAGATCGTCAGGGCGAACTCGCCGACGCGAGCGCACGTATCGTGCACAGCCGGGAGCGTGTGATGGGTGACCCAGCCCCTGCCGGCCGAATCGGATGCCTGAAACTCCTGCGAGGCGGTCGAGCAGGCCGGAGCCGCCTGGCGCGGGCCCACGGCCCATCCGGGGGAGAGCTTGCGCCGTCCCTCCTGGATGCGCTATGGTCGGCCATGCCCGCGGACGAACGCACTCGGGCAATCTCCTCTCTCGCAGCGCCCGCCTCGCGGGAGCCCACGGCGGCCACGGGTGCTCCCCCCTTCCGTAGCGAGCACATCGGCAGCCTGCTCCGGCCCCCGGCGCTCCTGGAGGCGCGCCGGGACTTCGAGGAGGGGCGACTCGACCCCGCCGGGCTCCGCCGCGAGGAGGACCGCTGGATCCGGGAGGCCGTCACGCTCCAGGAGCGCGTCGGGCTGCCGGTGATCACCGATGGCGAGTACCGCCGCGGGATCTACTTCGGGAACTTCCCGGCCGCCGTGAGCGGCTTTTCCGAGATGGAGGCCGAGCTGCGGTTCGAGGACGGCCGCAGCGAGCCGATGCGCTACCGGACGCCTGTCGTGGCCGGACGTCTCCGCCGGCTCCGCGGCATCGCGACCGAGGAGTTCGAGGCCGTCCGGGTCCTCACGCGCCGCACCGTGAAGGTCACGCTGCCGAGCCCGTGCTCTCAGCACTTCTTCCGCTGGCGGGAGGGCGTCTCGGAGCGCGCCTATCCCGACGTGGAGGAGTTCTTCGCCGACGTCGTGCGCATCTACCGGGAGGAACTGGCCGACCTGGCCGCGCGGGGCGCTCGCTACGTCCAGCTGGATGATGTCTCGCTCCCGCTGCTCTGCGATCCCCGCCATCGCGAGGCGGCGCGCCGGCGCGGCTATGATCCGGATGCCCTGGTGGACCGGTACGTCCGCTTGGTGAACGAGGTCATCGGCGGCCGTCCGGCAGGACTCACCGTCGGCATCCATCTCTGCCGCGGCAACAACCAGGGCCGGTGGATCGGGGAGGGCGGGTACGATCCGGTCGCCGCGCGGGTATTCGGCGGGCTGGGCGTCGACGTCTTCTTCCTCGAGTACGATTCGTCGCGGGCCGGAGGGTTCGAGCCGCTCCGGCACATGGGGTCCCGCGCGCGGGTCGTGCTGGGCCTGGTCAGCACCAAGACGCCCGCGCTGGAGCCCGCGGAGGACCTGATGCGCCGGCTTGAGGCGGCGGCCAGCATCGTGCCCCTGGACCGCCTCGGGCTCAGTCCCCAGTGCGGGTTCGCGAGCACGGCGCCGGGGAACCCGCTGACCCCGGCGGACCAGGAGGCGAAGCTCCGGCTCGTGGTGGACACGGCGCGCCGGGTGTGGGGCACGCAGAACTAGCCCAGGAGGTGGCCCATGCGATTGTTCCGTCCGACGATCTACGCGGCAGCTTTGGCGCTCGCAGCCCTCGGCGCGAGCCTGCTAGCCTCGAGCCCGGCACCGGGCCAGCCCCGGACCATCCGGCTCGGGCTCCTGACTTCGATGACCGGCCCGGCCGCGGCCACCGGTGAGGACCAGCGGCGGTCGGCGGCCCTCGCCGTCGAGGAAGTCAACGCCGCCGGTGGCGTCACGGTCAAGGCCCTCAACGCGCGTCTTCCCATCGAGCTGGTAATCGGCGACGACCAGACCTCGCGCGAAGGGGCGGTGTCCGGTGTCACCAAGCTGATCGTCGAGGATAAGGTGAGTCTGGTCTTCGGCGGGCTGGGGAGCGCCTTCGGCATGGCCGCGCTGCCGCTGATCCGCGAGCACGGCGTACCCTACGTGCCCACCCCCTCGACGCCCCTGTTCACGCGCACGACGGACATGGGACGTGACCCGACCAAGTCCATGGTCTTCCACTACCAGGCGACGGGCCTCATGTACGGCGCGGCCACGCTGGACTTCCTGGTGCAGCAGGTCAAGCCCGTCCTGGCCCCGAACCGGGCGCTCAAGATCGCCTGGCTCTATCAGGACTCTCCCTTCGGCGCCGAGTACTACCGCGGCTACACCGACCGCCAGAAGGAGAAGGCCTACGCGGTCGAGACCGTCGCCAGCGAGCGCTTCAAGGTTGGCGAGACCGACTACCGGGCGCAGCTCACCAAGATCAAGGCCCTCTCCCCGGATGTGCTTATCCCCATGGGCTTCCGCGGGGAGACGGTCGCCGCGCTCCAGCAGGCGGTCCTCGACGTGGGGATCGATCCGAAGCGGGTTCACCTCGGGCCCGTGTGCGCCTGCGCCGACGATCCCCTCTATTACAGAGACCTCGGCCGGATCGGGCAGTACACCTCCATCGTCAGCCTTTACAGCACCTACGCGACGCCCAAGGGCGCGGCGTTCGCGCGGTGGCCCGCCTTCAGGCAGAGCTACCAGAAGCGGTACAACGTGCTGCCGGGACTGCTCGGCGTGTCTGCCTACGACGTCGTCCACATCGCGGCCAGGGCGATCGAACAGGCGGGAAGCCTGGACCGGCCCAGGGTCATCGAGGCCCTGTCGAAGCTGGAGATGAACCAGCTCGTCCTGCCCGTGCGGGGCACGATCCGGTTCGACCCCAACTACCGGGAGGTCGAGTTCTACCTGATCGGCCAGCAGCTCATCTGGGACGACAAGCTCAAGGAGCTGCGGCCGGTGGTCATCTGGCCTGGCGAAAGCGCCGAGGCCAAGTACCAGCACCCATCCTGATCGCGGTGCCCCGCCTTCACCTGGCGGCCGCGGCCCGGGCGCCCAAGCCCCTGGCCGCGGCCGGCGCCTGCACTGGAGACCGGCGAGCCCGGATCACCACCGGGGCCTCCCTCGCGTGACGCTGGATCTCGGCAGCCTCCTCCAGGTGCTGAGCTGGGGCCTGGTGGTCGGCAGCATCTACATGCTCCTGGCCACCGGCCTCACGCTGATCTTTGGCGTGATGAAGGTGGTCAACTTCGCCCACGGCGAGCTGATGATGTGGGGCGCCTTCCTGACCCTCCTCGCGACGCGGCTCGGCGTGAATCCCTACCTCGGGATGCTGGCCTCGACGTTCCTGGTGGGCCTGCTCGGGGTCGCCATCGAGCGGCTTGGGTTCCGGCCCATCCGGGGCACCGCCAAGATCAACGAGATCTTCCTGAGCATCGCGCTGATCCTGGTCCTGCAGAACGCCCTCGCCCGGCTCTTCGTCCCGCACTTCCGCGAGTACGCCCAGATTCGGACCCCCTACGCCACCGACTTCTTCGACCTCCGCTTGATCAACTTGCGCTACGACATCGTGATCCTCGTGCTGGTGGCCTGGGCCATCATGGTCTGCCTCTGGGGCTTCCTCTTCCACACCGCCCTGGGCCGTGAGATGCGGGGTGCCAGCCAGAACCGGGTGGCCTCGATGCTGACAGGCGTCGACGTGCGCCGCATCGACATGCTGAGCTTCGGCATGGGCGCCGGGCTCGCGGCGCTGGCGGGGTCGCTCTACGGCGTCATCAACCCCTTCAGTCCCTACGCGGGGACGCTCCCAGCGATCAAGGCCTTCGCCGTCATCATCCTGGGCGGGCCGGGGAGCGTGAAGGGCGCCGTGGTCGGCGGGCTCCTCTATGGCATCGTTGAAGGCTTCGCGACCTTCTTCCTGGGGGGGGCCTGGCGCGACGCCACGGCCTTCGTCCTGCTGATCGTGGTGCTGATGGTGAGGCCCGAGGGCATCTTCAAAGAGGGGGCGTAGCGAAGGATGCTCGCGGGCCCTCGGGCGGCTGGCCGGCGGCGGCGCACCCTCGGTATCGCGCTCGGGATGCTCCTGGCGGCGGGGTTTCCGCTGATCGTGGTACGGGAGCTGTTCGTGCTCCAGATCCTCACCTTCGTCTTCATCTTCGCGATCTACGCGCAGTCCTGGAATCTCGCCGCCCACTCGGGGCAGTTCTCGCTGGGGCACGCCACCTTCCTCGGGCTCGGAGCCTACGCCTCGGTCCTGGCGGCGGGCCGGGCCGGCCTGCCGGCCGCCGCCGCCATGTTCATGGGGCCGGTGGTGCCAGCCCTCGTCGGGCTCGGCATGGCGCGCCTCTGCTTGCGGCTGCGCGAGTGGTACTTCGGCATGGTGACCTTCGGCTTCACGGCCATCGTCCAGGTGCTGGTCGTGGAGCAGCTGGGAGGGCTCACCAACCGGTGGGACGGGCTCGACGCCGAGCGGCTGTGGCCGGCCGGGCTCTCCGTGGAGCAGGCCGCGGTGCTGAACTACCTGGCGGCGCTGGCCCTCATGGTCGCCACCTATCTGGTGGCTGCCGCCATGATGTACTCCAGGAGCGGGCTGGCGTTTGCGGCGATCCACGACAACGAACTGGTGGCGACCGTCTCCGGCGTCAACGTGCGCCGCTACCGGCTGGCGGCCATGCTGCTCTCGGGCTATCTCGCCGGGCTGGCGGGCGCGCTCAACAGCCACACGCTCACCCGGCACATCTCCCCCGGCATCTTCGGCGTGGAGGACTCCATCTGGCCGCTGCTCTACACGGTCGCCGGCGGACTCCGGACGCCCGAGGGCCCCATCCTGGGCACTCTGGTTGTCCGCGTGTTCTGGGAGTGGGCGCTTCGGCGCCTCGGCGGCTTCGAGAGCCTGATCCTCATCGGCCTGGCGCTCGCGCTCGTCGTGACGTTCTTCCCGCGCGGCCTCTACGACCTGCTCGCCCGGGTGACCACCCGGCTCGCCGGCCCGGCGCCGGGCGCGCGGCGGGAGAACATGCGATGAGCCTGCTCCAGGGCCGGGGGATCACCAAGCACTTCGGGGGCCTCGCGGCGCTCGCCGGCGTGGATTTCGCCGTCGGGGAGGGCGAGATCGTAGGGCTCATCGGGCCCAACGGCGCCGGCAAGACGACGCTGATCAACGCCATCACCGGGGTCCACCGGGCCGACCGAGGGACCCTCACCTTCGACGGCCGCGAGCTCACCCGGCTCCCCCCGGAGCGCATCGCGCGGCTTGGGATTGCGCGGACCTTCCAGATCCCGCAGCCCTTCCACAGCCTGAGCGTGCTCGAGAACGTCATGGTGGGCCTCGTCTTCGGCCGGCGAGACGTGCCGATGAAGGAGGCCGAGGGCGAGGCCCGCGCGCTCCTGGAGTTCGTCGGCCTCGCCGAGCGGGCCGACGCCGAGCCGCAGCATCTCACCATCGTCGATCTGCGCCGGCTCGAGCTGGCCCGCGCGCTGGGCTCGGGAGCGCGCCTGCTCCTCCTCGACGAGATCCATGCCGGGCTCACCCCCCGCGAGGTTGAGGATGCCACGGCCACGATCCGCCGCCTGCGGGACCGGGGCGTCACGATCCTGATGGTCGAACACCTCATGCGGATCATCATGGCCGTGTGCGAGCGGATCATCGTGCTCGACTTCGGGCGGAAGATCGCCGAGGGCGCGCCCGCCGAGATTGCGCGGCACCCAGACGTGGTCCGCGCCTACCTCGGCGGATCACCCGCGGGGCCGGGAGGCGACCGTGCTGGAGGTTAACGACCTCCACGCGGGCTACGGCAAGATCCAGGTGGTGTGGGGGATTTCCCTCCAGGTCGCCCAGGGCGAGACCGTCGCGGTCATCGGCGCCAACGGTGCCGGCAAGACGACGCTCTTGCGGACGATCGCCGGACTCCTCCGGCCGGCCGCTGGCCGCATCGCGTTCCGCGGGCGGCAGATCGGGGGGATGCCGGCCCACGAGATCGCCCGGCAGGGCCTCGCCATGGTCCCCGAGGGGCGCGAGCTCTTCCCCCACATGTCGGTCTACGAGAATCTCCTGCTCGGCGCCCGGCTCTGCCCGAGCCGCCAGCGCGTGAGCGAGAACCTGGAATGGGTGTACGGGCTCTTCCCCGTGCTGGCGGAGCGCCGGCGGCAGACCGCCTCCACTCTGAGCGGCGGCCAGCAGCAGATGCTCGCCATCGCCCGGGCCCTCATGGGCAGCCCCTCGCTGCTGTTGCTGGACGAGCCGTCCACGGGTCTCTCCCCGCTGGTCGTCAGCGACATCTTCCAGGTCATCGCGCGCCTCGGCGACCGTGGCGGCACGACCCTGCTGGTCGAGCAGAACGTCCACCTGGCCCTGGCCGTCGTAGGCCGGGCCTACGTGCTGGAGCGCGGCCGCGTCACGCTGGAGGGCTCGGGGCAGGCGCTGATGGAGAACCCACTGATTCGCGAGGCCTACCTGGGCGTCACCGGCACCTGACTCCCCGGCGGGCGTCCGGCCGGCGGGGGGGCCGACGCCCCCCTCCGAGGTGCTCCGCGACCGTCTCCTGGAACAGCTCCGCCCAGCGGGGCGGGGGCGCTGCCCGGTGAAGTGCCCGATCTGCTGCCCGCAGGAGGGTGCCCACAAACATGATCCGCGCGTGGCGAGCGCGGTGCGGGATGTCTTCTTCGGCCGGAGCGTCATCCCTCGCTACTATCGGCCCGTTACCGACGTGAGCGTCGCGACGGCGACGACGGATCTCGCCGCGGCCGTTGCCGCGGGCCTCCTTCGCACGATAGGCAGGGCGAGATCTCGCACCGATCATGCGGGCGCAGCTCTCTACGCACGAATCGGAGCGGCTCTCGGCGTCCCGGTGAACGAGTCGGGCGATCCGGCGCGCGGGACCATCATCGGCGAACTCACGAAACGGGTTGCTTCTGATCGTCCCTGGGCGGAACTGTAGGCTTGAGCTGGTCGCGAAACTCGACGCGACGCCAGTTGAACAGGGGCGTCGTGTAAGGACAGGTTTCGCTTGTTTGTTGGGGACGGTTTATCTAGTAATGCTGAACACAAGCCCGAAGAATCCACGTGCCTTAAGTCCTTCTAAAGAGGGGCCATGAAAAGGGCCAAGCG
>DASSSH010000169.1:0-13427 GCA_035708525.1 Candidatus Methylomirabilota bacterium
GCGCTGCTTGATGTCTTCCATGATCTCTTGACCTCCTGGGCCACGGGTCTTTCGCCCGTCCACCCGGTTGCAGGGGCACTGCTGCAAGCCCGATGCCGGGCGGGTTCGAGTGACAGACGCGCCTAATTCCCTGATATTCAGGGGGTTCAGGAGGCCTAGGGGGTGTGGTCGGGCAAAATGTCGCACCGAAACTAGGAAAAAATGGCATGCAGGATGTCAATTTCGGGAAACAGCAGGGCCCGGCGCGGACTGCGAAGGAGCCGAGGAGAGGGCCGCGGTTAGGCGCCCAAAGGCAGGCTCATCCTGAAGCAACTGCCCTCGCCGGGGGCAGACCGGACGGTCAGTACCCCCGAGCCTTCGGATCGGTGACGAAGCGACCACCCTTACCCATCGTCCCTCCCCACCGGCTTACTCTTCCTCGCCGTACTGGTCCTTCAGCCGAGCCACCACCGCCGGATCCGCCAGCGTCGTGGTGTCGCCGAGCGCCTTGCCTTCGGCGATATCGCGGAGCAGCCGCCGCATGATCTTGCCGCTGCGGGTCTTGGGCAGGTCGCCGGCAAAGATGACGTCGTCAGGCCGGGCCAGCGCGCCGATCTTCTTGGCGACGTGGCCCTTGAGCTCCTCCATGAGCTCCTTACTGGCCACGTTGCCGTCCTTGATCGTGACGAAGGCCGCGATGGCCTGCCCTTTGATCTCGTGAGGCCGGCCGATGACAGCGGCTTCGGCGACTTTCGGGTGATCCACCAGGGCCGATTCGACCTCCATGGTGGAGACGCGGTGCCCCGAGATGTTCATGACGTCGTCCACGCGGCCCAGGAGCCAGAAGTAGCCGTCCTCGTCGATCTTGGCGCCGTCGCCCGTGAAGTAGATGCCGGGGTACTTGCTCCAGTACTGGGCCTGGTAGCGGGCGGGGTCCTTGTAGATCCCGCGCAGCATGCCGGGCCACGGCTTGGTGAGCACCAGGTAACCGGCCTTGGCCGGCTCGCCTTTTTCGTTCAGCACCTTGGCCTCGATCCCGGGAAACGGGAACGTCGCCGAACCAGGCTTGAGCGTGGTGATGCCCGGCAGAGGCGTGATGAGGATCTGGCCGGTCTCGGTCTGCCACCAGGTATCCACCACGGGGCAGCGGCCGCCACCGATGTGCTTCCAGTACCAGACCCAAGCCTCGGGGTTGATAGGCTCTCCCACAGTTCCAAGAAGTCTCAGGCTCGAGAGGTCGCAGCGCTTGGGATAGTCCTCTCCCCAGCGCATGAACGTGCGGATCGCGGTGGGCGCCGTGTAGCAGATCGTGATGCCGTACTTCTCGACGATCCGCCAGAAACGATCCTTGTCCGGATAATCGGGCGTCCCTTCGTACATGACCGAGGTCGCGCCGTTGGCCAGCGGGCCGTAGACGATGTAGGAGTGGCCCGTGACCCAGCCGATGTCGGCCGTGCACCAGTAGACGTCGGTGTCGTGCAGATCGAAGATCCACTTGGTCGTCGCGTACACGGCGGTGAGATAGCCCCCCGTGGTGTGCACGATGCCCTTGGGCTTCCCCGTCGAGCCCGAGGTGTAGAGCAGGTAGAGCATATCCTCGGAGTCCATCTTCTCGGGCGGACAGTACGCCTCCGCGCCCTTGACGAACTCGTCCCACCAGATGTCGCGGCCACCCTGCATATTGATCTGCTGTCCGGTGCGCTTGAGGACGACCACGGTATTGACGTCGGGACACTCTTTCAGCGCGTCGTCGGCGTTCTTCTTGAGCGGGATGACACTCCCCCGCCGGAACCCGCCGTCGGCGGTGATCAGGATCGTGGAGGCGGCATCGTGGATGCGGTCCCGCAGGGCCTCCGGCGCGAACCCGCCGAAGACCACGCTGTGGGGCGCGCCGATGCGAGTGCAGGCCAGCATGGCGATCGGTAGCTCCGGCACCATCGGCAGGTAGATGGTGACACGGTCGCCCCGTTTGACGCCGTGCTGCTTCAGGGCGGAGGCGAAGCGGTTCACTTCCCGATAGAGGTCCCAGTAGGTGAGGACGCGGCTGTCACCGGGCTCGCCCTCCCAGATGAGGGCCGCCTTGGTCCGCCGGGCCGTGGTGATGTGCCGGTCCAGACAGTTGAAGGAGACGTTGAGCTTGCCGCCCACGAACCATTTCGCGTAGGGCACCTTCCACTGGAGCCCCGTCGTCCAGGGCTTGAACCAGTGAAGCTCCCTGGCGAACCGCTCCCAGAACTTCACGGGGTCGCGGGCGGCTTCCTTGTAGGCGGACGCCCGGTTGATGTTGGCGCGCTTGACGAACTCCTTGGGCGGAGTGAACTTCCGCTTCTCCTTGAGAAGGGCCTCAATGGCCGTGCTACCGGACGACGTCTTCATTGCCATAGGTGCGACCTCGTTAGGGTATGGGGCGATTGCGGCGCGCGGCCGCGCCGGACTTCCTGTCTAAACTATCAGCCTCGGAACTTCAGCAGCCCTCATTGGCCCCGGGATTATAAGTGACGGGGGTTTACTAAGCAACGCCGCCACGGCCTCTCAGAGACGAGATCAGGGCGACGGCAGGAACCGCCTGGCGACCAAGTCCTGGAAGCCAGCCTCCAGCTCGTCCACGACCTCTTGCGCGACCGTCTCGGGAGGGCCAGGACGCTCGCCCTCCGGGCCGGGAGCCCATCCTTCCAGATACGCCTCCGTCTCCGTCGCTCCTTCCCGCATCGCCACGGCGTCGATGAGGTCCTGGAACCGCTGGGAGAGCGCCGCGCGCACCGTGCGCTCGCCGTCGAAGGCCTCGACCGCGGAGGGAATGGCCTTCCAGCCGATGATGCGGTAGCGCGCCACTCAGGCCTCGCCGCGGTCGAGTCGAAGGGGAGACATGCGCCACATTCTATCGAAAACGGTCCCGCAACCTTGACAAAGGTAGGCCCCGCCCGTACGGTGAAGCTGCCCGCGCCGCAGCGCCAGGAGTGGGCTCACAAGGAGCAATCCCCATGATCGATGCCAAGACGGCGGACCGGGAGCTGCAGACCTATATCCGTCCGCAGACCTTCCCCGTGGCCATCCGCATGCTCAAGCCCGGGGAGGAGATCCCCGAGCGGGCCAAGCGGCCGGCGCGTGACTTCAAGAAGCTCAGCATGTCGTGCCAGGTGATCGACATGGCGCGACGGTACGGCTGGACGATCGCGCTCACCCGCGAGGACCACATCTGCTCGCTCGGGATCACGGCCATCGGCTTCGATAAGCCCCTGCCCATCTACAACGTGGGCACGCTCTGCGAAGGAATGTATACGGAGACCAAGGAAGCCGGGCAGCGCTCCGAGGCCGCCATCGACAAGTTCGCGCCCGGCGAGTACCACTGCCTGCTCGTGGCGCCCCTCGACCGAGCCACCTTCGAGCCCCACGTGGTCTGCGTCTACGCCAACCCGGCCCAGGTCATGCGCCTCGTGCAGGCGGCGCTCTGGAAGCAGGGCGGCCGGCTCGCGTCGTCCTTCGAGGGGCGCGCCGTGTGCGCGGACATCATCGTGACGACCATGCAGACCGGCGAGCCGCAGGTGATCCTGCCTTGCTCCGGTGACCGGATCTTCGGTCAGACCCAGGATCACGAGATGGCCTTCAGCATCCCGTGGGCAAGGATGGAGGAGATCATCGAGGGGCTCCGCGGCACGCACAGCGGCGGGATCCGCTACCCCATCACCCAGTTCATGGAGTACGAGGCCAAGCTGCCGCCGCGGTACATGGAGGTCAACCGCCTGTGGGACGTCGAGAAGGGCAAGGCGAGCCTGACCAATCGCGATCGGGTGGTGGCCGCCTACAAGCGCTCCTTCGCCGACCGCGTTCCCGTCTACCCGATCGTGGCCTCGTTCGCCGGCACGCTCGACGGGCTCAGCATCGAGGAGTACTGCACCAGTCCCACGAAGGCCATCACGGCCATGATGAACTACTACGAGCGCTACCAGCCCGACGTGGTGCTGGCCTACAACGATCTCGCCAAGGAAGCCGAGGCGTTCGGCTGTGGGGTGAAATATTCGGACTACGTCGTTCCCTCCATCGAGAAGCACGTGCTCGAAGACAAGGCCAACCTGGCCAAGCTCAAGATGCCGGATCCCTACGGCGCGGCGCGGCTGCCCGGGTTCCTCGAGCAGTGCGAGGCGCTGGTCAAGGCCGCGCCGCCTACGGCGATGGGCGCGGTCGCCGTGGGGCCCTGGACGATCGCCATGCTGCTCCGGAACCCGGAGATGATGCTGCTGGACACCTTCGAGGACCCGCAGTTCATCCACGACCTCATGCGGGTCACCACCGACTTCTGCAAGACCTGGGGCGACGCGATCGCCAAGACCAAGATCGGCCTGTCGTTCTCGGAGCCGACGGCGTCGATCAGCCTCGTGTCGCCCGACAACTACCGGGAGTTCATCGCGCCCTACCACAAGGAGCTGGTGGAGTACTTCAAGGCCAAGAAGGTGGGCCTGACGACCCACATCTGCGGGACGACCTATCCGATCTACGAGGATCTGATCGGCTGCGGCTTCACGACCGTGTCCTTCGACCTGGACCAGCAGTCGGATCCGAAGCTGTACGTGGACCAGCTCGAGCGCTTCATGGAGGTGTCGAAGGGGCGCGCCGTCGCCATCGGGAACGTGGACGCCACCAAGTTCGAGAAGACGACCCGCGAGGCGATGCAAGCCGATGTGCGGCGGTGCATCGACACGGCAGCCAGGCACTCGGGCTTCATCCTGTCGACGTCGTGCGAGATCCCGCCGCGATCTGATCCGGAGATCGTCAAGTGGTTCATGGATGCGGCGCACGAGTATGGCCGCTACGAGCGCATCCTCGGATAACCGGGCCAATTGACATCGCCGGATCAACTCAGCCCTCGCCTCGCCGCTGCGCGGCTCAGCTCGAACTGCCAACGTTCTCAGTCGTCGCCGACGCTCAACGTACGATCGACTCAGCCCTCGCCTCGCGGCAGGGCCGCTCGGCTCGAACTGCCACGTACGCCTCGCGCCGGCTCCTCCCTCGGGCCTCGGCCGGCTCGTCACTTGACCCGGTCGGGCGAGCACGGGGGCTGAACGCGACAAGGGCCCGGGGTCACCCCCGGGCCCTCGTCATTTCTGAGCGGCGTCTGAGCGCGGACTACCAGCGGAACGGCTTTTTCGACGGCGGAACTCCGTAGGCGCCCCGATCCCCGCCGCCGCCGAAACCGCCACGGCCGCCGCCGGGGCGACCGCCCCCCCGCGGGCCACCCGGACCGCGCCCCCCGCCTCCGGAGCCCCCGGTGCGCGGTGTGGACACGTTCACCGTGATCTTCCGGCCGTCGAGGTCCTTGCCGTTGAGCTCGGCGATGGCGCGCTGGGCTTCCTCCGCCGTCGCCATCTCCACGAATCCGAAGCCGCGCGACTGCCCCGAGAACTTATCGGTGATCACCGAAGCCGACTCGACCGTCCCGCACTGGGCGAAGTACTCGCGAAGGGTTTCGCTGGTTGTGGAATAGGACAGACCACCGACATACAGTTTCGAGGCCATGTGAGTCTCCTTCGGTCGCTCTTCCGCTCCAGTGCACGCCCCAATACTCGGAAGAGCCAATATCGGAGGCGAGGGCGCCGGCTGCGGCGCATCGTCCACAGTCTACACCAGGAGCGGGGCGGACGCCACGCTCGGCTCAATGAGTCAGCGTCACGCCGGGACCCGGCTCCGCCGGATTGAGCGCCCTCTCGGCGGGCGGCAGCTCAGGCTGGATCGCCTCGATGTCTTGCCCCGGCCCGGCCGCGATCGGCCGCGCCGAATGCGCGCTCACGGCCAACAGCCCGAGCAGCGCCAGGATCATCCCCAGCGCCACCGCCCAATTCACGAGCGTCCTGCTCACGGCGACGGGCCTCCTAGCCGCAGACGGTTTCGACGCGTGATGCCGCATCGGGGCGCGCCATCGGTGCGCGCCGGGCGAGTTGGACCTTCGCGAGAACATCCGTGACGTTGAAAGGCTTGGCCACCAGCTGGAACCCCTGCAGCTCCAGCCGGACCTGGTCTTCCACGCGCGCGTCCGGCCTGGTGAGCGCCACGATGGGTAGGCCAGGGGCGACCGTGTCGAAGAGGCCAATCCGGTCGCTCCCGGACAGCCGGAGAATGTCGGCGTCCACCAGCACGACGGAGACCGGGAACTCCAGCACGTAGCGCACGCCTTCGCACAGGGTCTCCGCGATCCGGATAGCGACCCCGCTCTCCACGCAGGCTATGGCCACCGATTGGGTCAGGACACGATCACCGTCGATCATCAGCACGCGAATCATATGACTCCTCTCTATTCAGTTAGATGTACGCCTCTGAGGCGAGCAACGGATGTGCCAGGGAGCCGAGGATGAGCGAAATCAAGCGCTTGAGAATCCCGGCACGCGGAATCGGCAGCCGAATCGGGCGCGATGCCCGATCGACGGCGACAAAGGAGGACAGCGCCGTGAGGCGGCTCAGGACTTCAGGTGGTCCGGAGAGATGCCGTAGCCCTGGATCTTTCGATAAAGCGTCTTGGGGTCGATGCCGAGGAGCGCGGCCGCCTTGGCGCGGTGACCGCCCACCTGCCGGAGCGTCGCGATAATGTGCTGGCGCTCCACGGCCTCGAGGCTGCCGCTGCCCGACGTCTGGGCCGGCGTGCCGCCCTGGAGCTCGGCCGGCAACTCCGTCGGAACGATCTCCTCCCCCTGCGCCAGGATCACGGCCCGCTGGATGGCATGCTCGAGCTCGCGGACGTTCCCGGGCCAATCGTAGGCTTCAAGCGCCCTGAGCGCACTCGGCGAGAGCCGCTTGAGCCCGTAGGCCGCATTCTGCTCGAGGCAGTGCTTCGCGAGGAGCGCGATGTCCTCGCGGCGCTCGCGCAGGGGCGGCAGCGACACGGTGATCGTGTTGATCCGGTAGTAGAGATCCTGGCGGAACTGGTTGGCCTTGATCGCCTCCGCGAGGTCGCGGTTCGTCGCCACGACGAGCCGCATATCCACCGTGCGCTGGCGGGTGCTGCCGACGCGGAAGAAGGCGCGCGTTTCCAGCACGCGCAGCAGCTTGACCTGGCTGTCGGGCTCCATCTCCCCGATCTCGTCGAGGAACAGGGTGCCGCCATCGGCGAGCTCGATCAGCCCGGGCTTCATCCCGACGGCCCCGGTGAAGGCGCCCTTCTCGTGGCCGAAGAGCTCGCTCTCGAGGACCTCGCGCGGCAGCGCCCCGCAATGGATCGGCACGAAGGCCTGGCCGGCCCGCGGCGAGCGGTCGTGGATCGCGCGGGCGACCAGCTCTTTGCCGGTGCCGCTCTCGCCGAGGATCAGCACGGAGGATTCCGTCGGGGCAACCCGGTCGATCAGCCGGAGGATCTCCTCCATCTTCGGGTTGGCCGTGATGATGCCACCGGTGCCGCCCTGGGTGCCCAGCTGGGCGCGCAAGATGACATTCTGGCGCACCAGCCGGCCCTTCTCCGCCGCCTTGCGGACCAGGATGTCCAGTTCCTCGATCCGCGCCGGCTTGGTCAGGTAGTCATAGGCGCCCAGCTTCATGGCCTCGACCGCGGTCGAGACCTCCTGGAAGCCGGTCATCACGATGACTTGCGGGACCTCCGGGAGGTCCTGCAGGGCGCGCAGGACCTCGATGCCTTCCATGCGCGGCATCTTCATGTCGAGCAGGAGCACCTCGGGAACGTCCTCGCCCTTGAGCCGGTCGAGCACGGCCTGCCCGTCGGCGACACCATCGGCCGTGTGGCCTTTACGGCCGAGCTCGCGAACCAGCAACTCGCGCAGATTCTTCTCGTCGTCGGCGACGAGCACGCGGATGGGCGCGGTCACGGGGTCGCTGTCCTCGGGTCCGGAGCGCCGGGCGCGGCCCGCTCAGAGGCCGGGCCCTCGAGCGGCAGGATCACACGGAACGCGCTGCCGGCGCCGCCGCGCGTGGCGACCTCGATGCGGCCACCGTGATCGGCCACGATGCCCTGGGCGATCGCCAGCCCGAGACCGGTCCCCTGCCCGGGCGCCTTGGTGGTGAAGAAGGCGTCGAAGATGCGCGGCAGGATCTGCTCGGGGATTCCGGGGCCATGGTCCTCGAAGACCACCTCCACCTCCGTGGCGCCACGACGTCGCGTCCGCACGGTGAGGGTGCCGCGACCGTCCATGGCTTCCAGCGCGTTGCCGGCCAGGCCCAGGAATACCTGGCGGATCTGCCCCTCGTTGGCGACGACCGCCGGGAGCTCCGGATCGAGGTCGGTCTCGAGCCGGCTCTCGACGAAGCGGGCCTGGCGGCTCAGGAGCCCGAGCGCCTTCTCGACCAGCGCGTTGAGGTCGCTCGGGGCGCGCCGGCTGCCGGGGTCACGGACGAACTGGAGCAGGCTACCGGTGATCTCCTTGCAGCGGTAGGTCTCCTCCTCGATCAGCGACAGGTAGGTGGGAAAATCCTTGAAGGCGTCGAGGTCGCGGAGCTGGGGGTCCGCGGCGCGCTCCTTGAGCGCCTCGGCGCAGCCCGCAATGGTGGCGAGCGGGTTGTTGAGCTCGTGGGCCACTCCGGCTGCCAGGCGCCCAGCGGTGGTGAGCCGCTCGGTGAGGAGCATCTGCCGCTCGAGCCGCTTCTGCATCGTGATGTCCTCGATGAGGACGAGGACATGGGTGGTCTCGCCCGCCGGGGAGCGCAGCGGGGCGGCCGTGACCCGCACCGTGAGCGTCTCGGCGCCCGGCAGGTCCTCCTGGATCTGGCGGACCCGACGATCGGCGAGCACGGATTCGAGGACGGTCCGGATCCGTCCGGCCGTCGCCGGAGGAAGCAGGTCGAGGAAGTCCCGTCGTCTCCCGCCTTCCGTGGGCAGCAGCGCCGCGCCTTCCCGGTTCGCGCTAACGACCTGCCACCCCGCGTCGAGCACGAACAGTCCGAGCGGCAGGGTCTCCAGCACGACCTCGACGAAGCGCTTCTGCTCGTCGAGCTCGCGCGTGCGCGCGGCGACCATGGCCTCGAGCTGCGCGGAGTAGGTGCGCACCGAGCTGAACAGCCGGGCGTGCTCCAGCGCCATGGCCGCCTGGTCGGCGAAGGCCGACAGCAGCGATTCCTCGTCCGGGGTGAAGTGATGCACATCACGGCGCAGCACGGTCAGCGCGCCGATGGCGTGCTCCCCGACGACCAGCGGCGCGGCCAGCATGGAGCGCAGCCCCCGCTCCGCCGAGAGCTGGGGATAGCGAACCCGCGGATCGTTGAACAGGTCGGCACTCTGGACGGGCCGCCGCTCCTTGACGGCGGTGCCCGTGATCCCCTCGCCCACCTGGAGGCGGATGGCGCCCAGGCTGGCGACCTCCAGATCGAGGCTGGCCACCGAGGTGAGCTCTCCGGTCGCCGGGTCGAGGGTGAACAGGCCGCAGGACTGCACGCCGAGCACCTCCCGCGCCTGGTTCAGGATCAGGCGAACGGTCTCGCCCACCTCGAGGCTCTGGTTGACGGCGCGGCCGGCCTTCAGGAGCGCATCCGTTTCCCGCTCACGCCGGCGGCTCTCCTCGAACAGCCGCGCGTTGTGGATGGCGATCCCCGCCTGGTCGGCGAAGGCGTCGAGCAGGGTCTGGTGTCGCGACGTGAAGAAGTGCGGCGTCGTGGAGAAGGCCGAGATGACGCCGATGATCTCTCCAGCCACGCGCAGTGGCACGCTCAGCATGGAGCGGATGCCTTCCTTCTCGTCCACGTCACGCTGGGCCGAGCGCGGATCGCCGCTCAGGTCGTCCGAGCGCACCGCCTGCCCGGTCGCCGCGCATCGCCCGATGATGCCCTCACCCACCGGCATGCTGAGACCACGCCACTCGTGGGTCTTGAAGCCGTGGGCCGCGACGTGTTGGATCACCGTGCGGTCGGCGTTGAGCAATCCGATGCCGCAACCGGTGCTGCCCATGAGGCCCGTCACCGAGCGGCTGATGGTCTCGAGCAGCGCGTTCAGATCGAGGCGCGCCGTAATGAGCTGGCTGGTCCGATTGAGCGCCGCCATCTCCTCGGCCCGGCGCTCGGTCTCGGCGTGCAGTCGCGAGTGCTCGATGGCGGAGGCGAGCGGGCGCGCCACTTCCGTCAGCACCTCCACATCGGCGTCGGTGAAGGCGCCGGGCTGCCGGTGCAGGACGTTGAGCGTCCCGATCACCTCGCCTTCCGAGACGAGCGGCGCCACGACGGCCGAGCGGAAGCCGCGCCGGGTCAGCATCTCCCGACCCACCCCCGGCAGCGCGGGATCGGATGCATCATCCACGCGACGCGAAGCGCGCTCGGCGGCGACCCATTCGGTCAGCGTGTCGGCCGCCGGGATCCGCACGTCGTAGACTTCCGGAAGCACGGTGCGCGCGGCCACGTCGAGCACGTGGACCTCACCGCGGTCACGGTCGAGCAGGCTGACGCCCAGCGCATCGAAGCGGATCAATCGACCCACCGCCTCGGCAACGGCACCGTAGATGCGCTCGAGCGACAGGGTGCTCGCCATGAGCGAGGTGATCTCGTTGATCACCTCGAGCCGGAGCGTGCGCTGGTGCAGGCGCCAGACCTGCTCCATGGCCAACCCGAACTCGCGAGGGAAGCCGGGCGGGATCGTCTCCCCGCCCAGCCCGCGGGGCCCGCCCGGTCCGAGCAGGAGGAAGCGACCGACGGAGCTCTCGACGTCGCCCAGGCTGGCCCGGAGGAGCACTGGCGGCCGACCTCGGCGCCATCCCGGCGGCGGCTCTCCGAGCTGCTGGATCTTCACGCCCCGGATCGGCTCGTCGAGCCGCGAGCGCAGCCACCTGTCCAGCGGCGAGCCCCGCCGCACGCCCGCGGTGACGCGCAAGGCCGCGCCGCGGCCGGCCTCGAAGCAAAGCCCGCCGGCGCGCGCACCGCTCAGCGCGATGAGCTTCGTCAGCGTGCGGGCAAAGCCCGCTTCGGGCGAGGCGGCGCGCCCAAGGGTGGCGAGAAGGTCGGGGAAGAGCCGACCGATCTTCATGGGAGCGGGCTAGAGGCTCGGGGCGCCGTCAAAGCCGATGACGCGCTCGCACCAGGCCGCGGCCCCGAGCAGCCGCGCCTCGGCGAACGCGGCGCCCACGAGCTGGATCGACAGCGGCAGGCCGCCCGCATCCACGCCGCTCGGCAGCGCGATCGCCGGCAGGCCGGCAAAGCTCCAGGGTGCGCAGAAATACGGGTCCCCCGTCGACCCAAGCCCCTTCGGCGCGGGGGCGCCCACGGTCGGGGTGAGCAGGGCGTCGTGAGCCCCAGTGAGCGGGGCCATGTCGCGGCGGAAGGCGCGGCGGGACTCTTGCGCGGCGAGGTAGTCCACGGCGGGGATACCACGCCCCGCCTCGATGGCCTCCCGGATCCTGGGCGGGTACTCCCCGGCATGCTTGGTGAAGAGCGGTGTATGCCAGGCGGCGGCCTCGGCGCGCAGCACGAGGCTGCCGGCCTCGTGAAGTCCCGCGAACGAGGCCGGCAGCGCCACGTCCACCAGGGTCGCGCCCGCCTTCTCGAGGGCGCGAGCCGTGGCCTCGACATGGGCCGCCATGTCGGGCGTAGCGCGCTCGAACAGCGGCCGCAGCACACCAATCCGTGGCGGCGCGGCCGCCGCCACCGCGCCCGCGTAGTCGTCCACCCCGGCGGCGCTCGACAGCGGGTCGGCGGCGTCCGCTCCCGCCAGCAGCCCGAGGGCCAGCGCGCAATCCTCCACGCGGCGGCTGAAGATGCCGACGTGGTCCAGGCTCCACGAGAGCGGCACCACGCCGGCCGCGCTGATCCGACCGTGGGTGGGCTTGAGTCCCACGACACCGCAGTACGCCGCCGGCCTGAGCACCGAGCCCACCGTTTGGGAGCCCAGCGCCAGGGGCGCCATGCGAGCCGCCACGGCGGCTGCGGGGCCGCTGGATGAGCCGCCCGGCGTGTGCTCGGGGTTCCACGGATTGCGCGTGGGGCTGGGATCCAGAAAGGCGAAGGCGGTGGTCGTCACCTTGCCCAGCACCACCGCTCCCGCGGCGCGCAGGCGCGCCACCGACGCGGCGTCGGCCGTCGCCGTCCGATGCGCGAACGGACCGGCGCCAGCCGTCGTCACCAGCCCGGCGGCGTCGAAGATATCCTTGAGCGCCACCGGCACGCCGTGCAGCGCGCCCATGAACCGCCCTTCCCGCGCCTCCATATCCCGCTGCACCGCGACCCGCGCGGCGGCATCGCGATCCAGGTGTACCCAGGCCCGCACCGTGGGCTCGACGGCGTCGATGCGCTTGAGGAGCGCCGCCAGCAGGTTCGACGGCGAGATGGCGCCCGTCCGGATCCGCCGGGCGGCCTCGCTGGCGGTCAGCTCGTGAAGCGTCGTCATCAGTGCAGCGCCTCCAGGACCTCGGCCACCACCTCGAAGCGACCGAACGAGGGCATGAGGTAGGCTCCCGCGTAGCGGCCCCGGACCTCACGCGCCAGAGCCTGGGCCATCTCGATGCCGATGCGAAGGGCGCGCTCCCCCGCCTCGCGCATCCGACGGCGCACCTCGTCGGGCACCGAGATCCCGGGCACTTCGTTATGGAGGAATTCGGCGTGGCGGGAGGAGTGCAGCGGCAGGACGCCGACCACGACGGGGATCGGCGGCCGCGTCCGGGCGAAGAAGCGATCGAGGACCTCGAGGTCGTAGACGGGCTGGGTCTGCGCCCAGCGGGCCCCCGCCTCCGCTTTGGCCAGGAAGCGCTCCATCTCCCGCTCCGGCTCCTCGGCAGCCGGGTTGAGGGCGACGCCGACGCAGAAGGAGGCGGGCTCGCCGATGGAGTTCCCCGTGGCGTCCAGACCCTGGTTCATTCCCGTGAGAATACGGATCAGGCCGATGGCATCCACGTCGAAGACCGCGGTCGCATTGACGTAGTCCCCGGTTCGCGGCGGGTCGCCCGTCATCGCGAGGATGTTGCGGATGTCCATGGCGTGAGCGCCCAGCAGGTCGGCCTGGATGCCCATCAGGTTCCGGTCCCGGCAAGTGAAGTGCATGTTGATGTCGAGCCCCGTCGCCTCCCGGACGAGGATCGCCGTGGGCAGCACCGACATGCGGACCCGCCCGAGCGAGCCGTCGTTGATGTCCACGATCTCGACGCCCCGCTCCTTGAGGAGCTTGGCGCCCTGCACGAGCTTCTCGATGTTGTGGCCGCGCGGGGGATCCAGCTCCACGGTCACGAGGAAATCGCCGGCGGTGAGCTTGCGCTGGAGCGGGGTCGGCGCCGCGCGCGCGCTGATCCCCGGCGTCTCCGCGACCTCGGGCCGCGCGCGCTTCGGCGACTCGACGCGCGCCGTCGTACGCGGCGGCGCGTGGCGATCCAGTGCCTCCCGCATCGCGCGGATGTGCTGCGGCGTCGTCCCGCAGCAGCCTCCCACCATGCGGGCGCCGGCGCCGATCATCCGCGCAGCGTAGTCGGCCATATAGGCGGGCGACGAGAGGTAGATGAGCCGCTCACCGACTCGGCTCGGCAACCCGGCATTCGGCTGGATCACCACGGGCA
>DASSSH010000170.1:0-9032 GCA_035708525.1 Candidatus Methylomirabilota bacterium
GTGCCTGGAGGGCCGCAAGAGCGAGCGGGATATCGCGCGGGGCGCGTATTGCCTGGATGTGCACGAGGCCTCGGGCAAGATCGTGCACAAGCACGTCGCCGGCGGCGAGTCGTACGGTGTGCCCTACGGCTGCCTGGTGCCAAAGGAGGTCGACGGTATCCTGGTCGCCGGGCGCAGCGTCTCCTCCGAGCGCTATGCCAACGGCTCGGTGCGCGTCCAGGCTCACATCATGGCCATCGGGCAGGCCGCTGGCACGGCGGCGGCGCTTTGCGCGGCCAAGGGCTGGACGCCCCGCGAAGTCCCGGTGGCGGATCTACGCGTGGCGCTCGTTCGTCAGGGTGCGGTCGTCTGAGACGCGAGTAATCCTCGCCCGGGTTTTCGTGATCGACAAGGAACCGGGGTCTTCGCCCCTCGCCGCTCGCGGTAGCAGCGACAGCGGGATCGCGGCTGAGTGCGACGGTCGGCTCACTCCTCGACGGGCATCGTGACCGGCTCCCCCGCGCCGTAGAAGTACGCGCCCCGTCCGGCGGTCCCGCCCACGACCGCGATGTCGAAGCAGTCCGGAGTCTCGACGACCGGAATCGGTAGCTCCGGGTGGTCGTGGAGCCAGCCCAGCTCGGGGTGAGCCACGGCCATGGCCTTGGCTTCCTTGTTGAGCATCATGGTGCGGAAGGGCAGGCGCGCCAGCCGGTAGAGAGCCTCCTGGATTTGCCGCCGCCCCCAGCCGGCCCGAGCGAAGATCTGGGCGTGCTCGGGACAGATGAAGAGCATGTTGTGCTCCTTCTCCTCGGTCCGATATCGCGGGTCGGCCCGCCGCCCAATGAGCCAGAGCCCGGTGCCCACCTGGGCCACGTTGGTGGCCGCGGTGGCGAAGACTTCCGTGAGGCCCTCGGGTGTAGTGCTGGTGAAGTCGTGGAGCTCGCACATCCCGTAGGCGAAGTGGACGGTGACGGCGCTGGCCTCGCGGGCGAGGCCGCGCGCGACCACGTGGTAGGGCTCCCACGGGCTCTGGGCCTCGTTCTCGGCGCAGCAGAGGCTGTACTTCAGCGGTGAGCCGATCGTGTCCATGTCGGAGACGCCCACGTAGGTGTGGCCCACGTTCATCATGACCAGGCGCAGCGCGCGCCCGAGGACCGTGTTGGAGGCCGACGGGGCGCCGGGGCCGAGGGCGCAGATCCCCGAGTTGAGGCCGGCCCCGCGGCCGAGCGGTCCGTTGACGAGGACGAGCGGGGCGTGCGGGCCGGTCGACATGGCTTTGTTGCGCAGATACATCTTGGGCTCGGCGAGGCAGCGCACGGCCGCGATCAGAAGTGGGAGGTGCTCGGGGCGGCAGCCCGCCATGACCGCATTGACCGCGAGCTTCTCCACCGTGGCCAGGCCGAAGCCGGGCTCGAGCGTGGCGATCAGCTCGCCGGCGCCGCGCCGTGTGCCCTTGAGCATGGCCTCCAGTGCCGCCCGTGTGGGCGCCACCAGCGGGAAGCCGTCGGACCATCCGCGCTGCAGGAAATCCCGATTCATCCGCTCCCACGCCTCGAGCATGTCCGCGCCCTCGTAGGCGAGAGTCTCCTCGGCCGGCGGCGCGTCGGCACGCTCGACCACCTCCACATCGCGGGTGAGGCCCGCCAGCACCTGGTCGAAGCTATCGTCCACCATCCGGTGGATGTCCTCGGGGCGCTGGTTGGTGAATGGCAGCGGCACCACCGCCAGCGGCAGGCCCGGCAGGCCGAAGCTGGCCGCGCTTCGCTGGGCATCGTGGACGAAAGTCTTGGCGGTGAAGAGCACGGTCGGAACGCCCCGCCGCTCCACCTCGACCATGTCGTGGGCACCCCACGACGTGCAGGACCCTCAGTCCGCGGTGGTGCCCACCACGGCCTGCACCTCGGAGGCCATCCGGTCGGCATCGTCGGCAGTGGCGTGGCGCATGATGAACCCGACCGAGCCCGTGTAGCGGCGGAAGCGGATTCCGGGGAATCGCTCTCTCAGGCGCTGCTCCGCGCGGTCGAGCGCGGCATCGCCGCCGGCCTTCATGTTCCAGTAGAGCCCCACGGTGGTGTTGGAGAGATCGGGCTGACGGGCGGCGGGCTTGACCGACTGTTCGACACGGGCGGCGACGGGGTTGACGATTTCCAGTCGAGCCATGGGTGTCCTCCACGAGCGTTGAAACTGGTGCTGCCGGTGCCCGAATCATAGGCGAGTCGCGACCGCGGGACAACAACGGATGCGGCGTGACCGCCCATCGACTGGTCGACGGTCGGCTTTCGCCGAGCGCGCAGCTCCCGAGGCCCATTGGCGATCAGCAATACGAGGTTGCGCATGAATAGGTCTCCCCCTCAGCGCCCCCGGCGAAAGACCAGGAAGTACTGGTAGGGGAGGAAGCGGTGCTCGGCCACGAGCGTGAAGCCGGCCCGTCGAGCATCGAGCAAGAATTCCTCTCGGGCGACCCGATGGCCCACCGGCGGACCCACCGGTGTCTCGCGCTTGTGGAAGTCGATGTTGACCAGCCGACCGCCAGACCGGAGTGCGGCAGCCACGCGCCGGAGGAGGGCCAGGCCATCCGGGAAGTGATGGTAGGTGTTCACGATCAGTGCGAGATCGGATCGGTGGGCCGGCAGGAGCGGGTCGCCGGCACCGCCGAGCACCGGCGTGACGTTCTTCACACGCCTCTTCTCGAGGCGCTGGCGCAGGACCTCTAGAATGGCAGGCTCCGGATCGACCGCGTAGACATGTCCCGACGGCCCCACCATCCGGGCAATCCTGAGCGTCCAGAAGCCAGGTCCGGCTCCGATCTCCGCGACCGTCTGGCCCTTGCTAAGGCCCATCGCGCGCAAGGCCGCGTCGGGCTTCTGCCAGGTGGCCCGCGCGGGATCCAACTGCCGCGCGAGATAGGCGTCGAGGTCTTTCGGGTTGCCGTACCGGCCATGATGCGCGTGGCCGTGATGTCTGCGTCGCTCCGTCACTGTCTCGGCGGCGGCTTGAGGGGTTGAAGAAATGCCGTCTCGGGTTGCCTACAACCGGACGCAGTTGATGTAAGTCCAGCAGCACCGAAATGCTTGACGCCCTCCGAAGAGAGTGTCCATGGCCTGGCGGATGAGCGCCAGCCGGTCGGTCACGGCCTCCTTGCTCGGCGCCTTCCCATCCACTTTGACCGAGGCGCCCAGCCATCCCAGCACGGCCTCGTGGTAGGCGCTCAGGAATTCGAACCAGTCCTCGACACGAGCCTCGATGGAGCGGGCCGTCACCTCCTCGACCGTGAATCCAGCCTCCTCGAGGCAGCGCAAGTAATAGTCGAGCGGCCGGACCGGCAGGAAGACCTGGTCCCGGTAGGCCACGTGCGCCTGCATCCGGGCTTCGTCGTCGAGCAGCGGCCGGTAGGCGCTGTAGCGCGGGTCGTTGCGGACCAGGCCGGTAGCGACCTCGTGGATCGCCCACACGGTCTCGTCCAGGATCCATTCGCTCGGTCGGGCCTGCGGGTTGCGGATATTGCCGGACTGCACGAACACGCGCCCTCGCGGCCGGAGCACCCGCGCCCAGGACGCGAGCGTGTCCGGAAGGTCCCGATAGAGATGGATCGCGTTGGTGGACGCGATCGCGTCGGCCTTCCGCCCGAGCAGCTCGGGCCCCATCACCTCGTCGAGGAGCTCGAGCCGCTTCTCCTCCTTGAGCCAGCGCAAGAGTCGAAACGCGATGCGCTCTTCGGCGCCGAACTTGTCGAGGGCGACGCGGAGAAACTTCGGCGAGCTGTCCACGATCAGCATGCCGACCTGGCGGTCAAAGATCCTCAAGTTGAGTCGGTCGAGGAGGATCCCGGTCCCGCCAGAGTAGTCGATGAGGATCTGGCCGTCCTCGAGGGAGCGGGCCAGGTCCTCCACCGTCGGATCGAGGTTCCGGTACCAGCCGTGGTTCTCGACGGTGTCGTACCGGAGGCCGAAGGTGTCCACGGGCTGCCGCGTCCAGTCCTCGTCGGGGACTCGCTGGAAGCCGGGCGGCCACTGGAACCGGCGCGGGACTCCGCCCCCGGGCTGGATCGGGGCGCTCAGGTCACGGTGGATGCGCAGGAGCTCGGGGATGGTGGACGGCGACCGCCGCCCCCAGCCGCACTCGGTGGCGACGCCGAAGCCGGAGACGAAACCGCGGGCGACCTCCATGCGACGGATGCTCCCCGCGACACCATCGGTGTGGTGGAGCAGGCCGAGGTAGAGCTCGGTCTCGGGGCGCAGACGAAGCTCCCGCAGCGGGGCGTAGTATCCCTCGTCGAGACGCTCACGTGGAACCGGCAAGTGGAGCCAGTTGAGCGGGCGGCCCAAGCTCGCCCCCAGCGCGTTGGCGACCTCGACTAGCGTCCGGGCGTCGGCTGGTTCCTTGAAGTGCCGGTGCTGAACGTCCCCGTAGCAGAAGTGGTAGCCGAGCTGGACGTCCGGCGGCACGTGCCGGGACAGTCGCACCAGTCGCTCCAGGATGCCGCTCTTGATGTCGTCGAACCAGGCCGGGAAGATGCCCTCCAGCATCCCGAACTCGAAGTTGGTGTCCCACTGGACGGCGAGTTGGTCGTGCGGCACGTCCTCGAGGATGAGCCGCAGCTCGGCCAGCAATCGGTCTTCGTACACCGGTTCCAGGAGCCCCTGGTCCTCGGGGACCACGAAGGCGCTGATCGGCGCCAGGGGAGTAGGCAGGCAGACCTGGAAGCGACAGGCGACCGGCACCACCCCATCGCGCTTGAGACGCGCGAAAATGCGATAGGAGGCGATGGCCGCGTCCGCGTACCCCAGCGCGCCGAATGCCACGCTGTCCGGGCGGGCGCCCTCTGCGAGGCGCACGCGCGGGAGCGGCCGCCAGCTATTGAGGCCGGGTGGCACCACCTCGAACTGCTGCTGGGTGGTGAAGACCGGCAGCTGCCAGACAATCCAGTCGGATCGGGGGCCGGTCTCTCCGTCGGGAATGCGGCGCAGGCGGTCACCGATCTCGGTGGCGAGGGTACGAAAGACGACCTCCGGGCTGGCCAGCGGCACGCTGCCGACCAGATGAACCCCGTGCGCAAGGGATTGGACCATCGTCATCATGCCTGCCGACTGACGGAGGGGAGCATCTGCCGAAACCGGCACGGGGTCAAGTGGCAGGCCGGGCGGAGGGCAAGGCGAGTTTCACGAAGACAGTCCCGGGTGACCACCACGCCGGCGGACTCGCCGGCGGCCCGGTTACCTCGCGAGGAAGCGCTCGACGGCCCGCGCCAGTACGTGCTTCCACCGATCCGGCTCTTTCGCGGCGGCCAGATCGTCTGGCTGGAGCAGTTGCTCGACCTCCCGGCGGGAGAGGCCGACCTCGGTCGAGCCGCTCCGCACGGTGACGCGGTCAAGGACCGGATAGCGATGGAGGGCCCGGATGGCCGCGGCCACGGCGAGGGTCGGGACGTCGACGGGCAACGTCGGCGACAGGGTCACCGTGAGCGTCATCCCCTCGATCGCGACCGACTCGATGAGCTCCCTCACGGCGGCGTCCCTCTTGCCGGAGCGGCGCGAAGTCGCGTGACCATATGGTCGAGGATCCGCGGGAGCCGTGGGTCGAAGATTTGGCCGGCCTGGTCCCGGACGTAGGTGCAGACGTTCCGGCTGGAGATCGCGTTCTTGTAGGCGCGACGGGACGTCATGGCGTCGAACACGTCGGCCACGCAGGCGAGCCGGCTCACCGGGTGCTGCGTCCAATTCTCCCGGAGGAACGGGTATCCCTTCCTGTCGAATCGCATGTGGTGCTCGAAGGCGACGACCATCGGGAGCCGGTTCGCCACCGACAGGCGGCTCAAGATCTCCGCGCCGAGCAGCGGGTGTTGTCGCATGACCTTCCACTCTTCATCGTCGAGCGGGCCGGGCTTCTGGAGGATCTCCAGCGGAACGGCGATCTTGCCGAGGTCGTGGAGCATGCCGGCCATCGCCACCTCGTGCAGCAGCGCTCCCGGGAGATCGAGCACCAGCCCGAGCCCCATGGAGATGACGGCGACGTTGACCGAGTGATAGAGGGTGTACTCATCGTAGGACTTGATGCTCGCGAGGCGGAGCACCAGGTCGGGGATCTGGAGGATCTGCTCCAGGAGCGCCGAGGTGAAGACCCGGAGGGTGCCGATCTGCTCGATGCCGAGCGGCGTGTGCGAGCGGATGGTCGACTCGATCTCACGCAGCGTGTCGACGGAGCCGTAGTAGGCGCGGCGCGCCATGACCTCGATGCTGTGCTGCTCGGACTGCATCGGCGGCTCCAGGATGACGTGGACCAGCCCTCGCTGCGCCGTCCATGCGGAGAGGCTCTCGCCAACTCCCTGAGTGAGCGCTTCGAGGAGCACGTCGAGCTCGCGAGCCTCCACCCCGGTGATGAAGGTGATGCTGCCGATCTGCCGCTCCTTCTGACAGACGTCGAGCAGGCGGCGGTAGACCAGGCTCTCCCGCGCGAGAATTCGATCGTTGGCGACGAGCACGTCTCCGAGAAACCGGTAGGTGAGCTCTCCGTTCATGGCCAGGTAGGCGGTCAGAGCGCCGTGCAGGACCTCCCTGGCCTTGAGCGTCTGCGGATGCGTGGCCGGATACAGTGCGGCGGTGCGGACCAGACCGTTGAGGTGGCCGAAGACGAGCTGGCCGTGGTCGGTCAGGTTATCCGCCATGCTTGGCCTTCTGCGCGGCGAGCGCCGCGGCGGCGGCCTCGCGGACCTGGCGGTCCGTGCGCTGCCAGAAGCGGACGGGCTGATCCGCGATCATGCCCAGGGTGTCGTGCGCGAGCGGCGTGCCGATGGTGACGAGGGCGCGGATCGCCTCGAGCTTCACGTCGACGTCGTCCCGTCCCTTGGCGTCGGCGAGGAGCACATCGCGCAGGGGGGCGACCGCGGCGTCGTAGCCCGGCGCGGACACGGCCGCGATGACGGCGCGCCGGACCATGGGATCCGAGTCGCCGAGGCACCGGCTGAGGTGCGGGGCCGCGCCGGCGCCGTCGATGAGGCTGACCGCGCGAATCGCCTCCACCCGCACCCTCGGGTGGGGATGGTCGAGCGCGGCGAGGATGGAGGTGAGCGCGGACGAGTGCCGGACCTTTCCGAGGATGTAGAGGACGTTGCGGGCGACGAACCAGCGTTGGTCGGCCAGCAGGGGCAGGAGCACGGGGATCACGGCGGGCCCGACTCGTGCGAGCACCTCGCACATGAGCACCCGCGTCCGCCGGTCGGCCTCCTCCGCGAGCAGCGCGGCGAACTCCTTGACCCCATCGTCCGCCACGAGGCGCAGGTATCCGGCGATGGCGTCGAGCTGCTGGGGCGCCGAGCCCTGGCGCAGGAGACCGACGACCTGCGTGACCTGAGGGCGGTCGGCGGCCTTCCGGCGGAGGCGCGCGAGCCGCTCGGCGCGCTCGCGCGCCAGGTCGCCCGAGGGCGCCTCGCCGGCCCCGAGGCTCTGGAGCACCCGCACGGCGAGGGCGAGATTGCTCCGAGCCAGCGCCTCACCGATGATGTCCTCCAGGGCCTCGATCGAGAAGCCAGGGTGCTCGTCGCTGCCCTCGGTGAGAACCAGGGCGAGGAGGAGGTCGGCGCTCCGCTCGAGCAGGATGTCGGGATGGCAGGCGTCGATGATCTCCTGCCGCAGCTCCACCATGAGCGGATCATCGCGCTCGAGCAACAACCCTGGCGCAGCCGGTCCGCCGCCTTCCTTGAGCGTGTCGGTGATCGCTTGAACGAGCCGCTGCCGCTTGCCCTTCTCCCATGGGAACTCCAGCAGGTCGGACGCCAGCGTCATCAGCTGCTCCGGCGGGATGTGGCGGGCGATCTCGGCCAGCTCGTCCTCGGTCACCTGAGTGAGAAGGTTGAAGATGGCGAGGTCGGTGGCGGCCAAGGGCATGAGCCACTCGGTGAGGAGCGGCTTGAGCGTGGCCTCGGGAAGCAGCAGCAGGGCCTCGAGGGTCGTTCGCACGCGGACCTCCCGGTCGCCATAGCCCTCAGCCATGGTGACCAGCATCTTTGCTGCCGCGCACAGCTTTTCGAGTCGGCCCTCGGCCGCGACGGCCTGGAACCACTGGAGCAGGCCCGCACAGTCGTAGGTGAGGCCCGTCAGCCGCTCGTCGACCATGTCCAGGATCGCATCGACCAGGAGGTCGACGGGGTGTCTCCCGGGGCGGGCGCCCAGCAGGGTGGTCCCCCCGGTGTCGTCGGCCACCTCGACGCCGTGGGCCGTGGACAGCTGCCCCGCCTCAGCCGGCAAGCCCAGTCCCCCCGGGGCGGCGACCCGGACATGGACGACGCCCCGCTCCCGGAGATAGGCCGGCGCATCGCCGACGGTGAGGATCTTTTCAGACGGCTGGTTCAGGAACTCGAGAAATTCCCGGATCTCCCACTCCTCGACCCCAGCGTCGATGCTGAATTCAGCGATGCCGTGCGCCTGCAGGTCGAGGCGCAGCCCTTCCATCGCGGGGTCCGTGCTCACGAGCTCCCCGCCCGCCCATGAAAAACGATCGCGGCCCACCCGGATCGGGAAGACGAGGTTCGGCGCGGAGACGTCGTCGAGTGCGCGGCGGAGCAGCTGGAGCCTGCTCGCGGCCATCTCGCTTCCTGGCGGGTAGAGGAGCAGGGACTTCTTCGCGGCCAGGAAGGAGCGGAGGAACGGGGCAATCGCCCGCGGGTTCTCCATGGTCGTACGTGATAGTTTACGGCGGAGCCCGAGTTACACCAAAGCTCCATCTTGCCGAACGCTCAGGCTGAGCGGCCGGCGCAGCCGGCCCGCTCGAGCCTGTTGTTCGGAGGGGCCGCTAGGCTCTGATGCAATGGACCGCGAGCAGGTTCACTTTCTGGCGCTGGCTAGATGAGCCTCAATCGGGAACGTCAGAGCGTCTTCTCTCAGATAGGAGTGCAGCGCGGCACTCACCTCGCCCACGAGAGCGGCACGAGCCTCGTCTGAGAGCTTCGCCACATGGCCCGCTAGTGGTGAGCCGGCCACATAGTCCTGAACGAAGCGCACGACCGACGGAAAGCGAACGGTCCCCGGGACTGGCCGGATCGTGATGTCACCGAAGCCAGC
>DASSSH010000171.1:0-9806 GCA_035708525.1 Candidatus Methylomirabilota bacterium
TAAGTCCCCGTGTCGCCTTCTAGACCTCGAGCGTCCACTTGTCCGGATCGGGCGCCTGCCCGTACTGGATTCCCACGATCGCATCGTAGAGCTTTTGCGTGAGCTCGCCGATCCGCCCCCCGTGGATCACCATCTTGTCGCTCTTGTAGGCAAGCTCGCCGACGGGTGAGATCACGGCCGCCGTGCCGGTACCCCAAACCTCCTTGAGCGTTCCGCTCTTGTGGGCAGCCACCACCTCGTCGATGGTGATGGGGCGCTCGCTGACCTTGATCCCCCACCTGCGCATGAGGGTCAGAGCCGAATCGCGCGTGATCCCTGACAGGACCGTGCCACCGACGGGGGGAGTGATCACCTCGTCACTGATCTTCACCATGATGTTCATGGTGCCCACCTCATCGATGTACTTGCGATGCACACCGTCGAGGAAGAGCACCTGGGTATACCCCGCGTGCTTGGCTTCCTCCGCCGCCATCAGGCTGGCGGCGTAGTTCGCCCCGGTCTTGGCCCCGCCGAGTCCTCCCTCGACCGCGCGCACGTACTTCTCCTCCACGCGGATCTTCACCGGCGCCATGCCCTCGGGGTAGTAGGCGCCCACCGGCGACAAGATGACGAAGTAGACATAGGACTTGGCCGGTCGCACGCCCAGGAACGCCTCGTTGGCGACGATGGTCGGGCGGATGTAGAGCGACGTCCCAACGGTGCGCGGCACCCAGTCGCGCTCCAGGCCCACCAGGGTCACGATCGACTGCAGGGCCAGCTCCGGATCCAGCGGCGGGATGCACAGCCGCCGGGCCGAGTTGTTCAGGCGCTCGATGTTCTTCTGGGGACGGAACAGGCGCACCTTGCCATCCGCGCCCCGGAAGGCCTTGAGCCCTTCGAAGACGGCCTGGGCGTAGTGAAGGACGGCGGCCGCCGGATCCATCTCGAGCGGTCCGTAGGGCTCGATGCGCGGGTCGTACCAGCCCTTCTCCTCCTGGAAATCGGCCAGGAACATGTGGTCCGTGAAGATCTGGCCGAAGCCAAGGTCCGAGTCCTTGGGCTTGGTCTTGAGCGTCCGCGCCCTGGTGATCCTGATCGCTTCAGGCATCGTGACAGTCCCCCTCACCCTGCCCTCTCCCCTCTGGGGAGAGGGAGATGGTTGCTAGAAAATGATGGGCTCGCGGTAGAGGCCGAACACCTGGCGGTACACGTCCGAGATCTCGCCCAGCGAGACGTAGTCCTTGACCGCGTCCACCAGCACCGGCATGACATTCTGGCCATTTCGACACGCATCGGCCAGCTGCTTGAGCCGCCGCTCGACCTTGGCGGTGTCGCGGGAAGCCTTGAGCCGCTTCACCCGCTCGATCTGCTCCCGCTCGACGGCCTCGTCGATCTTCAGGAACTCGACCGGAGGCTCCTCCGCCATGACGTATTTGTTGACGCCGACGACCGCCTTCTCGCCCCGGTCGTCCAGGAGCTGGTAGCGATACGCGGCGTCCGCGATCTCCCGTTGCGGGTAGCCCCTGTCGATAGCCCGGATGATCCCGCCCAGCTCATCGATCTTCCGAATATAGGCCATCGCCTGCTCTTCCATCTGGTCCGTCAGCCGCTCGAGGAAGTACGAGCCGCCCAGCGGATCGATCGTCAGCGGCACTCCCGTCTCCTCGGCGATGATCTGCTGGGTGCGGAGCGCGACGGTCACGGCTTGCTCGGTGGGCAGCGCCAGCACCTCGTCATACGAATTGGTGTGGAGCGACTGCGCCCCGCCCAGGACGGCCGCCAGCGCCTGCATCGCGACGCGCGCCACGTTGTTCAGCGGCTGCTGGGCCGTGGCGGATACGCCGGCCGTCTGGGTATGGGTGCGGAGCCGCAGCGACTCGGGCTTTCGCGCGCCGAACCGGTCCCGCATCACGGTGGCCCAGATACGGCGCGCCGCCCGCAGCTTGGCGATCTCCTCGAAAAAGTCATTGTGGATGTCGAAAAAGAACGACAGCCGCCCCGCGAAGCTGTCCACATCCAGCCCGCGCTTGATGCAGGCGTCCACATAGCCGAAGCCGTCCGCCAGCGTAAAGGCCAGCTCCTGGACCGCGGTGGAACCGGCCTCACGGATGTGGTAACCGGAGATGGACACGGGGTTGAAGCGGGGCACCTGGGCGGCGCAGAACTCGATGGTGTCCACCACGATGCGGACGGCGGACTCCGGCGGCGAGATCCATTCCTTCTGCGCGATGAACTCCTTCAGCATGTCGTTCTGCATCGTGCCGCCGAGCTTGTCCCAGGACACACCCTGCTTGTCCGCCAGAGCCAGGTACATCGCCAGCGCCACCGAGGCGGTGCAGTTGATGGTCATCGACGTCGTGACCTGATCCAGCGGGATGTCGCTGAACAGCACCTCGAAGTCGGCCAGCGTCGACACCGAGACGCCCTCGCGGCCCACCTCACCACGCGCCCGCGGGTGGTCGGCGTCGTAACCCATCAGCGCCGGCATGTCGAAGGCCGTCGAGAGGCCGGTCTGTCCCTGCTCCAGCAGGTACTTGAAACGCGCGTTGGTGTCTTCCGGCCGGCCGAAGCCCGCGAACATGCGCATGGTCCAAAGCCGGCCGCGGTACATGGAGGGATAGGGCCCGCGCGTGTACGGAAACTCACCTGGGTAGCCGAGCTTGTCCTCGTACCGCCACCCCGCCAGATCCTCCGGCGTGTACAGCGGCTGGATCGGGATGCCGGACAGCGACTCGAAGCGCACTTCGCGCTCCGGCGACTGGCGCACGAAGGGCCCGTAGGTCTCCTCCTCCCAGCGCTTCTTGTCGTCGGGCATGGTCCCTATCCCTCCGCTCTCGGTCTGGCCCGATGCGCTACGCCGTCACTTCCTTCAAGAGATGACGGGCGATGACGAGCTTCTGAATCTGCGAGGTGCCCTCGTAGATCTGCGTGATCTTGGCATCGCGGAAATACCGCTCCACCTGGTATTCCTTGATGTACCCGTAGCCGCCGTGCACCTGAATGGCATCGGTCGTCACCCGCATGGCCGCCTCCGCGGCGAACAGCTTGGCCATGGCCGACGCGGCACCGAACGGCGCGCCTGTGTCCTTGAGCCACGCGGCCCGCCATGTGAGGAGACGCGCAGCCTCGATGGCCGTCGCCATGTCGGCCAGCATCCACTGCACCATCTGGTGCTGGCCGATCGGCACGCCGAAGCTCTTGCGCTCCCGCGCGTAACCGACGGCGAGCTCGTACGCGCCGGCCGCGATCCCCAAGGCCTGGGCCGCGATCCCGATGCGACCGCCATCGAGCGTGGCCATGGCGATCTTGAAGCCCTCGCCCTCGGCCCCGAGGCGGTTCGCGGCGGACACCCGGCAACCCTCGAAGAGAAATTCGGCGGTATCCGACGCGCGGATGCCGAGCTTGTCCTCGGTTTTGACCACGGTGAAGCCTTTGGTGCCCCTCTCCACCAGGAAGGCGCTGATGCCGTGGTGCCCTTTGGCCCGGTCGGTCTGGGCGAAGACCAGCGCCGCGTGGGCCTCACGGCCGTTGGTGACGAAGATCTTTCGGCCGTTCAAAACGTAGTCCGACCCATCCTTGCTCGCCAGCGTGTTCTGATTGGTCGCGTCCGAGCCGGCCTCGGGCTCGGTCAGCGAGAAACAGCCGAGCTTGTGGCCCGAGGCGAAGGGCGCCAGGAACTTCTGCTTCTGCTCCTCGGTGCCAAACTTGTAGACCGGATCACAGTAGAGCGAATTGTTGACCGACATGATGACGGCGTGCGAGGCGCAGGCCTTGGCGACCTCTTCAAGCGCCACGGCGTAGGCAACGGTGTCGCTACCGGAGCCGCCGTAGGCCTCCGGGATCGCGATCCCCATCAGCCCGAGCTCGCCCATGCGGCGGACGGTCTGATGGGGGAAGCGCGCCTCACGATCGATGGCCTCGGCGATCGGGCGCACTTCCTGTTCGGCGAAGTCACGCGCCATCGCCTGGATCATCGTCTGCTCTTCGTTGAGCTGGATATTCAATTCAGCACTCGCCTCGCCGGGCTCTGACTCAGCCCTCGTCTCGCCGCTTCGCGGCTCACTCGAAAGGCCACGCCTGCGGGACTGACCCAACCCTCGCCTCGTCGCTCCGCGACTCAGCTCGAACTCCGGGCCCCGTCTCAGCTCGAACTACTTCTCCAGCAGCTTCTTGAATTCCGTGGTCAGGAGCGGCGCCACCTCGAACAGGTCGCCCACGATCCCGTAGTCCGCGATCTTGAAGATCGGCGCCTCCGGATCCTTGTTGATCGCGCAGATCACCTTGGAGGTGCGCATGCCGGCCAGGTGCTGGATGGCACCCGAGATGCCGAAGCCCAGGTAGAGCTTGGGCGAGATCGTCCGCCCCGTCTGGCCGATCTGGAATCGATGCGGCCGCCACCCGGCGTCCACCGCCGCACGTGAGGCGCCCACGGCGGCGCCGATCACCTTGGCCAGCTCCTCCAGGATCACGAAGTTCTCCGGCCCCTTCATCCCGCGCCCGCCGGAGACGACGATCTCGGCCTCGCTGAGCTCCGGCAGGCCGGTCGAGCTCTCCTCCCGGCGCTCCACGAGCGACATGCTCGCGGCCGGAATCGTCACGGCCAGCTTCTCCACCGCCGCCGCGGCGCCCGGCTGGGCGTCGGCCGGGCGGAAGACGTTCGGGCGCAGAGTGGCAAGCCACGGTGTCTTGACCCACGTCATCTTGGCCAGCAACTTGCCGGCATAGACCGGCCGGGTGGCGATGAGCTTGCCGTCATCGAGCGCCATCCCGGTCGAATCCGCCGAGAGCCCCGCGCCGAGCCGAGCGGCCAGCCGCGCCATCAGCTCGCGCTGCCGTGTCGTCACCGGCGCAAAGATCGCCTGTGGCGATTCCTTAGCTGCCAGCTCGGCGATGACCGGTGCCCAGACTTCTCCCCGATACGGCGCCAGCGCGGCGTTCTCCATGAGCCACACGCGCTTCGCGCCCCATTCGCCGAGCTGCTTCAGGCCCTCGGGCGTCGCCGTATCGGTCAGCCACAGCGCTTCCGCCTGCGAGCCGATCTGGCCCGCGAGCCGGGCGGCCTCGCCCAGCACCTCGGCCATCACCTTCTTCGGGGTGCCTTTGCGGTCATCCTCGACCATGCACCAGAACGCGCCTGCCATGTTTGGTCCTTTCTATCTCGCTTGAACGTCAAACCATCCAGTTTGGCGGTCGGGCTCCTTCGCGCAAGCGCTCATCCGACCTGCCTCGCTTGAACGTCAAACCATCCAGTTGGGCGGTTCGGCTCCTTCGCCCAAGGGCTCATCCGACCTGCCGCTTCAGTGTTCTAGAACTGTTTCGGCCGCTCGCCGCCGTCGGGAGGTGATCCGACGGAATTCACGACAGGACCGACAGGCAGTTACGGCGACCTGGCGGTATTCTACCCGGCGGCCCGATAGGGGTCAATGGGCTCGCGCGCCACGACGTCGAACCAGTCAGTCGGCGGCCAGCCTCCGGGAGAGGTCCACGAGCGCCGCGAGCCTGCCGGCGGCCGCCCCGGAATCGATGGATTGCCCCGCCAGCCCGACGCCCTCCTTCAGATCGCGGGCCTTGCCGCCCACCACGAGGGCGGCGGCGGCGTTCATGAGCACGATGTCGCGCCGCGCGCCGTGGTCACCCGCCAGAATCTCGCGGATGATCCGAGCGTTCTCCTCGCGGTCTCCGCCCTGCAGATCGCCGATGCTCGCCCGCGGCAACCCGAAATCCTCGGGCCGCACGCGCGAGTTGCGCACGACACCCTCGTGCACCTCGGAGATGTGACTCTCCCCGGTGTTGGAAATCTCGTCGAGCCCGTCGGCTCCGTGGACGACGAAGGCGCGAATGGTGCCGAGCTCGGCCAGGACGCGCGCCAGGAGCTCGGTCAGGGTCGCCGAGTACACACCGATGACCTGGGCATTGGCGCCCGCCGGATTGGTGAGCGGTCCCAGCATGTTGAACACGGTGCGGATGCCCATCTCGCGCCGCGCGGCCATCACATGCTTCATGGCAGTGTGCAGGAGCGGGGCGTAAAGGAACCCGATCCCCACCTCGTCCACGCACCGGGCGACCTTGGCCGGCGTCAGCTCGAGATTGATCTCGAGAGTTTCCACGACGTCCGCGGAGCCACAGAGCGAAGAGACCGACCGGTTGCCGTGCTTGGCGACCTTGAGCCCCGCGCCGGCCACGACGAAGGCGGTGGCGGTGGAGACATTGAACGTGCCCGAGGCATCCCCGCCGGTACCGCAGGTGTCGATGAGCATCTCGCGGTCGGTGCCGGTCTGGGCCACCAGATCGGCGGCGTGGGTGCGCACCTTGACGGCCTTCTGGCGCATGACTTGAGCGAACCCGATCAACTCTTCCACGGTCTCGCCCTTCATGCGGAGAGCGGTGAGGAAGGCGGCAATCTGGGCGTTCGTCGCGGCGCCCGACATGATGGCTTCCATGGCCGCGGCCGCCTCGATGCGCGTCAGGTCCTTGCGATCGATCAGTGTCCGGACCGCCTCGGTGATGATCGGGCTCGTCATGTCCGCTTCTCCCTCTTCTGGACACCGGCCGCGCGCAACGAGGCGATGGCGCTCAGCACCTCGGAAATCTTGAGCGGCTTGGCCAGGACCAGATCCACCCCATGGCCCCTGAGGTCCTCCGGCGAAACTTCGACCCCGAAGCCGCTCACGATCACCACCGGCACCGCTGGTGCCAGGTCTTTCACGGCCCGGGCGACCTGCCAGCCGGTCATCCCGGGCATGGCCAGATCGGTAAACACCATGTCGAAAGGCTGCGCCTTCAAGCGCGCCAGCGCTTCCTCGCCCCCCGCGACCACCACGGCAGCATGGCCGGCGGCGACCAGGATATCACCCAGCACACCGCCCACCTCGGACTCGTCGTCTACCACCAGGCAGCGCAGCGGCGCCGCGGGAGCAGCCGGCGAGGTCGGCACCGGGGCGACTTCGCCGACATGCTCGGCAGCCGGGAACACCAACCGAAATGTCGTCCCGCGGCCCTCCTCGCTCTCCACGGTCACGCGGGCGCCGTGACGGGAGAGAATACCATACGTCATGCTCAGCCCGAGACCGGTGCCCCTCGGCCCCTTCGTGGTGAAGAACGGATCGAAGATCTTCTGTTGGATCGAGTCCGGGATCCCGACACCCGTGTCACTGACGGTCATCTCCACGTGGTCCCCGCTGGCGCGGGTCACGAACGTCAGGCGACCGTCCTGCGGCATGGCATCCACCGCGTTGAGGATCAGGTTCGTCAGCGCCTCGCGCAGCTCGGCCGGATCACCCCAGATCCGTGGCAGGGGGACCGCCAGCGTCGTCGCGACATCGATGGTGATGCCCCGGCTGCGCGCCTGCTGGCGCCAGGTGGATTCCGTGGCCTCCAGCGCCTGCTGGATCACCTGGTTGAGGTCGACCGCGACGGCGGGCTGATCCCGGCGAATGCGCGTGAAGTCCTGCAGCCGCCGCACGGTGCGCGCTCCGTCGGCGGCGGCCCGCTCGATCACCTGGAGCCACTGCCGCTGCTTGGGGTCTTCGATCTTGTCGAGCAGCAGCTGCGCCCGGCCCAGGATCGAGGCCAGCACGTTGTTGAAGTCGTGGGCCACGCCCGAGGCCATCTCGCCCATCGCGCGGAGCTTCTCCGTCCGGACCAGCTGATCCTGGGCCGCGGCCAGCTCGGAGAACGCCCGCGTCCGCTCCTCGTAGAGCCGGGCGCTCCGGAGCGCCAGCGCCACCAGGTGAGCGATGTTGCTGAGCAACCGCTCGTCGGCCTCGGTAAAGGCGCGCTCGCGCCCCCGCAGGGCCAGCACGCCCAGCCGCTGGTCGCCCGCCGCCATGGGCACACCGAGCCAGTAGGCCAATCCCAAGTTCGGCACCGGCGGCACGCCCCGGCGCTCGCACTCGGCCAGGTAATTGTCGGTCCGAATGGGCTCGCCGCTATCGAACACGAGGCTCGCCAGTCCCACGGCGCGGCGCGGGTAGGAGCGCGGCTCTTCCTCGTCGCGAGCGCCGTCCAGCACGCGCAGGGCGACATCGAGCCGGTCCTCGGTCGCGTCGTGGAGCAGGATCACCATGTGGCTCACTTCCAGCACCCGCGCGATCTGCCGCTGGACGGTCTCGATGAGCCCGGCTTGGTCCAGCTGCCCGGTGATGGCCTGAGAGAGCTCGTGCAGCACCGACAGCTCCTCGACGCGCCGCTGGTTGTCGCGGAACAGGCGGGCGTTTTCCAGCGCCACGCCGGCCTGGCTGGCGATGGCCTCCATGAGGCGCTGCTCGTCCTCCGACAGCGGCCGCGCGCGGTCCCACCATGTCGCCGCGAATCCGCCGATCATCCGGTCCTTCGCCACAATGGGCACGAAGAGGTGTGTGCGCTGGCCCACGGCGTCACGGATCTCTTGCGGGAGGCGCGGGTCGGTCATCGCGTCGGTCGTGAACACGGACTGGCGCGTCCGTGCCGCCTCCGCATAGAAGGGATGCCGCACGATGGACAACCGCAGTCGGCGCAGCCGGTCGAGCTTCTCCGGGGGCACGTGGTACCCCACGAAGGGCGCCATCCATTCGCCATCCTCCTCGAGCAGCCAGATCCCGGCCGTGTCGGCGCCCAGCGCGTGCACCACGTGGCGCAGGAGCTGGCGTGGCAGCCTCTCCAGGTCCAGGGTGGACGACAGCGTCTGGCTCACCGAGAGCAGTGTCTCGGTCTCGTGCAGCTTCCGCTGGGTCTGCCGCCCCAGCTCGGCGTTCTCCGTGGCGAGACCCACCTGCGCCGCCACGCCCTCGATGAGGCGCACCTCGGCCGGGGAGAACTCCCGTCCGGCGCCCCACCAGACGAGCAGCAGCAGACCCACCGACTCTCCACGGACGGCGGTCGGGGCGAGGAGCGCCGAGTGGGGCTCCAGGCCCTCGAAAGCCCCCGGATCAAAGCGCGGGTCAGTCATCGCGTTCTTCGACCACACGGCGCGTCCGTCGCGCCACGCCTGCGCCAGCAAGGGATAGCGTTCGAGCGTCAGGACTCGTTCCATGAACTGACGGATCAGATGCTTGGGTACCCGGTAGCCGGCCCGTGGAACCAGGGCCTCCCGGCGCTCATCGAGCTCGTAGACACCCGCCGTGTCGGCGCCGAACGCATGCGCCAGCTGTCTGGCCACGCCGCGCATGACCTCGGCGGGCGGGGCCGGCTGTGACAGCACCCGGCCCACCGCCAGGAGGGTGGTGGTCTCGCGCAGACGCTCCTGCACTTCGCCGTACAGCCGCGTGTTCTCCAGGGAGAGCGCGAGCTGCCCGGCAATGGCCATCGCCAGATCCTGCTGCCACGGCTCGAAGGGTGTGACTCGCTCGGAGTAGTCGAGGTTCATCACACCGATGACCGCGTCCTGCTGGATCAGCGGCACCACCATGTAGGACTTCAGCGCGAAGAGGTCGACCCACTCACGCGGAATCAGGTCGGTGTCGGCCGTGTCGGGGATCACCACCGGCCGGCGGGACTCGATAGCCCGGATGTGCGCCGGGATCTCGCGCGGCAGGTACGCGCGCATGTTGCGGAAGGCGCTCCACATTTCGGGGACGCGTCGGCCATCGGCGAACTGAGACATCAGCGGGATGACCTGGTCGCCGTCCCAGCGCTCGATGGTGCATCGGTCCACGTGGCACAGCTGGGCAATCCGGATGGTGGCCTGCTTGAGGAGCCGGCTGGGATCGAGCGTCGAGTTGAGGATCTCGGCCAGCTCCAGCAGCGCGCGGGTCTCGGCCAGGCGCCGGGCCGTGTCGGCGTACAGTCGCGCATTGCGGATCGCCACCGCGGCTTGGGCTACGAAGCTCTCCAGCAGGCTTTCGTCGTCT
>DASSSH010000172.1:0-13853 GCA_035708525.1 Candidatus Methylomirabilota bacterium
TGCGCCAGTGGCAGCGCATCATCTACAAGGAGCGCTACTTCGCCATCGACCTTCCGGGTGTCCCGGACTGGGTGAAGCTGGCGGAGGCGTACGGCTGCGTCGGGATCCGAGTCACCAAGCCCAGCGAGGTGGTGCCGGCCATCGAGAAGATGCTCAGCACGCCGGCGCCCGTGGTGGTCGATGTCTGCGTCGACAAGGACGAGTGTGTGTTTCCCATGGTGCCGGCGGGGGGCGCCAACAAAGATATGATCCTGGCCCCTCCCACCCGTGAGGTGAAGGAGAAGGCGGCGAAGTCCCAGACGGGCTTCTAGCTTCCCAGAAAGGACGCAGGCGTGGCGGAGACGAACGGAGCGCAGAAACACACCATCGCGGTGCTCGTCGAGAACCGGTTCGGCGTGCTCTCGCGGGTGGCCGGGCTCTTCTCGGCGCGCGGCTACAACATCGAGAGTCTCTCGGTCGGCGAGACGCTCGACCCGACGGTCTCGCGGATGACGCTGGTCGTGACGGGCGACGCCTTCGTCATCGAGCAGGTGATCAAGCAGCTGCACAAGCTGATCGACGTCATCAAGGTGACGGACCTCAGCGAAGAGAACCACGTCGAGCGCGAGATGCTGCTGATCAAGGTGAACGCCGAGCCAACGGCGCGGGCCGAGATCCTCCGCATCGGCGACATCTTCCGCGCCAAGGTGGTGGACGTGACGCCCACGACGTACACCCTGGAGGTCACGGGCGAGGAGTCGAAGATCGAGGCGATCATCGAGCTGCTGCGGCCGTTCGGGATCCACGAGGTCGTGCGCACGGGCAAGGTTGCCATCGCGCGGGGGTCCAAGACGCGGCTCCGCAAGGTGGAAGAGACGCTGGGCAAGCCGCGGCCGGCCGCGGCCCCGCAGCCGAGCGACGACCCCAAGGTCGTCGGCTTCGCGGACTAATTGACTCGAACGAACTCGGCCGGGGCTTATGGCCGCCTCGATGTGCCGGGCCAAATGACGAGCCAGACGAGGCCCGAGGGAGGAACCGACCGGAGGCGGACGTGGCAGTTCGAGCTGAGCGGCCTTGCCGCGAGGCGAGAGCTGAGTAGACCGTACGTGAGGATCGGCGACGACCGAGAACGTGGCAGTTCGAGCTGAGCTGCGGCGCGGCGAGGCGAGAGCTGAGTGAATCGGGCGAAGTTAGTTGGAACGGCACTAACCGAGAGACAGGGAGAGCGACGATGCCAGCCAGGATCTACTACGACCAGGACGCCGACGTCGGCCTGCTGCGGGGCAAGAAGATCGCCATCATCGGCTACGGCAGCCAGGGGCACGCCCACGCGCTGAACCTCAAGGACTCCGGCCAGGATGTGGTGGTCGGGCTCTACAAGGGCTCCAAGAGCTGGACCAAGGCGGAGAAGGACGGGCTGAGAGTGATGACCGTCAACGACGCCGCCGCCGGCGCCGACATCGTCATGATCCTGCTGCCCGACCAGAGCCAGCGCCAGGTCTACGAGGAGTCCATCAAGGGCACCCTCGTCAAGGGCAAGACCCTGATGTTCGCCCACGGGTTCAACATCCACTTCAACCAGGTGGTGCCGCCGCCCGACGTCGACGTGACGATGATCGCGCCCAAGGCGCCCGGCCACGTGATGCGCGATCTGTTCACTCAGGGGCCGGGCGTGCCGGCGCTGGTGGCCGTCTATCAGGACGTGTCCGGCAAGGCGCGGGACATGGCGCTGGCCTACGGCAAAGGCGTCGGCTGCACGCGGGCGGGCGTCATCGAGACCACCTTCAAGGAAGAGACGGAGACCGATCTCTTCGGCGAGCAGACCACGCTCTGCGGCGGCGTCTCGCACCTGATCAAGGCCGCCTTCGAGACGCTGGTGGAGGCCGGCTATCAGCCCGAGATCGCCTACTTCGAGTGCATGCACGAGATGAAGCTGATCGTCGATCTCTTCTACCAGGGCGGGCTGGCCTACATGCGCTACTCGGTCTCGGACACGGCGGAGTACGGCGACTATACGCGCGGGCCCCGGATCATCAACGAGCAGACGAAGGCCGAGATGAAGAAGATTCTGGGCGAGATCCAGTCCGGGCAGTTCGCCCGGGAATGGGTGCTGGAGAACCAGGCCCACCGCGCCGGCTTCCTGGCGATGCGCAAGCGGGACGCCGAGCACTCGATCGAGGAAGTCGGCGGGCGGCTCCGGAAGATGATGTCGTGGATCAAGCCGCCGCGGATGTGACCGCGACGGCGGAGCGCGTGTCGGCGTGAGGATCCCCGTCGCCGCCGAGGGCTGGCCCTTTATCTTCCCGCCCGCGGCGGCCGCGTGTATCCTGGCCTGGATGGGCTGGTGGGGCGCGGCGGCGCTCTGCGCGGCGGCGGCCCTGGCATGCCTCGGCTTCTTTCGCGATCCGGAGCGCACGCCGCCCGACGTGCCGGGCGCGCTGGTGGCGCCCGCCGACGGCCGGGTGATGGGCATCGTCGAGGTCGAGGACGCCTGGGTGGGGCTGGCGGTGAGGGTGTCGATCTTCCTCTCCCCACTCGACGTGCATGTCAACCGGGCGCCGGCGGCCGGCTTGGTCCGGGCCGTGGAGTACGTACCGGGCCACTTCCTGGCCGCCTATCGAGCCGAGGCCTCGGAGCAGAACGAGCGATGCACAGTGGCGCTCGATGGGGACAGCGCGCGGGTCGCGGCGCGGCAGATCGCGGGTGTGCTGGCGCGGCGGATCGTCTGCCGGGTGCGCCCGGGTGACAAGCTCGCGCTGGGAGAGCGCTACGGGATGATCCGGTTCGGCTCGCGGACCGACCTGATCGCCCCTCGCGGGATCGAGCTTCGGGTGAAAGTGGGCGATCGGGTCAGAGGGGGAGAGTCGGTGATGGGGGTCATCAGATGAGTTTCGAGGAGAGGGCTTAGTGAAGATGCGACGCAGACACGTGGGGGGAGAGAGCGCTCGTAGCCTGCGCCGCCGGCGCTGGCAGGAGCTGCGGGAGAACCCGCGGCGCGGCATCTTTCTCCTGCCCAGCGCGCTGACGACAGGCAACCTGTTCTGCGGGTTCCTGGCCCTCGTCCTCTCGGCCCAGGGGCGCTACACCGAGGCCGCCGTCGCCGTCTTCGTGGCCATGGTCATGGACCTGCTGGACGGCAAGGTTGCGCGGCTCACTCGCACGTCGACCCCCTTCGGCGTGGAGTACGACTCCCTCGCCGACGTGGTGTCCTTCTGCGTGGCGCCGGGCTTCCTGCTCTACGCCATGGTCCTGTCGCGGTTCGGGCGGGTGGCGTGGCTCGCCGCGTTTCTCTTCGCCATCTGCGGGGCGCTGCGCTTGGCGCGGTTCAACGTTCACTCCGGCGTAACCGATCGACGGTACTTCGTCGGTCTCTCGACGCCCGCCGCGGCGGGCATGGTGTGCTCCGCGGTCCTGGTCCTCGATGGGGTCGAGGTGGAGCGCTGGCACGCCGCGGCCGTGACGGTGGGGACGGTCGTCGTAGCGCTGCTCATGGTCTCGACGTTCCGGTACTACGCCTTCAAGGACGCCGACTTCGCCCGGCGGCGCCCCGCCCGGCTGCTGATCGTGGGCGTGATCGCGGCGCTGATCGTCTACGCGGTGCCGCACTGGTCCCTGTTCATCTTCTTTGCCGCTTACGTCCTGAGTGGTCCCTCGCGCCCCGTGTGGGCGCGCCGGGTGGACGCGGCAGTGGCGACGGAGCAGGGAACCAGAGACGCCCCATAGGGGAGCGGAGGACGCGAGCATGGACCGGATCATCATTTTCGACACGACGCTTCGGGATGGCGAGCAGGCACCTGGCTTTTCCATGAACACCATGGAGAAGCTGGAGATGGCGCGCCAGCTGGCCCGGCTCAACGTCGACGTCATCGAGGCGGGCTTTCCGATCTCGTCCGACGAGGACTTCGGGGCCACGCGGGAAGTGGCGAAGCAGGTGGGCTCCGTCGAGGGCTCGCCCATCATCTGCGGCCTGAGCCGCGTGGGGCTCATGGACATCGATCGCTGCTGGGAAGCGGTGAAGTACGCCCGTCGCCCGCGCATCCACACGTTCGTGGCCACCTCGGACATCCACCTCAAGTACAAGCTCCGCAAGAGCCGCGCCGAGGTGCTCAAGGCGGCCGTCGAGGCGGTCACGCACGCCCGCGGCTACTGCGAGGATGTGGAGTTTTCACCCGAGGACGCCTCGCGGTCGGACTTCGACTACATGTGTGACGTGCTCGAGGCGGTGATCGACGCCGGAGCTCGCACCATCAACATCCCGGACACCGTCGGCTACGCGATTCCGGAAGAGTGGTTCGCGCGAATCCTGAAGATCCGGGAGCGGGTCAAGAACAGCGCCAAGGCGATCCTCTCGGTCCACTGCCACAACGACCTGGGACAGGCGGTGGCCAACTCGCTCGCCGCGATCCGCGCCGGCGCCCGCCAGGTCGAGTGCACGATCAACGGCATCGGTGAGCGCGCGGGCAACGCCTCGCTGGAAGAGATCGTGATGGCCCTGCGGACCCGGAAGGATTTCTTCGAGACCGACACGCAGATCCGGAGCGAGGAGATCTTCCGGAGCAGCCGGCTGCTCTCCCACATCACGGGCGTCCACGTCCAGCCCAACAAGGCCGTGGTGGGCGAGAACGCCTTCGCCCACGAGGCCGGGATCCATCAGGACGGCGTGCTCAAGGAGAAGCTCACCTACGAGATCATGAAGCCCGAGGACATCGGGCGGTCGGCGAACAAGCTGGTGCTGGGCAAGCATTCGGGCCGCCACGCGCTGGCCGCCCGGCTCAAGGACCTGGGCTTCGAGCCCGACGAGGCCGATCTCGGCCGGGCGTTCAAGAAGTTCAAGGATCTGGCCGACAAGAAGAAGGAGATCTTCGACGACGACCTGATCGCGATCATGAAGGACGAGATCGCCCAGGTGCCGGAGACGTACGCGCTCGACTATCTGCACATCATCAGCGGCACCGGCGTCATCCCGTCGGCGACGGTGCGGCTCAAGAAGGAGAACGAGGTCTTCCAGGACTCGGGAGTCGGTGACGGGCCCGTGGACGCAGTGCTCAACGCCATCGACGCGATCACGGGGCTCAAGGGGCGGCTGCAGGATTATCAGCTCCGGGCGGTCACTTCGGGCAAGGACGCCCTCGGCGAGGTGTCCATCAAGGTGGACTTCGATGGCACCGTCGTGCCGGGCAAAGGCAGTTCGACCGACGTCATCGAGGCCAGCGCCCGCGCCTACATCAACGCGCTCAACCGGCTCGTGCATCCCGCGGCGGGCCGGAAGGTCCAGGAGATCGGCCCCTAGTCGGCCGGAAAGGCGTAGCGCAGTCATGGCGATGACAATCACCGAGAAGATCCTGGCGGCCCACGCCGGCAAGAAGGAAGTCCGGCCGGGGGAGCTGATCGACTGCTCGCTCGACATGGTGATGGCCAACGACATCACCGCGCCGATCTCCATCAAGGAGTTCGAGAAGGTCGGCGCCACCGAGCTGTTCGATCCCGAGCGGGTGACCTTCGTGCTGTCGCACTTCGTGCCCACGAAGGACATCCGCTCGGCCGAGCAGTGCAGTATCGTGCGCCAGTTCGCCCGAAAACACCGCATGAAATACTTCTACGACGAGGGCCGCGGCGGCATCGAGCACATCCTGCTGCCGCAGGAGGGCCTGGCGCTGCCCGGCGACATCGTGCTGGGGGCGGACTCCCACTCCTGCACCTATGGCGGGCTCGGCTGCTTCTCGACGGGCGTCGGCTCCACCGACCTGGCGGCGGCGCTCATCACGGGGCGCACGTGGTTCAAGGTGCCCGAGAGCATGAAGTTCCACTTCCACGGCACCGCGCGGCCCTGGGTCACCGCCAAGGACATGATCCTCCACGTCATCGGCCGCATCGGTGTGGACGGTGCGACCTATCGGGCCATGGAGTTCACGGGCGAGGCCGTGCGGGCGCTCTCGGTGGATGCCCGGCTCACGCTCTGCAACATGGCCATCGAGGCGGGCGGGAAGAACGGCGTCGTGGCGCCCGACGAGGTCACGCTGGCCTACGTCAAGCCGCGGGCCAAGCGGCGCTGGACGCTGTACGAATCGGACCCCGACGCCCGGTACCACTCGGTCCACGAGATCGACATGGCCCGGCTCGACCTCCAGGTGGCGTGTCCCTACTCGCCGGACAACGTCAAGCCGCTCGACGACGTCGCCGGGGTCGACGTGGACCAGGTCTTCATCGGCTCCTGCACCAACGCGCGCCTCGAGGACTTGCAGATCGCGGCCCGCATCATGCGGGGCAAGAAGGTCGCGCCCTACGTCCGGTGCATCGTCATCCCGGCGACGCACGAGGTGTTCAAGCAGGCGATGAAGGATGGGCTGATCGAGGTCTTCGCGGATGCCGGCTGCGCGATCTCGGAGTCCACCTGCGGGCCGTGCCTGGGCGGCCACAACGGTGTGCTGGGGCCGGAGGAAGTCTGCGTCTCGACCTCGAACCGGAACTTCCCCGGCCGCATGGGGCATCCCAAGGCCAAGGTCTACCTCGCGAGCCCGGCGGTCGCGGCCGCCACCGCCGTGACGGGCAAGCTGGCTCGCCCCGAGGAAGTCGTGGGAGCCTGATCGATGAACCTGCACGGCAAAGCGTGGAAGTTCGGCGACAACGTCGACACGGACCAGATCATCCCGGCCCGCTACCTCGTCACCTCGGACCCGGCGGAGCTGGCGGAGCACTGCCTCGAGGACACCGCGCCCGAATTCCACAAGAAGGTCTCGGTGGGCGACGTCCTCGTGGGGCTCAAGAACTTCGGCTGCGGCTCGTCCCGGGAGCATGCCCCCATCGCGATCAAGGGGGCTGGGGTCTCGGCCGTCATCGCGAAGTCGTTCGCGCGCATCTTCTACCGCAACTCGATCAACCTCGGGCTCCCGCTGTTCGAGACCGATGCCGCCGAGCGGATCGATCAGAACGACCTCCTCGAGATCAATCCCATCACCGGCGAGATCAAGAACATCACCAAGGAGGAGACCTACCAGGCCCAGCCCCTGCCTCCCTTCGCCCAGGAGATCATGGCGGCCGGCGGCCTGATGAAGTATGTGGCAAAACAGAAGGGGCTAAGACCCCGCTGATGGCGACCTACAAGATCGCGGTCCTCCCGGGGGACGGCATCGGCCAGGAGGTCACTCCCGAGGCCCAGAAGATCCTCCAGATCGTCGGGAAGGCGACCGGCGCGTCCTTCGAGTTCGAGACGGCGCTCTGCGGGGGCGCCGCCATCGACGCCACGGGCGACCCGCTGCCCGACTCCTCGCTCCGGCTCTGCGAGGACAGCGACGCGATCCTCTTCGGCTCGGTGGGCGGCCCCAAGTGGGACAGCCTGCCGCAGGAGCAGCGCCCCGAGCGCGGGCTGCTGCGCATCCGCAAGGAGCTGGACCTCTTCGCCAACCTGAGGCCCGCCAAGTGCTTCCCGATGCTGGTGGACGCCTCTCCGCTCAAGCGCTCCGTGGTCGAAGGCACCGACCTCATCGTTGTCCGCGAGCTGACGGGGGGGCTCTACTTCGGCGAGCCGCGCGGGCGGGAGGCGTTCGCCGACGGGGGCGAGTGCGCCGTGAACACGATGGCCTACACCTCCCGAGAGATCGAGCGGGTGGCGCGCGTCGCCTTTGACGTGGCCATGAAGCGCCGCAAGCGGCTGGCCTCGGTGGACAAGGCCAACGTCCTGGTCGTCTCCCAGCTCTGGCGGGAGGTGGTCAGCCGGGTGGCGAAGGACTATCCCCAGGTCACGCTCGAGCACGTGCTGGTGGACAACTGCGCCATGGCCCTGGTCCAGAAGCCCACCCACTTCGATACGATCGTGACCGAGAACACCTTCGGGGACATCCTCTCCGACGAGGCGGCCATTCTCGCCGGCTCGATGGGCATGCTGGCCTCGGCGAGCCTGGGAGGCAAGGTGGGGCTCTTCGAGCCCGTCCACGGCACGGCGCCCGACATCGCCGGCCAGGGGATCGCGAACCCCATCGCGGCCATCTTGTCCGCCGCGATGCTCCTGCGTTACGCTTTGAACCTGGGCGCCGACGCCGACCGGATCGAGGCGGCCGTGCTGCGGGTCCTCGAGCAGGGGTACCGGACCAAGGACATCTACTCGCCGGGCACCAGGCTGGCTGGCACCGTAGAGATGGGCGACGCGATCTCCCACGAAGTGGAGAAGTCGTACTAGACCTATCGGATCGAGAGGAGACGGCACGGAATGGCCTCAGGACTCGTCGTGGCGGTGGTCGGAGCGACCGGAGCGGTGGGACAGACCACGCTCAAGATCCTCGAGGAGCGGAAGTTCCCCGTCAGGGAGCTCCGCGCCTTCGCCTCCGAGCGCTCGGTGGGCAAGACCGTCACGTTCAAGGGCGAGAAGATCCGTGTGGACACGGTCGGCCCCGAGGCCTTCAAGGGCGTGCAGGTGGCCTTCTTCTCTGCCGGCTCCGCGCAGTCCAGGGAGTACGCCCCGCGTGCCGTCAAGGCCGGCGCCGTCGTCGTGGACAAATCCAGCGCCTACCGGATGGATCCGGCGGTGCCGCTCGTGGTTCCGGAGATCAACGCGCACGCGATCGAGGGACACCAGGGCATCGTCGCCTGCCCGAACTGCACGACGATCGTGGCGGTGATGCCACTCAAACCGCTTCACGACGTGGGTCGGCTGCGGCGAGTGATCGCCTGCAGCTACCAGGCCGTGTCAGGCGCCGGCGTCAACGGGGTCGAAGAGCTGCGCAGCCAGACGCTGGCCTGGGCGCGGGGCGAGGCGATCACGCCCAAGCATTTCCCCCACCCGATCGCCTTCAACGTCATCCCGCACATCGACGCGTTCGCCGACAACGGCTACACCGGCGAGGAGATCAAGCTGGTCAACGAGGTGCGCAAGATCCTCGAGGTGCCGGATCTCGCCATCTCGCCCACGACGGTGCGGGTGCCCGTGTTCACCGCGCACTCGGTGGCGGTCAACGCCGAGACGGAGATCAAGGTCAGCCGCGAGCGCGCGCGTGAGGCCTTCGCCTCCTTCCCCGGCCTCCGGCTCTGGGACGAGCCGGCACAGAACCGCTACCCCATGCCCGCCGCGGTGGAGGGACAGGACGACTGCTTCGTGGGGCGGATCCGCGAGGACCTGTCGCTGCCCAACGGCCTCAATTTCTGGGTCGTGGGGGATCAACTGCGCAAGGGCGCCGCGCTCAACGGGATCCAGATCGCCGAGCTGCTGATCCGGTAACCCCAGCCACGCGCACTCTCCGGCTCACCCTCGCCTACGACGGCACCGGGCTCCACGGCTGGCAGATTCAGCCCGACCGGCTCACGGTGCAGGGGTTGCTCGCCGAGGCTTGCGCCCGGATCCTCGGGACGCCGCCCACCATCGTCGGCGCCAGCCGCACGGATGCCGGCGTCCACGCGCTCCGTCAGGTCGCCAGCCTCAGGACCGCGTCGCCCATCGGTCCCGCCGTCCTGGCGCGGGCGCTGAACGCGCTCTTGCCGCCCGCGGTGCGGGTGCTCGAGGCGCGGGAAGCCCCGCCGGGCTTCAGCGCCCGCCGCGCGGCGCGCGGCAAGCGCTACGCCTACCTGATCGATCGCAGTCCCGTCGCCGATCCGTTCCTTCGCCACTTCGCCTGGCGCGTGCCCTATGCGCTCGACGCCGCGGCGATGGTCAAGGCGCTGGCCTCGCTGCGGGGGACCCACGACTTCTCCGCCTTCTGCGCAGCCCCGGGGCGCGGCCGCACGCCCCGATGCACCCTCCGCTCGGCCCGCATCGTGACTCAGGGAACGCGTCTCGCGGTCCTGCTTTCCGCCGACAGTTTTCTCCATCACATGGTCCGCAACATCGTCGGCAGCCTGGTCGAGGTCGGGCGGGGGGCGCGGCAGCCGGAATGGATGGCCGAGGTCCTGGCCAGTCGCAACCGCGCCCTGGCGGGGCCCACGGCTCCGGCCCGCGGCCTGGTGCTCCTGCGGGTCATGTACGGGGGCGACGGGTGAGGGAGGACCCGCCATCGGGGACCGGTCCCGCCGGTGCGGGGGAGTCGCCACGGGACAAGGGGTTTCGATCCCGCAAGCGGGAAGACCACGCCCTGCTCCTCATCGAGGAGCTCAAGGCGAGCCTCGGCGACCTCGCGAAGGTCAAGCGCATCCTCTTGGAATTAGGGCGCTTTTACGATCCGGTCGTGGGCGGCGCCATCGTCGGAATCGAGGAAGCCAAGCGGATCGTGGCCCTGCTGGAGAGGGGGTGCCAGGCTGAGGCCGCCGCCCTCGTCCAGGAGCGCTACGAGCTCTATATAAAGGACCGGGCCCATCTGGGCCGTCGAGACGAAGCCTAGGACGGCCTGCACGGCCTGATCGTCTGGCGCGCTGCGGCGTAGCGCGAACATACTAATTCCTTGACAGCGGTCAGACCGGCTCCTAGAATTCCGGCCAACTAGCGAGCAATGAAAGCGGAAGCCAGTGCCCGCTCGCTCGCCTCACGCAGTTTCTGCAGTCGCACGGTCGTGCCAAACACACCACACAGCGAGGTGTTGCTATGAGTTTGTCGCGGCGCGATTTTCTCAAGTACGCGGGGTCGGCGGGTGCCGGCGTCGCGGTCGGTGCGGGCACGCTCGATCTCAAGCCCGTCGCGGCGGCCGCCACGACGCTCAAGATCAAGGAAGCGAAAGTGCATCCGGGCGTCTGTCCCTACTGCGCCGTCGGGTGCATCCAGCTCGTCTACTCCAAGGGCGACAAGATCATCGACATCGAGGGGCATCCGGACACGCCCCACACGCTGGGCCGGCTCTGTCCCAAGGGCGCGGCCACGATCCAGCTCTCCAACAACCCGCTGCGGCCGACCAAGGCGCTGTACCGCGCGCCGGGCTCCGAAAAGTGGGAGGAGAAGCCGCTGGACTGGATGTACGAGCAGATCGCCAAGCGCTACTACGACACCCGTGAGAAGTATTTCATCGAGAAGGAGAAGGACAAGGACGGCAACCTGGTCACGGTCAACCGCCTGGAGGCTATCGCCTCGCTCGGCTCGGCCTGCATCGACAACGAGGAGTGTTACCTCCTCAGCAAGCTGAACCGGACGCTGGGCATCGTCTATCACGAACATCAGGCCCGAGTCTGACACTCCGCCACGGTCCCAGCTCTGGGGACCACGTTCGGGCGGGGGGCGATGACGACCAACCTGATCGACATCCAGAACTCGGATGTCATCATGGCGACCAGCAACTTCGCCGAGAACCACCCCGTCGGCTTCCTGTGGGTGATGAAGGCCAAGGAGCGGGGCGCCAAGTTCATCCACGTGGATCCGCGGTTCACCCGCACCAGCTCCGTGGCCGACATCCACGTGCCGCTGCGGTCCGGCACCAACATCGCCTTCTTCGGTGGCCTGATGAACTACGCGATCCAGAACAACCTCTACTTCAAGGACTACGTCGTCCACTTCACCAACGCCTCCTTCCTGATCGATCCGGGCTTCAAGACCGCCACCGACGGGGGCGGCCTGTTCACCGGGCTCGAGGCGACCGGCAAGGGCGGCACGGATCCGCACGTCGCTCAGACCTACAACAAGTCCACCTGGAAGTACCAGGTGGACGGGGAAGGCAATCCGAAGCGGGACCTCACCCTCAAGGACCCCAACTCTGTCTTCCAGCTCCTCAGGCGCCACTACAGCCGCTACACCCCCGAGATGGTCGAGCGGGTGTGCGGCATCCCCAAGGCCAAGTTCGTCGAGGTCGCCAAGCTGTACTGCGGCACCAGCGGCCCCGACAAGACTGGCACGATCACCTACGCGCTCAACCTCACCCAGCACACCAACGGCGTGCAGAACATCCGCGCGCTGTGCATGCTCCAGCTCCTGCTGGGGAATATCGGCCGGCCGGGCGGCGGTGTCGTGGCCCTGCGCGGCCACGCCAACGTGCAGGGGGCGACCGACCTGGAGCTGCTCTATCACGAGCTACCGGGCTACCTCCCGATGCCGCTGCGTGACGCCCATCCTGACCTCAAGACCTACCTGGAAAAGGAGACTCCCAAGGGCGGGTTCTGGGTGAACCGTCCCAAGTTCTTCGTCAGCCTGCTCAAGGCATTCTTCGGCGAGGCGGCGACCAAGGACAACGAGTTCGGCTACCAGTGGATCCCCAAGCGGGCCTCCGCCGACGCCTACAGCCACCAGCACATGTTCGTGGACATGTACAAGGGGAAGATCAAGGGCTTCCTCGCCGACGGTCAGAACCCGGCGGTGGGCGGGCCCAATGCGAAGCTGGCCCGCGCCGCCATGCAGCGGCTCGACTGGCTCGTCGTCAAGGACATCTTCATCACCGAGACGGCCGAGGTCTGGAAGACCCCCGGCACCAACCCCAAGGACGTCAAGACCGAGGTCTTCTTCCTGCCGGCGGCGCCCGCTGCGGAGAAGGACGGTAGCCTCACCAACACCATGCGACTGATCCAGTGGCACGAGAAGGCTGTCAACCCACCCGGCGACGTGACCTCCGACGCCGAGTTCTTCGTGTCCCTGGCCAAGCGGCTGCAGAAGCTGTACGCGGGCTCCAAGAAGGAGCGCGACAAGGGCTTCCTGGCGACCAGCTGGACCTACGGGGACAACCCGAAGGAGCCGGAGATGGCGCTGGTCCTCAAGGAGGTCAACGGCTTCGCCACCGAGGAAATCACGGACAAGGACGGCAAGGTCGTCTACAAGAAGGGGCAGGCGCTGAACACCTTCGCCCACATGACCGACGACGGCAAGACCGCCGGCGGATGCTGGATCTACACCGGCGTCACCGTCGAAGGCCCCGACGGCAAGCTCATCAACAAGGCCAACGCTCGCAAGCCGGCCGATGAAAAGGATTATCTGGCCCATGGCTGGGCCTTCGCCTGGCCGGCGAACCGGCGCATCATCTACAACCGCGCCTCGGCCGACCTCGCCGGCAAGCCGTGGAGCGAGAAAAAGAAGCTGATCTGGTGGGACGCGAATGCGGAGGGGCAGACCCCCGACAAGAAGGGCAAGTGGGTCGGGCTCGACGTTCCGGACTTCAACGCCTTCCTGGCCCCGGACGCCAAGAACGGCGACAAGCCCTTCATCATGCGCGCCGACCTGGTCGGCGCCTTCTTCGGACCCCTGAACGACGGGCCGTTCCCGGAGCACTACGAGCCCATCGAGTCGCCGACGAAGAACCTGCTGTCCAAGCAGCAGAGCAATCCCGTGGCCAAGATCTGGAGCGTTCCGGACCAGAAGAACGAGCTGGCGCCGCTCGGCTCCAAGGACTACCCGTACGTCATCACGACGTACCGGCTCACCGAGCATCACCTCTCGGGCGTCATGTCGCGCTACCTGCCCATGCTGGCCGAGCTGCACTACTCGCACTTCGCCGAGATCAGCCATGAGCTGGCCAAGGAGCTCGGAATCAAGAACGGCGACCGCATCACGGTGTCGACGCCGCGCGGGAAGATCCACACGATGGCCATGGTCACCAGCCGGCTCAAGCCCTTCCTGATCGACGGGCGGACCGTGCATCAGATCGGGGTGCCCTGGCACTGGGGCTGGAAAGGTATCGACGCGCTGCCGGGGAGCAAGGGCGACATCACCAACGACCTCTCGGCGACGGTCGCCGACCCCACGGTGTACATCCAGGAGACAAAAGCCTTCATGTGCAACGTGAAGCAGGGGGAGGTGTAGCCATGGCCCGCACGCTGGCGATGTTCACGGATACCTCGCTCTGCATTGGGTGTCGCGCGTGCCAGGTGGCGTGTAAGCAGTGGAACGAGCTGCCCCTGGAGCAGCCGGAATGGACGGGGTCGTATCAGAACCATGCCCACTTCACGGACAAGACCTACCGCCTGGTGCGCTTCGTCGAAAAGCCCAAGGAGAACGGCGAGCTGCAGTGGCTGCTGATGTCCGATGTGTGCAAGCACTGCGCCCAGGC
>DASSSH010000173.1:0-21901 GCA_035708525.1 Candidatus Methylomirabilota bacterium
CGCACGGGTAGTTTCAGAGGCGGAAAGTGCACGCCAGGTGATCGCCGACTTGGACGGCCTGGGCCATGGCTCGCTGTTGATCGGGGCCAGTACAACCCCCGGGCTCTACGTCATGCCCGGCATCATCGCGAGATTCCGGGCGCGACATCCGGGCATTGAGCTTCGGCTCCAGATCGCCAACTCCCAAGTGATCGAGGAGCGCGTGCGCGGGAGGGAGCTTGACCTGGGTGTTGTCGGCGGGCACGCCTTGGGCCCGGGCGAGGAGTGTCTGGCGGCGGGCTTGGTCGACGAATTGATGCTCGCTGTTGCCCCAGGTCATCCCTGGGCGCGCCGGCGCGAGATCGCGCCAGCGCAGCTTGCCGATCAGCCACTGCTAATGCGGGAAGAGGGCTCAGCGACCCGGCGCGTAACCGAGCGGGCCCTGCAGCGCGCCGGCATCACGTTCCGGCCGGCAATGGAGCTTGACCACACCGAAGCGATCAAGCAGGCGGTCATGGCGGGACTCGGGGTTGCCTTCGTGTCGGTCCACGCCGTGCGAGGCGAGGTAGAGACCGGCCGGCTGCGCGCGCTGCGCCTCCGTGGCCTGCGCATTCACCGACACTTTCACGTGATTCACCACCAGGGCCGGGCCCTGTCCGCCAGTGCGCGAGCGTTCATGCAATTGCTGGAGGACGTCGGCCGGCCCCGACAGCGCTAACCCAAAGGTCGTCGGTTCAAATCCGACCCCCGCAACCACGCAGGGACAAGGGGTTAGCGGTCAGCGCCGCTGGCCCCTTTGTCGTTTCTGTTACCATTCTGCTACCGCCACACCGCGTCAGCGATGCCGTCGGCGGCGCGGTGGCCGTTCTCACCGAACACCAGCCGATCCAGCTTCCGCGCTTCCGCTGCGTGCGCATCCGGCATGAGATGCCCGTAGCGGTCGAGCGTTGTTTGGATCGAGGCGTGGCCAAGCTGCGCCTGGATGTACTGGAGGGGCGCTACTTCTCTTGTTCGAGCTCCTGAGCGTGCTTGAGCAGCACTTCGCTCATGGCCTTCATCATGTCCCCGCGCAGCCTCAGCATCCGGGCCATGGCCTTGGGATCCGAGGGATTCCCCATCGCTGACATCCCGGTCATGCCCTCACCCATCATGCCCGGCCCCGTCATCCCGCGTGCCATTCCGGTCTGGCCCATCATGCGGCCCATCATCATGCCCATCATCATCGGGCACATCATCTCCATCATCCGATGGTGCTCCATCATCCCCGGGCCCATCATCCCCTGGCCTCCCATCTGGGGCTGCGGCGGTCGCTGGGCCGGCGGCTTGGGGCTGGGTGTCGGCTGGCCCTGGGCCTGGGATGGCCCCATGGGCTGCGTTTGAGCCTGGGCGATCGTGACCCCCGCGAGCAGGGCAAGGACTGTCAGCACACTCATGATCTTCATCATGGTCATCAACCTCCTGCGGCCATTATCACCGCGACGCCCCGCCAGACCCACGGGTGAATCTTTCCCGCCCGGCGGTCTTGAGCAGAATTCAATACTGTACCGCACCCGGTTCCTGGACATTCTCGAGCCGCCTAGCCACCTCTTATCCTCAAGCTATTGGGCGTAAAGCTTTCGGATGAATCCCATCCCAGTCTGGCGAGTGCCCCATCGGATCCTCCTGTGCAGATGGCTGAGCGCCGATAATTCTGTTAGCACGGTGGATACCAAGTCGTATTGAGCCGAACGCATCAGAAGAGGTAGGTGAAAGAATCCCAGAGCGCCCGCGGATCGGGCATGAAGCGAGGCGCTGCCGCCCCACCTGTGGCGTCCTTGGCGCGACTGCTTTTGCGGAGCGTCGGCCTTCTCGCGCCCCAGTGTAAGTTCTCGCTTGTCATACACTTGCGAATGTCCTTAAATAGGGAACCGAGGAATCCATGGCCTCCGTCGACGACCAGATCTACGAGTGGCACGCGCGCGTGTGTCAGATCCTGGCGAACCCCACGCGGCTGAAGGGTTCTTAACGCCTTGCAGGATCAGGAGGTCGCTGTCGCCGACTTGGCGCGGCGCGTGGGCACGGGCATGTCGAACCTCTCCCAGCACCTGGCGATCCTGCGCCAGCGGCGGGTCGTCGTCCTGACCCGTCGCCAGGGGGTGATGCCATGGGCTCCTGGCGAGGCTAGGCATGTCCGGGTAGGTTGCGTCCCCCCCAGGCGGTGCCGCAGCGGCCGGGGTTCCCGCCCGGGGTTCCCGCCAGACACCGTTCATGCCGGCTATGCCCTCCCAAGCTGCCGGGGCCGGAGCACGGGATGTTCATCTCCAACGGCAACGATCTGCCGGACGGCAGCCTGAGCGGTGATGAACCGGCCCGCGCTTCCGCCGATCGCCTCCTTCATCGGATGCTCTAACTCGGGCAAGACCACGCTGCTGGAGAAGGTCATCGCGCTCCTCGTCGAGCGCGGGTATCAAGTCGGGACCGTGAAGCACCACTTCCATGGCGATTTCGACATCGATCAGCCGGGGAAGGACAGCTGGCGTCATAGCCGCGCCGGTGCCGTCTCGGTGGCGCTATCGTCACCCCTCCGACTGGCCATCGTCACCCGCGTGGACCGCGAGGTGGACGTCGAGGAGATCATCAGGCACTTCCCGCGCCCGGTGGACATCGTGCTGACCGAAGGCTTCAAGATGGGCCCCTGGCCCAAGATCGAGGTGAACCGGGTCGCCCTCGGCCAGCCGCTCATGAGCAGTGCTGAGGACCATCTCGTCGCAGTGGTCACCGACCATGACGTCGAAGCGGGGGTCCCGCGGTTCCACCTCGAGGACGCCAAGGGCGTGGCGGCTTTCATCGAAGAGAGCTTCCTGAAGCCCGGGCGGGCGGGACGCTGCTTCCCTGGATCGTGACCGTCGTGGCCGTCGCCGCGGTGATCCGTTGGCTGTCGCCAACGGCCGGCGCCGCGCACGCCTCGGGCGGCGGCGACCGCGCGCTCGAGCTCCTGAGAGAGCGCTATGCGCGGGATGAGATCGACAAGCAGGAATTCGATGCGAAACGGCCCGACCTCGGCGGCTGACGAGGCTCGCGAGCGGTTCCGCGAGGCGGCGGACGTCGGTCACATCCGACGGCTCGTGCGTCTGCGCTGGATCGGCATCGCGGCGGTGGCCGTCACGATCGTGTACTCGTCGTTGGTCGGGATCGTCGACGACTCCGTTGCGCTCTGGGCCGTGGTCGCCGTCATGGTCGCCGTCAACGCCGCCGTCCGCGGCCTCGTTGCGCGGCGGGCGCTCCCGAGCCGCCATGCCCACCGGCTCCTCGTCGGGCATCTCGCCTTCGATGTGGTCGCGGTGACTGCGCTCGCCCACTTCGCCGGCGGCCTCCAGAACCCCTTCACCTTCGTGTACGTCCTCCTAGGGCTCGTTGCCGGCATGACCTGCTACCGCCTCGAGGCGTGGGCCCTGGCCTCCGGCGCCTTCGTTCTGGCCGCCGTGACGACGGTCGCGGAGCAGATCGGCTGGATCCATCACCACGCGCAGCCAGTGCAGGCGGCCTTCGAGCGCTGGCACAGCACGCCCCACGTCCTGGGCTTCCTGGGGGTCCTGGCAGCGATGCTGTTGGGCACCGCCGCCTGGGCGACGACCACGAAGGAGCGGCTCGAGCAGCAGGCGTTGACGGAGCGCGCACTGCGCGAGCGGCTCGAGCAGCAGGAGCGTCTCGCGCTCATTGGCGAGGTCGTGGCCGGGGTGGTGCACGAGCTGTCGACGCCGCTCAACGGCGTCCGGAACTCGTTCCGCGCGCTGCGCCGCGATCCGGCCGGCTTCCTCAAGCATGCCGACATCCTCGACCTGATGGAAGACGCGCTCGAGCGCATGGCGGCCATAAGCCGTCGCTTGCTCATGCTCTCGCGCGAGCCGCAGATCGAGCGGAGGCCGCTTCGGGTGGACGACGTCGTGGCGCGCGCGCTCGCGCACCTCCACCCGCGGATCCCGTCGAGCGGCGTGACCCTCGAACGCCGGCTCGATGTCGTGCCGCCCGTCCTCGCCGACGAGGTCGCGTTGAGCGAGGTCGTGACAAATCTCGTGACGAACGCGCTCGACGCTGTCCACGGCGGCGGACGCGTGGTGGTCGAGACGTCAACGCACGGCGCGGCGGTGGAGCTCCGCGTCGCCGATACGGGGCCCGGCATCCCGCCCGCGATCCGCGCCCGCCTCTTCGAACCGTTCCGGTCCACGAAGCCGCTGGGGAAGGGCACTGGGCTCGGCCTCGCCATCTGCAAGCGGCTCGTGGACGCGCACGGCGGGACGATCTCGGTCGACAGCCGCGACGGCACCGGCACGACGGTGGTCGTGCGGCTGCCGCTCGACGGAGGTACCGGCGCGTGAAGAGCCGCATCCTCGTCGTGGATGACGATCGTCTGACGCGTGTCGCGCTGGCCCACCAGCTCGCGCTCGAGGGCCACGAGGTGCGCGACGTCGAGAACGCGATTTCCGCGCTCGCCCTGCTGGCCGAGGAGCCCTGGGACCTCGTGCTGACCGACCTCCGCATGCCGACGATGGACGGCCTCACGTTCCTGCACCGGATCAGCGAGACTCGTCCGGACACGGCCGTGATCGTCATCACCGGCCACGCGACGGCGCAGACCGCGGTCGAGGCCATGAAGCGGGGCGCGGAGGACTATCTCGTCAAGCCGGTCGACTTCGACGAGCTGAGCGTCCGGGTGCGGAAGATCATGGCCCGACGGGCGCTCGAGCGCGAGCTGCGCCTGCTGCATCGCTGTCCCGACACTCCCGACCGGTACCATGCCCTCGTCGGCCGCTCCTCCGCGATGCGCCGTGTGTTCGAGCGGATCGAAGCGCTCGCGAATCTCGACACGACGGTGCTCATCCAGGGCGAGACGGGCACCGGCAAGGACCTCATCGCGCGCACGCTGCACCAGGTCGGCGCACGCGGCGGCGGTCCGCTCGTGAAGCTGAGCTGCGCGCTCCTCAGCCGCGAGGTGCTTGAGTCCGAACTGTTCGGCCACGAGGCGGGTGCCTTCACCAGCGCGCTGAAGCAGCGACGCGGGCGGTTCGAGCTCGCCCAGCACGGCACGCTCTTTCTCGACGAGGTCGACGAGATCCCCCTCGACCTCCAGGTCAAGCTCCTCCAGGTCCTCGAGGAGCGTCGGTTCGAGCGGGTGGGCGGCGAGCGGACGATCGAGGTGGACGTCCGTTTCATCTGTGCGACCAAGCGGGATCTGGCGAGCTTGGTCCACGACGGCCGCTTCCGCGAGGACCTCTACTACCGCATCAACGTCGTGACGCTCGATGTGCCGCCACTGCGCGAACGGCGGGAGGACATCCTGCTCCTCGCCGATTGCTTCCTCGGCGCCCATGCCGAGACACTCGGTCGACCGAGGCCGGAGCTTTCGCCCGAGGTGTGCCGCCTGCTTCTCGGCTACCGCTGGCCAGGCAACGTGCGCGAGCTCCAGCATGCGATGGAGTGCGCCGCGGTGCTCTCGTTGCGGCCGGTGATTACCGAGAGCGACCTGCCGCCGACGGTGACGGGTAGTGACGCCAGAATCGGCTGCGAGCGGTGCCTGGGCACGCGGGAGTCCCTCGAGCTGAAGCCGTTCCTGGCCGAGGCCGAGCGCGAGGCGATCCGGTGGGCGTTGACGCGGGCAGGAGGCAGCCAGTCGAAGGCCGCCCAGCTCCTCGGCATTCCGCGGACCACGCTTCGCGATCGCCTCGCCCTGCTCTTCACGGAGCAGCCCCCGACCACGCCCTGACGGCATCCCGTCTTCCCCTGACGAGCAGCCGTCACCGCCCGGATCCCGCGAGTCCACAGATCCCCCCGTGCGCCGGCGATGGCGCGGCGCTGGCGAGGTGACGGGAGATCGTCTCGACGTCGCGTGCGACGCGTGTCCCTCGCGCATGCAGGGCCAATTGGCGGGGGTTTGCGCATCATGGCCGGCCGTCACCCCTGGCACCGGCCTTGCACAAGGAAGAAACACGTTGAGCGCCCCTCTAAGACCGTCGAACGAGAGAAGGGGGCTATGGCATGCGGACGGCCCGGGTGCTGGTGGTAGAAGACGATGCGCTGTCGCGATTCGGCGTGCGGGATCTCCTCGAGCGCGACTTCGAGATCGTCGAGGCGGCCAACGGCAAGGAGGCGCTGGCGTGCCTCGGTGCGCAGGCGGTGGATGTCGTCGTCACCGACGTGATGATGCCGGAGGTGGACGGTGTGGAGCTCACGCGAGCCATCCGCGCCCGGGGACGCACCCCGGTGATCTGGTGCACCGCGTACGACCGCGACGAGTTGCGGCGGCAGGCCAAGGAGCTCGGCGTCGACGCGTACCTGCTCAAGCCGCTCGACCTCGACGTTCTGTACCGCACGGTCACCGCCCTGACGGAGGCCGACGCGTGAAGGCCTGGGAGCGTTCCCACACCTGTGGGGTGGCTGACGAGACGAGGGTCAAGCGCACGATCCGGAACGTTGCGCTGGCGACGGTCGCGGTGGTGCTTGCCGCCGGCACAGCGGCCGGGCAGGGGGTCGCGGACCGCGCGACGGGGAAGACCGGGAGCGATGGACCCACCCTGACCGTGCCTCATACGCCGTCCATGAAGAACTTCCCGTGCTCGAAGTGTCACCGCCATGTCGCGCCTAACCCGAACAGGCGAACCCTCGAGCTGGCGCACACGAATATCAGCCTGCGCCACGCCGAAGCGCAGCGCTGGTGCCTCGACTGTCACGACGGCGACAAGCTCCGGCTGCCCAACGGCGAGCTCGTCGGCTACGACCAGTCGTACGTGCTGTGCGGCCAGTGTCACGGGACGGTCTTCCGCGACTGGAAGGCCGGAGTCCACGGCACGCGGACCGGCGCCTGGAACGGCGAACGCTACTACCGCCTGTGCGTCAGCTGCCATGACGCGCACCAGCCCCGGTTCAAGCCGATCGCGCCGAAACCGGCGCCCGTCACACCTGCTGACCTGAGACGGAGTTCCTCCCAATGAGCGACGCGAGGGGATCGATCGAGCAGCCCGCGGCGGATAAGCCGATCTCCCGGCGCGCCTTCGCGAAGGGTATCGCGCTCGGCCTTGGAGCCGCGGCCCTTCCTGGGGGCGCGGCCGCCGCGTTCGACTGGGAGACGTTCCTCCAGAAGCGCTTCCAGGAGATGAGCGAGGAGGAGGTTGCCCGGACGATTCGTCGACTGGAGCGAGACGCCAAGCGCCGCTGGAAGAAGGACATCCGGATCGGCGCGGCCAAGGCCATGCCAGGCGTCCTGTTCGGGTATGGGCTCGACCTCTCCAAGTGCATCGGCTGCCGGCGCTGCGTCTACGCGTGCGTCGAAGAGAACAACCAGTCGCGGAATCCGCAGGTCCAGTGGATCTCGGTCCTGCGGTTCCGGAAAGGCGAGAAGTGGAGCGACCTGGAGGGCTCCGAGAAGTACTACGATCCACCGTCCGTCCCGGAGCCGGGCTTCTTCTACCTGCCGGTCGCCTGCCAGCTGTGCGAGAAGTCGCCGTGCGTCAAGGTCTGCCCCACCGGCGCGACCTGGCGGGAGCCGGATGGCATCGTCGTCGTGGACTACAACTGGTGCATCGGCTGCCGCTACTGCATGGCGTCCTGTCCCTACGGCGCGCGGCGCTTCAACTGGGCGGAGCCCACGATTCCCGAGAGCGAGGTCAATCCCGAGACCCACTACCTCGGCAATCGGCCGCGGCCGAAGGGCGTCGTGGAGAAGTGCACGCTCTGCATCCAGCGGGTGCGCGCGGGGAGGTACCCCGCTTGCGTCGAGGTCTGCCCGGTGGGGGCGAGGAAATTCGGGAACCTGTTGGACCCAGGCAGTGAGATCCGGTACCTCCTGGAGCACAAGCGGGTCTTCCGGCTTCGGGAGGACCTCAACACTCACCCGAAGTTCTTCTACTTCTTCTCGGCATGAGCACCACGACCACGCCGGACCGGCCCCCCGCGATGATCAAGGTCTTCCTCTTCGCCGCCGGGCGCGTCCTCAAGGGCGACCTCCGCTACTACGCATGGCTGGTCCTCCTCCTGGCTCTCATCGGGCTCGCCGTCTCCCGGTATGTCGAGCAGCTCGACAAGGGCCTGATCATGACCGCGATGCGGGACCAGGTCTCCTGGGGTTTCTACATCGCCAACTTCACGTTTTTCGTGGGCGTCGCCGCCGCGGCCGTGCTGCTCGTCATCCCGGCGTACCTGTACCAGTTCAAGCCGATCCACGAGATCGTGCTCTTCGGGGAGATGGTCGCGATCACCGCGGTCGTCATGTGCTCGCTGTTCGTCATGGCGGACCTCGGCCACCCGGCGCTCGTCTGGCACCTGCTGCCGGTGCTCGGCGTCCCGAACTTCCCGAGCTCGCTGTTCATCTGGGACATGTTTTCGCTGATGGGCTACCTGGCGATCAACGTGATCCTCGTCCTCTACGCCCTCGGGCGGCTGGCCAGGGGCCGGGAGTACCGGCTGATCTTCGTCTTTCCGCTGATCCTCCTGTCCATTCCCTGGGCCGTCAGCATCCACACCATCACCGCGTTCCTGTACAACGGATTGGTCGCCCGACCCTTCTGGAACGCGTCGATCCTCGCGCCGCGCTTCCTCGCTTCCGCCTTCTGCTCCGGGCCCGCCCTGATGCTGATTGTCCTGCAGCTCATCCGGCGCTGCTCGAAGGTCGAGATCGACAACAAGGCGCTGTTCAAGATCGCCGAGCTCGTCGCCTACGCCATGGGTATCAACGTCCTGCTCCTGGCCGCCGAGATGTTCAAGGAGCTCTATTCGGGCAGCGTTCACATGGCGCCGCTCGAGTACCTCTACTTCGGGCTCGGAGCGCACGGCCGGCTGGTGCCCTGGATCTGGATGGCGACCGCTTTCAACCTCATCGGGTTCGTGATCTTCCTCGTCCCGCGACTCCGCGAGCGACTGCTGCTCCTCAACGTGGGCGCCATGCTGATCGTCCTCGGCGTCTACGTCGAGAAGGGCTTGGGTCTCATCATCCCCGGGTTCGTCCCCGACAGGCTGGGCGAGATCTACGAGTACTGGCCGACGGCCACGGAGGGGATCATCACCGCCGGGATCTGGGCCACGGGCGCGCTGCTGTTCACGCTGATGGTGAAGTTCACGATCCCGATCTATACCGGCGAGTTCCACACCGGGCGGGCGCTGGGCCGCCGGCCGGCGGATTCCGCCCCAGAAGCCTTCGGAGCTTTGGAAGCCGAGACAGGAGGGAGATGACGATGCTCGCAGAGATGAAGCGACGGACGTTCCTCAAGCTGGCGGCCGCGGCCGCCGCGACCTCCAGCTTCCTGGAAGCGGAGGCCGCGGAGTGGAAGGACGTGGTGGGCAAGTCGGGCTCGCAGCCCGATCCGGTGACGCCGAAAGCGCAGATCGTCAGGAGTGTCTGCCTGATGTGTCACGGAGGATGCGGGATCCAGGCGACGGTGGTGAACGGGGAACTGACGCGCCTGACCGGCAACCCGTACCATCCCAACAGCTACGACTACATCGCCAAGGGCGATCTCGTCGTCGAGTCCGACCTCGATGCTGGCCCCATGGGGAAGGACGTGGGAACACTCTGCGCCAAGGGCCAGGCCGGGATCTATGCCCTGTACAGCCCGTTCAGGCTCCAGCATCCCGTCAAGCGCGTCGGGCCGCGTGGCTCCGGGAAGTGGAAGACGATCTCCTGGGATCAGGCCATCAAGGAGATCTGTCACGGCGGGTATCTCTTCAAGGACGTCCCGGGCGAAGAGCAGCGCTTGGTCGAAGGGCTCAAGGCGGTCCTGAACAACGACCAGCCCATCGGCAAGGAGGATTCCGACTATCTCGATGAGGCGCCGCCGGGCGGCTACGGGCCGAAGCGGAATCAGTTCGTCTGGGCGCACGGCAGAAACGAGCAGTCGCCGTTGACGCCACGGTTCGTGCTGGAGGCATGCGGCGTTCCCAACATGCTCAACCACTGCAGCCGCTGCGCGGGGACGTTCTACAACGTCGTCGAGGATGTCCTGAACCTGCCGCCCTACGAGATCGGCGCCTACTGCGACTACGAGTACTGCGACTACCTGATCAGTCTCGGCTCGAACGTCACCGCTGCAGATTACCCGATGCAGACGCGGGCGCGGTACCTGCAGAAGTTCGCCAAGCGGCTGGGTCCCTACGCGGGCCGGTTCAAGCACGTCGTGGTCGACCCCCGGTTCTCCAACGCCGCGGCCAAGGCGACGCACAACGGAGTCGGAGAGTGGATCCCCCTGAAGCCGACAACCGATGCGTTCTTCGTCCTGGGCATGGTGCGCTGGCTGATCGAGAACGACGGCTACAAGAAGGAATACCTGGCCATCCCCAACGAGGCCGTGGCCAAGAAACGCGGGCACCGGAACTGGACGGACATGACGTATCTGGTCCGTACCACGAAGGAGCCGAAGACGTACCTGAACGGAAAGGATGCGGGTCTCGGCCAGAGCGACTTCGTCGTGCTCGTCAACGGCCGGCCGACCATGTTCCAGGAGGTGGAGAGTCTGGCGGACCTGGATGCCGCTGTCCTGATCGGCGATATCGAGTACAAGACCGTCTTCCGGATGCTCCGGGAACGGGTCCAGGAGCGAACGCTGGAGGAGTGCGAGAGCGTCTGCGACATCGTCCCGGGAACCATTGCCCGGATCGCGAAGGAGTTCTCCTCGGCGACGCATCCGGTGATCGAGATGTTCCGGGGGCCGGTCCAGCACACCAACGGGTACTGGAACGGTCAGGCGCTGTGCATCCTCAACATCCTCGTCGACAACATAGACCGAAAGGGCGGGTTCATCCCGGGGCATGCGGCCTACAAGGGCGGGGTCAAGAGCGAGGCGCGCAAGGTCGGGGGCGTCTCCGTCTGCCGGCACAAGGCGAAGTACCAGGGGAAAAAGCCGACCGCCACCCGACCGTGGTTCCCCCTGGCGAGGCGGACGGTGACACCGGAGTTCTTCGCCTCCGTGAAGATGGGCTATCCCTACCGGATCAAGGCCTACCTCAACTACTACAACGATCCGGTCTACACGATGCCCTACAACGCGCCGGTGATCGACGCCATGCTGGACGTGAAGGCGATGCCCCTCACGTTCTCGATCGACGCCTACATGGGCGAGACCAGCATGCTCTGTGACTACATCCTGCCGGACACGGAGTACCTGGAGCGCCTGGGCGGCTTCAAGACGTATCCGCCCGTGAAGACCCAGGTGTGGGGCCTGCGCCAGCCCGTCGTGGGAGCCTTCGATCCGAAGACCCATGACTACCGGCCCATCCGGCCCGACACGCGGATGGCCGACGACATCCTGATCGGCCTCGCCATCGAGTGCGGGCTGCCCACCTTCGGCAAGGATGCCGGCGGTCCGGGTGTCCACATCCGGAACTCGTGGGACTTCTGGAACGAGTACTACAAGCACTATGACTTCAAGGACGGCCTCGACCCGAACAGCAGCCTCGTGCGTCTCGGCGGGAAGTTCGAGAACCCGGCCTCGAAGAAGCAGTATGTCGGCGACTACGTCACCTTCCCTGGTGGCAGACCGATCCGGGCTCTGTATGCCTACCAGCAGAACACCGCGCTCAACCGGAACAGCATGACAGGGAAGTACTTCGACGGTCTGCCCACGTATCGAACGATCTTCGACTGCCGCGAGGAGCCCATCGATCCCGAGATCTGGAAAGAGTATCCATTCATGCTCCACACCTACAAGGAACCCTTCCACACGCAGTCGCGGACGATGAACAATCTCTGGCTCGCGTCCTTGCGGCCGCGGAACTACGCCGAGATCAACCCCGCGGATGCCGAGCGACTGGGCGTGAATACCGGCGACTGGGTCAAGGTGAAGTCGCCGTCCAGCAAGCACCTGCCGCTCTACCGTAACTCGCTCGGCGACGGCTGGTACAGATTCCAGGTCCGGGTGACCAGCCGGATCCGCCCGGGCCTCTTCTCCGTGTCGAACTCGTACGGACGATTCGGCGCAGGGGCCAGGAAATGGAGCATGAATGGCCAGGAGCAGCCATGGGACGAGCGGATTGGCGCCGGCTTCCACATCAACCCGCTGTACATGGCCGACCCGGTCCTGAAGAACGTCGTGATGCTCGACCCCGTCGGCGGGGGGACCCAGAGCTACGGCACCCCTCTCCGGGTCGAGAGGCTATAGGACGCCCTCGCGGCGGAAAGGAGACTTTGGCATGGCTGAGGTAGGGGCGTTCATCCCCGAAGAGATGGTCCAGGCCAGCATCAAGAAGAAGGGCCCGAAGCAGCTCGCCCTGTGGGTGGACCTCGAGTACTGCATCGGCTGCCACGCGTGCTCGATGGGCTGCAAGGCCGAGAACAACACCCCCGTCGGCGTGGACTACAACCGCGTGATGGAGGTGGAGGTCGGCGAGTTCAGGAATCCACGCGAGAAGCCAGAGCTGCGGGTCTACTTCGTGCCGATGCCGTGCATGCACTGCGGCAAGCCAGCGTGCCTCGCCGCCTGTCCGGTGGGCGCGATCACGAAGCGGAAGGAAGATGGCATCGTCCTGATCAACAAGGACAAGTGCATCGGCTGCAAGTACTGCGCGTGGGCGTGCCCGTTCGGCCATCCCCAGTTCAACGCCGAGGCGCAGGTGATGGAGAAGTGCACGCTGTGCGTGCACCGGGTGTCCCAGGGGCTTCGCCCCGCCTGCGTGGATACCTGCGTCGCGCGGACGCGGTTCTTCGGCGAGATGGACGACATGATCCGGCTCATCCGAGAGAAGCGGAGCGAACGGGTGTCGCTGGGCTTCGCGGGCGGCAAGGTCGCAACCGAGCCGTCGACGCTCTACACGAAGTAGACCCACCGTGGAAACTTCCGCGCTCAAGGCGCCTCCGGTTGCCGTCGAGCAGGCCCTCTGCTCTCGCTTCCGCACGCCGAAGTCGGCGTGTTCCGCCTGCGCCGAGCTGTGTCCCACGGGCGCCATCCGCATCGCGGACCGGGGCGCGGAGATTGTCGGCACCTGTCATGGCTGCGGCGTCTGCTTCGCCGCGTGCCCGAATGGCGCGTTTCGGATCACGAAGAAGGACGATCAGACGATTCTGGGCGAGATCCGGGAGCGGTGCACGCCGCCTCCCTCCGAGTTCCGGATCCGGTGCGCACGAGGCGAGGGGGCGGCGGACCTCGTCGTGCCCTGCCTCGGACGCCTGACCGAGGTCATGGTGCTCGAACCTCTGCGCCTGCGCGCCCAGGCGGTGGAGATCCTCGAGCCCGCGTGCGACGCGTGTCCCTCGAAACGCGCGGTGGCCGGGCTCAGGGGCCTCCTGCGCCGAGCGCGATTCCTCTCGGAGCTCGTGGGGCGAGAGAGCGACGCGATCCGACGCCGGCGGGTCCCCCTTCGCAGTGGCATCGCCAAGCAGGAGCGCCCCGTGACGCGGCGCGACTTCCTTCGGGCGATGCAGAGCCAGGCCGTCGGACTGGCCGCATCGACCTCCCTCCCGGCCTTCCCGGTATCCGCCGCACCAGAAGGGCCGAGCTTCCGAGACCTGCTCGAGCAGCGGAGGGACAATCCCAAGCGGTCTCTCCTCATCGAGTGCCTGAAAGGATTCGCCGCGCGCGAGGGAGAGGCGCCGCAGGTCGCGAGCCGGCCGTCACCCGCGATCCGGGCGGTCGAGGTTCCCGCCGGGGACGCTCTCATGGCAGCACTCGAGGTGACGCCTCGATGCACCGCGTGCAACGTCTGCGCGACGCTGTGCCCGACCGGGGCGATCATCGCGGACTGGACGGACAGCGAATTCGTTCTTCGCTTCCGCCCGTGGGCTTGCACCAACTGCGAGGTGTGTGTGCTCGTCTGCGGGCCGAAGGCCATTCACGCCAGGAGGACTGCCCGCCTGGACTCCCTTCTTGGCACGCAGGAGGTCCGGCTCTTCCAGGCCCCAAAGGCGACCTGCCGACTCTGTCGTGACGCCTTTCCGGCGAGCGGCTCGGAAATCTGCCCGCTCTGCACCGAGATGCAGAAGAGGCGGCTGTCGGCGCTCAACACCCTGTTCAAGGAGAATGGATCGTGTGGCCCACGTCGGCAAGAGAGCGCGAGCAACACTACCGCGCCCTCGCCAGCCTCTATCTGAGGCCCCCTTCGGAGTCGCTGCTCGCGATGATCAGGGACGGGAGCATCCTGTCCCTCTTTGGCGGCGCTGCCCCTGAAGAAGAGCCCGGAAACGCCGCGGAAGCGAGCGCTCTGGCCTACATGCAGGGATTCGTCGCAGAAGCCCGCGGCATTCCCGATCTGGCGGAGGAGCTCAGGGCGGAACATACCGGCCTGTTCGTCCTCCCCGCGGGCGTGATTCCCCACGAGGCGTTCTATCTCGACCCGAAGCAGCGGCTGGGGGGCAGGCTCACCATCGAGGTCGACCGGTTCTATCAGAATGCCGGCATCCCCATTCACCACCACCCCATCGAGATGTCCGACCATCTGGGCCTCGAGCTCGAGTTCATGGCAGCGCTGTGCCGGCTGCAGGGCGAACTGGAGGACGCGGGCGACGTGACGGTCCGCGAGCAGTGTGTGGGCTTCCAGAGGACATTTCTCGAAGAGCATCTGGGGCGGTGGGCCCCCGAGTGCTGCGAAAACGTCGTCCGCCACGCGCGGTACGGGTTCTACAAGGCGATCGCCCGGTTCACGGCGGAGTTCGTCCGGGCTGACCAAGCCCACATCGGCGCGGGACACGCGCAGGGGGTAGGTCCATGCGAGCCTGTGCAACCGTAGGGCAGAGCCCTGTCCCGGCCCGCCGCGTCTGGCACAAGGGCCTTGGGCCCGTCCGCGGCCGCGTGACCATTGCCCTGGCGAGCGTGCTCCTGTGCCTCGGGAGCTCGGCCTGGGCCGGGCAGGAGGCTCCGGCGCAAAAGAAGAAGTTTCCCCACCCTCACGCCGTGCACCTAGACATCGTCGAGCAAGACGCGCCGGAGTTCGCCGTCGAGGACATCGCGAGCTGGCCCGAGTTCGTCCGGTCACTCCGGTCGAACCTGCAGCTGCTCTCAGTGCGAGCCGACGTGCAGCGGCTGGTCTTGCGCGCCCGTCCCGAGGCTGTGAGCGCCGACGAGAAGGCGATCGTGGTCGGTGAGTTGAACCGACTGTTGACGCAACCGAACGCGGGCATCCGACGGAGCGAGGCCCCGGCTGGAAGCTCTGAGACCAAGAAAGCGGCTGCCCACTACCGGAAGACGCAGGCTCCGGACGACCTCAGATGGCTGCACCGCAACATGATCGGGGACCTCTTCCCCCAGATCACGCGCAAGTCAAGGGGTTCTGAGTTGCCGCGTATCACATGCGCCACGTGTCACGAGGGATTTGTGCCGGCCGACGCACGCGGGGCCGCCGGCCTTGCCGCACCCGAAGGCGATGAGCGCGCAGTCGCCGCGTGTGTCACCAAGGCGGTTGCCGACCGACGCTCGATTCAAGAATGCCTCGCCAGGGCGGAGGCGCTCAGAGCAGCGAGAGTCGAGTCCCGCGGGCCGTTGACTGGAATCATCCAGAAGCGTCTAGCGGAAGGCGACAGTCCGTTCCTGGCCACCCTGCGCCCAGAGGATCCATACACCTTCAAGCCGCTTCTGAAACGGCTCGTCTGCACGGGTTGCCACGGTCAGGCTCGGACGGTGGACAAGGTCAGGGGTCCCCAGGGTGAGCTGAAGGGGATCCCGATCTTCTATGGCGAGGGGTTCAGACAGATCCGGCCAGAGGATGTCCCGGGTGCTCCAGGCCGGTGAAGCCCCTAGCCGTCCCCGTCGAGCCCGTCTTGTTCCTGGCAGTACTGTCCTGCTCCTGAGCGCCTGTCTCCTCGTAGCACCGGCGCGTGCCGCCGACCTCACGCCAGGAGGGCCGGCCGCCTCCCGCGACGAGGAGACTCGCGGGCATATTGAGCGGCTCGAGCAAAGGATCCAGGATCTGGAGGCGCTGGTCGGCCGGCTCCTGGAGGACCGGAAGTCTGGCCCGTCGCCCGCCGGTGCCGTTCCCGCTGGCACGGCCCAGGCGAAGCCGCCTGCGCCCAGCACCATGACGGCCGCCCCTCCTCCGGCGTCAGCGCAGAAGGACGACTGGGAGGAGCCTGTCTCCCCGAAGGAGGCCGCCGGGGGCCGCGACGAGGAGGCGCGGCGCCGACTGATCGAACTGGAGACCTGGAAGAAGAGGCAGGACGCCAGGGCCGCCAAGGAGGCCGAGGAAGCCGTCGAGAAGGTGAGGTTCGAGGTGTCGGGGCGATACAAGCTCCGCCTCAATTCCCGCGACAACCTCGACCTCGGCAATCCCCTTCAATCCTGGGAATTCGACAACTCGACCTATTTCGATCAACGGTTCCAGCTCAGCCTCGCCGCTGAATACGGTCCGCTCACGGCGGTCCTCGTCCTCGACAAGGGGAACTTCGTGTTCGACTGGAAGGAGGACAGCCAGGGGACGCTCGACCGGTGGGGGACCTTCATGACGGTCACCCCGGAGCTGGTGAGGGAACTGTACGCCCAGTACACGGGAGACTTCGTGGTCAAGGCAGGACGCCAGAACATGCTGGTGGGCAACGGGGGCATCGTCCTCGAGGGCCCGATTGACGCACTGAAGCTCACGTATCCGGTCGGCGAGACGCCGCTCGGGAGAATGACGCCGAGCGCGGCCTACCTCGCCGTCGCCGGGGGGTTCAAAGACTACAAGGACTTCCGCAAGACAGGTCCGCCCGCCGGGGATAGGAATGCCGTCTTCAGCGCGCAGAACGAGTTGCACGGCGGACTCTTCACTCTCGACGTTCGACCACTTCCGGGCGTCACGATCGAGCCCTATCTGCTCAAGGTGTTCGACACGGGCCGTTTCGGGGACGCGGACCTGAACCTCGACAGGGACTTCGATGTGACCACCACGCCCCGGGACGGTGGCTTTGAGCCGCTGTGGCTGGGGCTGGCTCTGTCCGGAAAGACGGGGCCCTTCTCGTTTACCGGCGATCTCATCTATCTCACGGGTACGTTCACGCGCAAGCGTGACTTGAGCGCCTACGCCGTCATGCTCAGGGGCGACTACCGCCTGGGCGATATCGGTCGGCTCCGGAACTTCTCCGTCGGCCTGGAATTCGGCCGCGGCTCGGGTAATACGGCGGCGGAGAAGGTGACTGGCACGGGTGACCTGCACGATTTCATCGCGCTCTACCTGTGCCGGGATCGGCGAAAGTTTGGTAATATCTTCAGCGAGGATCTTCGGGCGGGATTCTTCCTCGCGGACAGCAATCTCGCCAATGTGACGTTTCTCAGAACGATCCTGTCCTTCGAGCCGGTATCTAAGCTCAAAGTGAGCGCATCGGTGGCGAAGCTCTGGACGACCGAGGCTGTCTTTCGCGGGCACGGTCCCGTGGGCGACTGGAGCCGTGGGACCTCCCTCACCACGCAGAAGACGAGAGATATCGGCTGGGAGCTGGACCTGAACCTTGACTTCCCGATCTTGAAGCGTCTTCGCGGCTTCGCCGAACTTGGATATTTCATCCCGGGTCCCGTGTACCAGCGCTTTGCCCGGAACCGCCCGGATCCGGCGTCGGAGATCGTGGTGGGCATGGAGTACGAGTTCTGACCATGGTGGCGTTGTAGCGCAATGGCGCGAGCGACCGTGCGGATGTGGTTGAACATCACGGTGATCGCCGTTGTGCTGCAGTCGCACGTCGCCACGGTCATGGCTCAGGACGCCGAAGAGCCTCCGCCGTCCGTCGGGCGACTTCAGGTCTCGATCGGCGGGGTCCAGAACCGCCACGGTCACTCGCCGTACACGCTGAGCCTCAAGGCGCTCGTGCGTGGCGGGAGTGGACGGATCAAGTCGATCGACTGGAGCCTGGGTGATGGCAAGAGCGCAGTCGGGCAGGAGGTGCAGCAGACGTTCACCGCGGGCGCGCACAGCATCGTCGTACGGGTGGAAGACGAAAACGGACAGAAGGCGTCGGCCCAGCTGACCATCATGGTCGTTTCACGGGCGCCAGCCACCTGAGTCGCGCCGGATTAGGCCCGGTCGGGCCGGCGCCGTGGAGCAATGGGCTGACATGATGGGAGGCGTGGAGCGATGAAGCGGTCCACTACGCAGATATGGCCGACAGCCGTGATGCTCGCCTCTGTCGTGTTGACCTGTATTGCGACGCCGGCCACTGCTCAGGATGCGTCGATCATCCGGGCGACCCGGGTTGATGGCGCCGTGACACGGAACGCTCAGCCGCTGAAGGAAGGGGAGGTTGTCGGCAGAGACGACAGAATCGAGACGGCGGCGAATGCTGCTGCCGTACTGACATGGTCGAATGGGAGTATTGTCGAGATTTATCCCGAAACCAGGCTGGTGATCCGGGGCGTCGTCTTCGAAGGGGAAAGGAAGCTTGAGAGGACGCTCCTCACACTCGAGCGGGGGCGGCTATTTGTCAAGGCTCAAGTCCCCGAGCATCTCTTCAATCACCTCGATCTGAGGCTCGGCGACGCCTCCCTCATGAGCCAGGGAGCAGAACTGGCGATTCGATACGAAGAAGGCGAGAAGCGAGCGACTGTCTGGTCGCTGATCGGAGTCACCATTGTCGAGGTCGGAGGGCAGAAGATCCGGATCGACGAGGGGCAGCAAGCGGCCGTCAAACCAGGAGCCCCACCCGGCCCCGCAGGGGTGATGCCGGAGAAGACGCGAGAAGCCTTGACCAAGACCTCGACGAGGTTGGGGGGGAGCCTCCTCGTCGAGGAGGCGCCATCCACCGGCGGGCCGTTGCACGTCAAGATCGGCGGCGTGAAGAACAGGCGCGGGAACGCCCCCTATGCGGTCACCCTGAAGGCACTCGTCGGCGGCGGCAGCGGACGGATCAAGTCGATTAGCTGGAGCCTCGGTGACGGCAAGAGCGCTACAGGGAAGGACGTTCAGCACACGTTCACCCAGGGAGTCTACGTCGTCGTCGTGAGAGTGGAAGACGAGAACGGGCAGAAGGCGTCGGCCCAGCTCAACATCTCCGTCGAGGAGCAATGCGGCTGCTGAGGGCAATCCGGCGCTCGGAGAACGGACGTGATCGAGAGGAGGAACACACGATGCGGTCTCACCAGCCGATGGGCGGCCAGATGATGAGCCAGGACACGATGCGCGACACGATGGGTACGGTCGAGAAGTAGCGTCCGCGAGGGCGGCAACGGCCACCACATGCGCAAGTCGGAAGGGCGAGGCGCGGCAGCGGTACTCCTTGTCGGACTCCTCTTCACGGTCGCGCAATACACGACCGCAGCCACGCCTCCGCAGTTGCTCGTCCTGAAGGCCGACGTCAGTTTCTCGAACGGCTCGATCACGATCTAGGGTCTGAACTTTGGAACCGGAACCCCGAGTGTCGCGCTGGCGGGCGTACAGCTTTCAGTGGCATCGCACACAGCGGTCGAGATCGTCGCCGTGCTTCCGCCCGGACTCGAGGCGAGCACATACCTCCTCTCCGTGTCGGTAGGCCCCGCGAGCACGCAGCACGACTCGCTTGTCATCACTGTCGGCACGGTTGGCCCCAAACAGCCCACGTGAGCTCATTGAGATTCTCCCGGGCGGGAGGCCGTAAGACGAGCCGTAAGACAGACGATCGCGAGACGCGAGGGACGCTGCGAAGCGGGATCATTCCTCTGGGGGCCGGCGCGGGAGCGGATCGAGACGCTGCTGAAGGCGCATGACCTCGTGAGCGTGAGCAGCGATCCACTGCTTGATCTCCCGCCTTGCAGAAGTCCAAGGACGACTTCGTCCGCTTCGTGCTGGCGGATGTGCCGCCACAGCCCAAAGGGTTCGCGGAGAACCGCCGCACGGACCTGGGCGACGGGTGAGGAAGTCCCGTTCGGCGCAGGAGCGCGCTGAACGCCCCTTCCGCGGGTGTCGCCCAGCACCGCATGGAGCGAACGACTTACGGCGGTCCCCCAGATGTACTACCAAGCCGCCGGCTCGTCCCGGACGAGTTGTAGCCGCTGGATATTTACTTTCGAAAGTGCTTAAATGTTGCACGACATGAGCGCAGTGGACGATCAGATCTACGAGCGGCACGCGAGCGTGTGTCAGATCCTGGCGAACCCGACGCGGCTGAAGATTCTCAGCGCCTTGCGGGATCAGGAGGTCGCCGTCGCCGACTTGGCGCGGCGCGTGGGCACGAGCATGTCGAACCTCTCCCAGCACCTGGCGATCCTGCGCCAGCGGCGGGTCGTCCTGACCCGCCGCGAAGGGGCGACGATCTACTACCGGATCGCCAATCCCAAGATCCTCCAAGCCTTCGACATCATGCGGGAGGTGCTGTTCGAGCAGCTTGCCGACGGCCGGCGCCTCGCCAGGGCAGCGGCCGGGGCGCGGCGGTAAAGACGTGAACAAGCTGCTCACATTCGTCTTGGCGGCGAGCCCATACTCGGGGCAGACGGCGGCGAGCGCGCTGAAGCTCGCGGGCGCGGCCCTGGATGCCGGCCATCGGGTGGCCGTCTTCGCCACGGCGGATGGGGTGTACGGGTTCATGAAGGAGCAGAAGCCTGTCGGTGTCTTCGACGTGGGTGCGGCGGCGGCGGCCTTCATTGGCCGCGGCGGCCAGGCGTTCCTCTGAGGATCCTGCCTGCGATTCAGGGGAATCGCCGATGACGATCTGCTGACCGACGCCCACGTTGGAAGCCTCTCGCGGCTCATGGCGCTCCTGGAGGAGAGCCACGCCGTGCTCACTTTCGGAGGATAGGCGCCGTGCCGAGCCTGGCGTGCCTGGTCCTAGATCGCGCGCCGTACGGGAGTCTCCAGCCTGCCGAGGCAATCCGTCACGCGGGCGGCGCCTTGGGGAAAGGCTGGCAGGTGGTCCTCGCCCTGATGGGGGATGGCGTCTACTCGGCGCTGCCCGGGCAGTCGCCGTCGGCGGGCGAGTGGATCTCGCTCTCCCAAGCGCTGGGTGAGCTGATGCAGACGGGGGAAGGCCGGGTTCAGGTGCTCGTGGATCGTGACTCCCTCGACGCCGGCGGGCTGTCGGCTGGCGATCTCGTTCCCGGGGTGAGGTCGGCTCCGCTCGAGGAGATCGCGCGGGCGATCGCCGGTTGCGACCGAGCTCTGATCTTCTGAGAGCGCCCATGGCCAGAATTCTCGTCACCTTGATCAGCTCTCCCGAGACCACGGCGGGCCGGCGGGCTCTCGCGCTGGCCGGCGCCTTGACCGACCAGGGGCATGCGCTCACCCTGTGCTGCCTGCAGGACGCCGTGCTCCTCGGCAGCAGCCGCGCTCCCGCCGAGTCGAGAGCCGCTCTCGATCGCCTGCTTGATCACGGGGCCCACTGCGTTGTCGCGGAGGACGATCTCGCCCTCCGGGGTCTCGAAGCCGGCGCCCGCGCCTCGGCGCTGGGCTACGCTGGGCTCGCCGAGGCGCTCGCCGCTGGCCACGAGCGGGTAATCGGCGCGCTTTAAGGCCGCCATGAGAGTCGGATGGGACGCCGTCCGCCGGCTCACGGTCGCCTGGTCAGCCGACCATCCCCGGACGGTTCTGATCGGGGTCCTCCTCCTGACTCTGGCGTTCGGCAGTCAGCTTCCCCGCATCCGCACCGATACCGATCCCAAGAACATGCTCCCGATCACGTCGCCGGTCCGCCAGTACAACGACCAGGTCGAAGGGTGGTTCGGCCTCCATCCCGATGTGATCGTGGTGGGCATCTCGAGCGAGCGGGGGATCTTCACCCCGGAGACGCTGGCGCGCATCACGCGCCTCACGGAGGCGGTGCTCCGCCTGCCCGGGGTGATCGCCCGGGACGTGGTCGCCCTACCCACGGTCAACGACGTCACAGTCGCCGATGGCGCGCTCCAGGCGCGTCCGATCCTCGAGCGCATCCCGCGGGATCCGGCCGAGGCGGAACGGCTGAGGCGCCAAGTGCTCGACAACGCCTTGCTGGTGAACCGCCTGGCCGCCGCCGACGGGAAGACCACCGCGATCTACGTTCCCATCGAGAAGAGCGCCAACGGGAAGGCGATCGCGGAGGAGATCCGTCGGATCGCCGGCCGGGACC
>DASSSH010000174.1:0-5772 GCA_035708525.1 Candidatus Methylomirabilota bacterium
ATTCGAGCTCCCCGCTCGCCCTGCCGTCCGCCCGCATCGCCGTCGCCGACCTGCTGCCGTAGCCGAGCACATGGCCACTCCTCCCATCAGCACGAAGCGCTGGACACGGCTCGAGTACGAGCGGCTCGTGGATCTCGGCGCTTTCCAGCCCGGCGACCGAATCGAGCTGGTCGGGGGTGAGCTTCTCGTTCGCGAACCGCAGGGCGGACCACATGCAACGGTGATCGGCTTGGCCGACGATGTTCTTCGCGCGGCCTTCGGGCCAGGGTGGGTCGTGCGGATCCAAGCCCCGATCGCTCTCGACGACGAGTCCGAGCCCGAGCCTGACGTGGCTGTCGTGCACGGGAATCGGCGGGATTTTGTGGCAGGCCACCCCTCTCGAACGGCGCTCATCGTCGAGGTCGCCGAGTCGAGCCTCGCCTTCGACCGCGAGCACAAGGGCAGCCTCTACGCCCGTGCCCGCGTGCCCGACTACTGGATCGTCAACCTCGTGGACCGGGTCCTGGAGGTCTACCGCGAGCCTGTCCCCTCGGCCGCGGTGCCGTTCGACTGGCACTACGCCTCGCTGCTGCGCCTGGGCCCCGCGGACTCCGTCTCCCCGCTCGCCCTGCCGTCTGCCCGCATCGCCGTCGCCGACCTGCTGCCGTAGGCGCGCCAGTGATAGAGTTACGCTATGGCCATAGATGAGATGCTGAAAGCCTACCGGGACGAGATCCTTCGGCTCGCCGAGCAGCACGGTGCTCGCAACGTGCGCGTCTTCGGGTCGGTGGCGCGTGGGGATGCTGGCCCGGACAGCGACGTCGACCTCCTCATCGATCTGGAGGAAGGACGCAGCCTTTTCGACCATGCTCGGTTGCAGGTCGCTCTCGAGCGACTGCTGAATCGCAAGGTGGATGTCGTGAGCGCGCGGGGTCTCAAGCCCCGCATTCGCGATCGTGTCTTGCGGGACGCTGTGCCGCTGTGAGAGGCGATCGCGACCGTCACGGCGTGCGGAACTCTCCCCTCGCCCTGCCTACCGCCCGCATCGCCGTCGCCGACCTGCTGCCCTAGAACGACCCCGAAACCCTTTCCGGATAAGCCATTTGCACCAGCCGGGGTGGGCCCCGGGGCGCCCTTCTGGCCGCCGAGAATCCCTTACCTCTCCGCCCCGCCACCATGCCAGACTGGGTTTAGCAGACCGGCGCGGCCGCGGCAGCCCTGCTTCCGGCCCCGGCCCCTCCGGCCCGAGGAGGCGAGGCCATGGAAGTCTTCATCGGCATCGACATCGATCGGGTGGATGGAGTCCTGCTGGCCGACGGTTGGCACCAGGTCAAGGATCACTCCTTCAAGGTCGGCAACTACGGCTTCGTCAAGGGCCAGACGCTCGTCGTCAATGCCATGGCCGTCAAGGGCACGGTCTCGCACTGGGCACAGTGGACCGAGCCCGACGGCACCGTGCTCGCCGGCCCACTGAGCTCGCTCCTGGCCGTGAAAGGCGCGGCGGCGCCCGGCTGAGGCCGCGGCGACTGCCTGCCGGAGTCCACTCATGACGGACTTCAAGCGGATCAAGATCCAGGCGACCGTGGAAACCGCCGGAATGCTGTGCTCCGAAGCCGACGTGAGCACGGTGATGGCGCAGCTGCGCGACAAGCTCCAGCAGCTCGAGCTCGCCGTGCTCACGATCGAGCCCAAGGAAGAGGCCGCGGTGCCCTGGAACGACTCGCTCGACACCGAGCTCGACTGAGGCGCCCCGCGCGCCGCAGTCCCCCGCTCCGGTGCGAGCCGGCGCGGCTGAGCGCCCGCGCGCCCGCCCGACCTCCCGCCGGTGCTATAATTCCCTCCTGCTGACTCACGCTCTTTGATTGGCACCAGAGAAGGCTGGACGGTCGCCGGCGCGGTGCATGCATCCCGCGCGGGAGGAAAGTCCGGGCTCCAGAGGGCAGGGTGCTGGCTAACGGCCAGGGGGGGCGACCCCACGGACCAGTGCCACAGAAAACAAACCGCCGCCCGGCAACGGGCGGTAAGGGTGAAACGGTGAGGTAAGAGCTCACCAGCAGCCCGGGCGACCGGGCTGGCTCGGTAAACCCCACCCGGAGCAAGGCCAAATAGGAGAGCGACCCCCTCATCGGGGTGAAGCGCGGCCCGCGTGGTGCTCTCGGGTATGGCCGCTTGAGGCGTCGGGCAACCGGCGCCCTAGAGAAATGACCGTCTCGCCGGGCGGGGCAACCCGTCCGGTCAGACAGAACCCGGCTTACCGGTCTTCTCTGGTGCTTTTCTCTTTTTTCCCGCCACGCGCCCGCCCTTCTCCCTCTCCCCTCTCAGGAGAGAGCGCACCCTCTCTCCCTCTCCCCTCTGGGGAGAGGGCAGGGTGAGGGGGTCAAAGGCAGCCAGGTACGTCGGGGTCTGAGGCCGCTTGCAATGAAGGCTCGGGGCCGACTCACTTCGCCTTGGTCTTCTTGAGCCGGGCAAGGCGTGCTTCGATTGCGCGGAATGGGAAGGTCTCGGCAGGCTCCCGGCGACGGCGGTGGGCGAGCGCGTAGTCAGGGTCACGCCGCCGAACCGGCTCGGGTCGCGATACGTCGAAGAAGGCCTTCATCCCTCAAGCGCTCTTCGCGCGGACGACAAGATTAACGTCACAGTCCAGGATCTGGAGAAGCGAGACGAGCTGGTCCACGGACTTGCTGTAGTTCGTCTGGTCGAGAAGCCGGTAGAATTGGGCCGCCGATGTGCCGAGGCGGCGAATGATCTCACGCCGAGACAGTGAGCTGGCGGCCACCCGCTTCTGGGCTTCGAGAGTCAGTCGGTAGAGCAACTGATCCCGCAGGTAGTCGGGATCCTTGTTGTACTCAAGCACCCGCTCGATGTGCACGGACCCCTCCCGACCCGATGCGAGCGCGTACGTCGCCGCTTCCGAGGCGAGCTCCTTGTCGACCCAGATCTTGACGATCGGATCGGCCGCCGACGGTCGGGGATCGAGTTTCGCGAACGGCAAGAGCAGGCGCCCCTTGGACGTCGTTACCTCGACGACCTTCCGGCGATTGTTCGTTCTGACCGAACGAATCTTCACAGGCGCCCCTCCTTCTCCAGGTCGCGGATGAGACGTCGGATTTTCTTGGATGCCGCGCCCACCATTGCACGGTCGTTGTCCAAGTCCCACTTCACGATCAATCGCCCGCTCCGGTACACGTGGACGTGCCGCGGTGGGTGATCACCTTTCCACCAGAGGAAGACGTACCCACCCCGTCGAACCTTGCCCCACTCAGTAATGTTACCGCCCAAGGTAACAGTTGACAAGCGTGATGCCGACCATGTCGCCGTCTGACCCCATCCTAGGAATTGCTCCCGAAGCCCGTCCCTGCGACGCCAAAGAAATAGCACCGCCCTCGCGCTCGGTCGACCGACCGGGCGTTGGACTCCGGACTCACGTTGGACCTCTGGCCCTTCTGTGTACCGTAACGCTTGACGTTAATACCGTCACGCGTTATCATCGGGGCCGATGATCCGGAGCTTTCGCAATCGGGAGACCGAGCAGGTCTTCCGACGCGAGCGCGCGAGACGGCTGTCTCTGGATCTGCAGCGGATTGCCCAGCGGAAACTGGTCATGCTGGACGCCGCAGAGTCACTACAGGATCTGCGGGTCCCTCCCGGCAACCGACTCGAGCGGCTCTCCGGTGATCGGGAAGGGCAGCACAGCATCCGCATCAACGATCAGTGGCGCGTGTGTTTCCGGTGGAGGGATGGAGACGCCCACGACGTCGAGATCGTCGACTACCACTAGGAGGAGGCGATGGCAGGAAAGAGGTTAGCGCCGGTTACGCCGGGCGAGGTTCTCCTCGAGGAGTTCATCAAGGCACTCGGGATCAGCCAGTACCAGGTCGCAAAGGACATCGGCGTGCCGCCGCGCCGAATCAATGAGATCGTCCTGGGGAAGCGCGCAGTGACGGCCGACACCGCGCTTCGGCTGGCCCGGTACTTCGGCACCTCCGAGCGTTTCTGGCTGAACCTTCAGGCGCGTCATGACCTCGAGGCTGAGAAGGATCGGCTGGGCCGCCGCCTCCAGAAAGAGGTTCGGGTCCTCGCGGCCGTAAGGTGACGGAAACCCGTGACCGCGCCAGCCTCTCCGTCTCCTCTCCGGGGAGCGCGCACCCGCTCTCCCTCTCCCCCGTAGGGGAGAGGCTCAGGGTGAGGGGCTAGGATCCACCCCATGACCACCCCCGCCGTCGACCTCATCATCACAGGCGGCCAGGTCGTGACGTCGACCGACGTCCTCGACACCGCCGTTGCGATCAAGGACGGCGTGATCGCCGCCCTCGGCCCCGAGCGCCTGCTGCCGCCGGCCGAGCGCACGATCGACGCCACGGGCAAGTACGTGCTGCCCGGGCTGATCGACTGCCATCTGCACCTGGGCCCCGAGAACGACGACTGGCAGACGGGCCCGCTGGCCGCCGCCCGCACCGGGCTCACCACGCTCCTCCCCTTCGTGATCTACGAGGAGGGCGAGACGCTGGAGCAGGCCTTCAAGCGGCTCCAGGAAGAAGCCGAGGCCTCATCCGTCCTCGACTTCGGCTTTCACATGATCCTGAACCACGACCCCCACCTGCTGGAGGGCATCCCCGCCCTCGCGCGCCAGGGCGTGCGCAGCTTCAAGCTCTTCATGACCTACAAGAAGCGCGGCCGGCGCATGGTCTCCGACGAGTTCATCTGCCGGGTGATGGAGCGCCTGGCCCCGCTGGATGCAATCTGCCAGCTCCACTGCGAGAGCGGCGATGTCATCGCCTATCTGGAGGACAAGGCCATCGCCGAGGGCCGCACGGCCCCGCGCGACTTCCCGCCCACCTGCCCTGACTGGACCGAGGAGGAGGCCATCAACCGCGCCGTCCTCATCGGCCGGATGCTCGACTGCCCGGTCTACGTCGTGCATCTCTCCACGAAGCTCGGCCTCGAGCGCATCAAGCGCGCCCAGTCAGAAGGCCAGCGCGTCTGGACCGAGACCTGCCCGCAGTATCTGCTGCTCAGCGACGAGGCCATGGAGTGCTGGGGGCCCTTCGCCAAGATCGGCCCGCCCCTGCGCCCCGCCGGCGGCCCCGACCGCGCCGCCCTCTGGCAGGGCTCGGCCCAGGGCTCTATCGCCTGCGTGGCGAGCGATCACTCCCCGCGCCCGCCCGCGCAGAAGGAGCCGGGCCGGCAGAACATCTTCCTGGGTCCCGACGGCAAGGTCATCCCCTTCGGCTCGCCGTCGCTCGAGACCCTGGTGCCGCTGATGTACAGCGAGGGCGTGGTCAAGCGCGGCCTGCCCTTCACCTGGCTGGCGCGCGTGCTGGCCGAGAACCCGGCGCGCATCTTCGGCCTCTACCCCAGGAAGGGCGCGATCCGCCCCGGCGCCGACGCCGATCTCACCCTCTGGGATCCTACCCCCCGCTGGACCATCCAGGCGAGCCAGCATTTGGGCATCGCCGGCTTCACCCCCTACGAGGGCTGGGCCGTGCAGGGCCGCCCCTGGATGTCCCTCCTGCGCGGCCAGGTCCTGCTCACCCCCGACGGCACGGTGGAGCAGAAGCCGGGGTATGGGCGCTATCTGCCGTGCGCAGGGCCACGCGCGCCTGTCGGGGGGCGATGAGCTAGCGGAATCGGCTTAAGTCGAGGCTGGGCGCTCAGGAATCCGACATCGTAGGAGATCACTGGACTCATAACCCAAAGGTCGTGGTTCAAATCCAGCCCATGCGGCCGCCGCGCACGTCGGCGCGGGGGTTCTCGGCGCGGTCCGGCGCGCGGCCTGAGCCAGCGTATCCATCG
>DASSSH010000175.1:0-10321 GCA_035708525.1 Candidatus Methylomirabilota bacterium
TGACCGTGGCGCCGGCGGCCGCTCAGACGCGCGAGCTCGTCATGGGGAACATCAACCCGGCAAAGCATGGGACCACGCTGGCGGCCCAGCAGTTCGCCGACAAGCTCGGCGAGCTGACGGGTGGCAAGGTGAAGGTGATCCACCACCACTCGGGTGCCCTGGGCGGTGAGCGAGAGGTCGCCACCCAGGTGCAGCTCGGCGCCGTGGACTTCACGCCGGTGACGGCGGCGCCGCTCTCGACCCTCGTGCCCGAGATGTCGGCGTTTCAGCTACCCTACCTCTTCCGCGACTACCCGCACGTCTACGCGGCACTCGACGGCAGCGATTTCATCCGGAAGTACTACGAGCCCGTCCTGGACCGGAAGGGCTTCAAGCTCCTGGGCTTCATCGCCGCCGGCTACCGCGGCATCTACGGCCATGCCCCGATCAACTCCATCGCCGACGTCAAGGGTAAGAAGGTGCGCGTGCAGGAGGACAAGATCCTGGTCGCCACCTTCAAGGCGCTCGGGATGATCCCGACGGCCATCGCCTTCACCGAGGTGGCCACCTCGCTTCAGACCAAGGTGATCGACTTCGCCGAGGGCGGCGTCAACACCTTCTACCACAACAAGTTCTACGATATCGTCAAGTACGTGGCGGACGTCCGCCATACCCATCAGGTGATCGTGCTCACGATGTCCAAGGCCTCCTGGGCCAAGCAGGACGCGGCCACGCAGGGGGCGATCCTCGAGGCCGCCCGGTACGCCGAGCAGTGGAACCGCAAGTTCATCCTGGACGAGGACAAGAGCATCCAGGAGCAGGTCCGGGCCAAGGGCGTCACGATCACCAAGCCCGATCCCACGCCGTTCCGCGAGGCGACCAGGAGCGTCTACGAGGAGTTCTACGCGACGCCCGCGGGCAAGGATGCCCGCAAGGTCGTTGACCATATCCTGAGCCTCAAGTAGGCGTGACCTTCCCCGAGGAGCCCTTCGGCCGGCCCGGCCGGCGGCTCTACGACTGGCTCGGCCTGCTGGGCGGCGGCCTGCTCGCCCTGATGGCCGGGGCGGTCTTTCTCCAGGTTGTCCTCCGCTACGTCTTCAGCGTGGGAGTGGAGGGGCTCGACGAGGTTCCCCGCTACCTCTTCGTCTGGCTCGTCATGATCGGCGCCGCGGCGGCCATGCACCGCGGCGAGCACACCTCGCTCCACTATTTCCGCGATCGCTTCGGATCCCGCGGCCGGGCCGTCTGTCGAGTCCTGACCGAGGGGGCCGGTATCCTGCTCTTCCTCTCCCTGATCAAGTCGAGCTTCGTGCTTGTTCCCAACCTCCAGCTCCAGGAGAGCGCCGGGCTTCGCCTGCCGCTCGGCTATGTCTATGCCGCCGTCCCCGTCGGCGCGGCGCTGATCATCCTGCCCATGGCCTGGCGTCTCGGCAAGGCCTGCCTCGCGTTATGGCGGAAACCCTCCTGATCGTCTTCATCGCCTTCATCATCCTCGGGATGCCGATCGGCATCGCGCTCGGCGTGGGCGCCCTCGCGGCGGCCTTCCTCTTCCCCGTCCTGAACCCTATCGTGATTCCCGCGCGGTTCGTGGGGCTGCTGTCGGACTCCTTCATCCTGCTCTCGGCGCCCCTGTTCATCCTGGCCGGCAACCTGGCCGCGCGGGGCGGTGTGGCGCGGGCCATCATCGATCTCGCCACCGTGATGGTGGGCTGGCTGCGGGGCGGGCTCGCCTACGTCAACATCGTGGACAGCATGATCTTCGGCGGGATCTCGGGCTCGGCCGTGGCGGATGTCTCGGCGCTCGGGACCTTCCTCATCCCCCAGATGGTCCGCAAAGGCTACGACAAGGACTTCGCCACGGTGCTGACCATCTGCACCGCCATCCTGGCGCCCATCATTCCGCCCTCCATCATCGCCGTCATCTACGCCTGGATGGCGGATGAGTCGGTGGCCGCCATCTTCGCCGGCGGCTACCTGCCCGGGCTGCTCATCGGCATCGGCATGGCGGTGCCCACCTTCGTGATCGCGCGGCGGCGGAACTACCCGAAGGAGCCCGTGCCGACTGTCCCGATCTTCTTCCGTGCCCTCGGCAACGCGCTCCCAGCCCTCATGATCCCGGTCATCATCATGGGCGGCATCCTGATCGGCCTGTTCACGCCGACGGAGGCGGCGGCCGTCGCCGTCGTCTACGCCCTCGCGGTGCCGCCGATCTGCTATCGGGAGCTCAGCTGGCGCGAGCTGCCGGGGATCTTCGCCGACTCGGCCCGACTCAGCGGGGTCATCGGGCTGATCATCGGGCTGGTCGGCGCCTTCGGCTGGGTGCTGACCTACTCCAAGTTCCCGATCCGCGTGGCCGAGACCATCACCGCCGTGGCCCCAACCTGGTGGATCTTCCTGAGCGTGGTGATCGTCCTCTACATCATCCTGGGAACTTTCCTCACCCCGTCGGAGATCATCCTCATCACGGTGCCCGTGCTCCTGCCCACGGCCGGGGCGCTCGGCGTGCACCCGATCCACTTCGGCATGGTCTGCGTGATCGCCTCGGCCATCGGCCACGTCACCCCGCCCGTCGGTCTCTGCCTCTTCCTCGGCATGGCCATCAGCGGGCTGCCCATGGAAAGGCTCATCCGTCCGCTGCTGCCCTTCCTCGCGGCCATCATCGCCGTCCTCTTCCTCGTCGCCTTCGTGCCCGAGACCGTTCTCTTCCTCCCGCGGCTCTTCGGCTTCATCAAATAAGGCCGTGCGGACCCGCCCGCCGGCCTCACACCGCGCCGCGGCCTACGTTCGGTTGTCTCGGGGAGTGCCGGCGAGCTCGCTCCAGAATTCGACCAGCCGGTCGAGGGCCGCCGGGGGCAGCGGGCCCTTCGCCATCGACGCGGCCGCGTACTCGAGGTGCGCCTGAGTCGAATAGCCGAGGAGGACCGTGGAGACGGCGTCCATGCCGAGCGGGAAGCGCAGCGCGGCCTCGACGAGGCTCTCCACGTGGCCTTCGTCGACCAGCCTCGTGAGACCCTGGGCGCGGGCAACGTCCGTCCCGTAATCGGGGCCGGTGGCGATCGGCTCGACGGCGGGCGCGGCGACCGGGTGGCGCGCCGGCGTACCGCTGAGCGCGCCGCCGGCGAGGACGCGGACGACGATCACCCCGACCCGCTGCACGCGAGCGCGGGCGAGCAGTCCGTGGAAGTCCTGCCCGGGGAAGCCCGGCGGCACTTCGATCCCGGCGCTCGGATCCAGGAGATTGAAGAAGACCTGCGCGCTGTCCATAGCCCCGGAGTCGACCACGCGATGGAGGGCTTCGGTGTCACCGAGAGCCGTGATGCCCCAGAAGCCGATCTTGCCCTCCCGGCGCAGCTTGTCGAGAGCGGGGACGGCCTGCTCGAGGACGTCGGCCACGCCGAGCGTGTTCCCGCGGCGCTCGGGAGCGATCGCGTTGTGGAGCTGCAGGAGGTCCACCCGGTCGCTGCCGAGCCGGCCCAGGCTCGCCTCCAGCGACCGCCCGATCGCCGGTGCCATGTGATTCAGGTCTCCGGGGGCGAGCCGGACCTTGGTCCCGACATAGACCCGGGCCTTGAGCGCCTTCAGCGCCTGGCCGAGATGCTGCTCGGAGAGGCCGTCGCCGTAGGCTGGGGCGGTGTCGAAGTAGTTGATGCCGAGCTCGATGGCGCGGGCGACGGCGCGCTCACGTTCCGCAGGGGTTCCTCGCACCATGAGGCCACCGACATTGCCGCAGCCGAAGCCCAGCGCCGCCACCTTCAGACCCGTCCGCCCCAAGGTCCGGTACTCCATGGCTCACCCCTGGTTGTCGCAGCGCACGCACGCGCGTAACACGATTCCGGCGGCGCTCATTTGCGCAGACGGCATGCGCGTCGGGAAGTCCGGGGGCACCGGGGCCACACGAAGCACGAAGGCCATTATCGAGCACCGAGTCGCTTGTTGTACAGGGATCGCCCCGATTGACGTTCGACGACGTGACGACCGATAATCCGCGCACCGTGACGCCGCCGTTCAGGAGCGTCGGGAGGTAACCCTCAGCTGTGACGGATCTCATCCAGGCCCTGGCCGACGGCGTCATGCTGGGGGCCACCTACTCGCTCTTGGGGCTGGGCTTCACCCTGATCTTCGGGGTCCTGCGCCGGCTGAACCTGGCCTTCGGCCCGGCAGTGCTCGTCGGCATCTACGCGGGCGGGCTATGGCATTGGGCGCGGCCAGGCTCGCTCCTGCCCGTACTCGCGCTCACCGTGGCCGGCGCCGTGCTGGCCGGGCTCTATGTGGAGCGGTGCTCGTTCAGCGCCCTCGCACGCCAGGCGCCGGTCGTCTCCATGATCTCTTCCTTTGCCGTGTCCATGCAGCTGCAGGAGCTGGTCACCCTCGTCGCGCCGAGCCGCACCATGCCCTACCCGGCCCCCGGCTGGCTGCCCGGGGTCGAGCTCGGTCCGATTCTCTTCCGCTCGGACGGCCTGCTGATGTGGGGTGGGGCGACGGTGCTGATGCTCGCCATCTTCCTCGTTCTCTATCGGACTCGCTTCGGTATCGCAGTCCGCGCCGTCACCGACTCGCGCGAGGGCGCGGCGCTCATGGGCGTCAATGTGGCCGCCGTGGGGGCGGCCGCGTTCCTGCTGGCCTCAGCGGTGGGCGGCGCGGCTGGAATCCTGATCGCTTCGAGCCAGCAGCAGGTAACACCCTACTTCGGCCTCTGGGCGACGGTGAAGGGGCTCACCGCCATGCTGCTGGGCGGCGCCGGCTCGCTCTCGGGCGCCGTGCTGGGCGGCCTGATCCTCGGCGTGGTCGAGACCGAGACGCTCGCCTATTGGGGCGGGCAGTGGCGGGACCTCGCGGCCTATGCCCTGTTGCTCATCGTGTCAGCCGTGCGCGGCCGCTCGGCCGGCCTGGATCGGGGATGAGCGACTATTCGGTATCGCTCCTGATCCGCATCGGGATCGAGGCCTTCGTGGCGCTCTCGGCCTACCTCCTGCTCCTTGTGGGGCGCATCTCGTTCGGGCAGCAGGGCTTCTTCGTGATCGGCGCCTATGCGGCCGGCATGGCGACGGCGCTCTGGGGCGCCCCGCTGTCCGTGGGCGTCCTCATCGGGGCGCTGGCGGGCGCGGCCGCAGGGGTGCTCTTCGCCGCGCCCATGGCACGGGCCCGCGGGCTCTACTTCGCCGCCGGAACGCTGGCCTTCGGCGAGCTCACGCGCGTGGGGCTGCTGGTCTTCCAGTACCGGCGCCCCATCGGCCCCGACCTGGTCGGCCCGGCCGGGGCGGACGGCTTCCGCGGTATCCGCGCCTTGTTCACCAGCGGTGTGTCCGTGGGACTGTACGCGGCGGCGATCTGGGTGCTCCTCGCGGCGGTGGTCGTCGGACTGATCGCGCTGCTCCGCTCGCGCTGGGGCGAAGCCGCGCGCATGCTCGGTGACGACGAGGACGCCGCCGCCGCGCTTGGCGTGCGCGTGGCCCGCGTCGCCGCCGGCGCGGTGGTCATCGCCGGCGCTCTGGCGGGACTCGGTGGGGGCCTCTTCGCCCACTACGCGACCTATGTCGAGCCGGGACATGCTGACGTGATGCTCGGCGTCCACAGCCTGGCCTACGGTTTCCTGGGCGGGCTCGGAACGCCCCTGGGGCCCATCCTAGGGGTCGCCCTGGATATCGGACTGCTCGAATCGTTCCGCGTCCTCGCCGGCTATCGCATGATCATCTTCGGCGGGCTCGTGGCCGCGTTTCTGATCGCGCGGCCGCGTGGAATCTTCGACGAGCGGACGATTCGGCGCTTCGCGCGCGCCCGCGCCGGCCAGACGTGATGCTCACCCTGCACGAGGTCGTCGTCATCTTCGGGCCCACGCGGGCCCTCGATGGCGTCACCCTTACCGCGCGGGCTGGCGAGCGGATGGGCCTCGTGGGCCCGAACGGCGCCGGCAAGACGACCTTGCTCGATGCCGCGTGCGGCCTGGTGGCGCCGGCGTCGGGTCGCATCGAGCTCGGCGGCGTCGCCCTCGCCGGACGCGACCCGGCGGCCGCGGCCCGGCTCGGCGTAGCCCGCACCTTCCAGTCACCCCGGCTCTTTCCCCATCTGACCGTGGCCGAGAACATCCGCTGCGGCCGTCGGCTCGACCCCGCGCCCTGGGTCGCCTGGGCGGAACTGAGCCCCAGGCGCGACGATCTGGCCGAGGCGCTCACTCCCGGCGAGGCCCGTCGCCTCGAGCTGGCGCGGGCCCTGGCAGGCGCGCCGCGACTGCTCCTGCTCGACGAGCCGTGTGGCGGCCTGAGCGCCTCGGAGACCGACGCCATGGCGACGCTCATCGAACGCGCCGCTAGTCCCGAGCGCGCGATGATCATGGTCGAGCACAGGCTCGGCGTGGTCGGCCGCCTCTGTGCGCGCGTCGTGGCGCTCAGCGCGGGCACGGTCATCTTCGACGGGCCCCCCGCCGCGCTCGGGCGCGATCCCCGCGTGGCCGAGGCCTATCTTGGGCGCAGACGGCCGGTGACCGCGTGAAGCGCGCGTGGCTCGTGGCCGCCGCCATCGGCGCGGCATGCTCGGCGCCCGGGACTGCCTCGTTCAACGCGGAGATCAGCTGTAAGGCAGAAGCCCAGCGCCTCCGCCAGCGCTGCAGCGTGGTGCTCACCGACCGCGCCACAGGCCGCCCCGTGGACGGCGCCGCGATCAGGCTGCACGCCGACATGCCGTCCATGCCGCTCTCCCATCACGTGCCGCCCGTGGATGCGCGGCCGGTGGGGCGCGGGACCTATCAGGGCACGCTCGAGCTGGAGATGTCGGGGCGGTGGGTGATCTCGGCCCGGCTCACGCGGCCCGTGGCCGATCAATTCACCCGCGTCGTGGACATCGACTGAAGACCACGCCCGAGCGCTGAAGCAGGCGGTGGCCGTCACCCATCACCGGTGCTATGATTCCCGGCGCACTCTGTTGACTCGACGCCAACGCGAGGCAGTTCGGATGAGCGCTTGCGCGAAGGAGCCCGGCCGCCAAACTAGGCGGCTCGACGTTCAAGCAAGACAGTTCGGATGAGCGCTTGCGCGAAGGAGCCCGGCCGCACAACTGGATGGTTTGACGTTCAAGCAAGATAACGGAGGCTTCCCAATGAAGATTGTCCGGTTCTCCCAGGATGGCCACGCTCCCCGCCTCGGCTGCTTCATGGGCGAGGACCGCGTCGTGGATCTAGCCGCCAGCTGCGCGGCCTACCTGGCCAACAAAGGCGTGGTCCGTGCCGGCGCGATCGCCGCGGCGTTGTTCCCGCAGAGCACGCGGGGTTTCCTCGAGGGGGGTGTCGCGACCCAGAACATGCTCTCCGAGATGGTCGAGGCGACTAAGGCCGGCAAGTTCCAGCCCGTTTCGCATCCAACCAACTCGGTGCGGCTGCACGCGCCCATCGCGGACCCCGGCAAGTTCATCTGCATCGGGCTGAACTACAAGGACCACGCCGCCGAGACCAACAACCCCGCCCCCAAGGAGCCGCCGATCTTTCCCAAGTGGGCCAACGCGATCCAGGACCCGGGTGAGCCCGTCCTGCGGCCGCGGGGCGAGAAGCGGTTCGACTGGGAGGTGGAGCTGGGGGTCGTCATCGGCAAGACCGCGCGGTTCGTGTCCAACGAGCAGGCGCTGGACTACGTCTACGGCTACACGATCGTCAATGACGTGAGCGCGCGCGATCTTCAGTTCGTCACCACCCAGTGGGGCGCCGGCAAGATCGCCGACACCCTGGCGCCGGTCGGTCCGTACATCGCCGACAAGACCGAGATCCCCGACCCGCACGTGCTCGATCTCAAGTGCTGGGTCAACGGCAACCTGATGCAGAACGGCACGACCAAGAACTTCATCTTCGACGTGCGCTACATCGTGAGCTATCTGTCCGGCATCCTCACGCTGTCACCCGGTGACCTGATCGCCACCGGCACGCCCGCGGGCGTGGGCTTCTCGCGGAAGCCGCCCGTCGCGCTGCAGCCCGGCGACACGGTGCGCCTGGAGATCACCGGCCTCGGCACGCTCGAGAATCCAGTCAAGGACGCGTAGCGCCGGCGCGGGAGCCCCATCATGGCGGTGAGAGCATTCCTCCACTACGCGCTCGAGGTACCCGACCAGAGCGTCGGGCAGAAGTACTATCAGGATTTTGGCCTCGTGGACGCGACCGGCAACAGCGAGGCGGTCCGGCTCAAGCCCGCCCGCCTGGCCCGGGAGGTCGTCCTCCTCTTCCCGGGGCCACGGAAGCAACTCCATCATCTCTGCTATGGCGCCACGGGCGAGGACTTCGCCCGGACAAAAAAGGCGCTGGCGTCGGCTGGTGTGAACGAGATCGAGCCGCCGCGGGGCGCGCCTGAAGGCGGCATCTGGGTGCGCGACCCGGACGGGAATCTCGTGAACATCCGCGAGGAAGCGGGACCCGAGCCGCCCGCCGACCCGGTGCCGGCGCTCAACGGTCCCGGCTACACGCCGCGGCAAGCGGTCCGGGGAGCGCCGGCGCGCGATGTGCCCATCGCGCCGCGCAAGCTGGGCCACGTGCTGCTCTTCAGCCCAGACCTGAATCGCCAGGTCGACTTCTACACCCGCGTGCTCGGCCTGAAGCTCTCCGATCGCTCGCGGGATACCATCGCCTTTCTCCGCTGCGGGACCGACCACCACAACCTGGCGTTTCTCACCTCGACGGCGCCGGGCTTCCACCACGGCTCCTTCCAGGTCGGCAGCGTGGACGAGATCGCCATGGGCGCGCTCCGGATGGTGGACCGTGGCTGGCAGCCGGGCTGGGGCCTCGGGCGGCACGTGATCGGCTCGAATTACTTCTACTACATCCGTGATCCGTGGGGCAGCCTCGCCGAGTACTACTATGACCTCGACTACATCCCGGAGACCTGCGCCTGGGAGCCACGGGACTGGCCGGAGCAGGATGCCCTCTACGTCTGGGGCCCGCCCGTGCCCCCCGACTTCGGCGAGAACAAGGAAGCGTCCGCCTAAATGCAACTCGAATTCCTTCACAGCCTCGCGCTGCCGGGCACGAGTAAGATCGTGCTGTGCTCCCTCGACGGGCTGGGCGGCCTCCCGCGGCCCGAGACAGGCAAGAGCGAGCTGGAGAGCGCGCGCATTCCAAACCTCCACGCGCTGGCCGGCCGGTCCGCGTGCGGTCTGCTCCGTCACGTTGGACCGGGCATCACACCGGGCAGCGGCCCGGGCCATCTCGGCCTCTTCGGCTACGACCCGCTTCGCTATCCCGTGGGGCGCGGCGTGCTCGAGGCGCTCGGCATCGACTTCGAGCTCAGGCCCGGCGACGTGGCGGCGCGCGGAAATTTCTGCACGGTGGATTCCCAGGGACGGATCACCGACCGTCGCGCGGGACGCATCCCGACCGAGACCTGCGTGCGCCTCGTCGATCGGCTGCGCCGGATCACCGTCGACGGCGCCGAGGCGCTGGTGGAGCCCGTCAAGGAGCACCGCTTCGTGCTGGTGCTGCGCGGCGCGGGGCTGTCGGGGAAGCTTTCCGAGACGGACCCGCAGGCGCTCGGCGTCACGCCGCTACCGGTGAAGGCGCTGGCGCCCGAGGCCGAGTCAACGGCCGCCATGGTCAATCGCTTCGTCGAGGCGGCCCGCCCGCTGCTCCGCGACAGCGCGCCCGCCAACATGCTGCTGCTGCGCGGCTTCGATCAGCAGCCGCGGCTGCCACGCTTTCCCGACACCTTCCGTCTGCGCGCCGCCGCCGTCGCCGCCTATCCGATGTATCGCGGCCTGGCACGGCTGGTCGGCATGGAGGTGCTCAAAACGGGCAGCACGTTCGCCGACGAGATCGCCACACTCCGCGAGCACTGGGATGCCTACGATTTTTTCTTCTTGCACTACAAGGACACCGACAAGGCGGGAGAGGACGGCGACTTTGCGGCCAAGGTGGGCGCGCTGGAGCGGTTCGATGCGCTGCTGCCCCAGGTGCTGGGGCTGAAGCCCGACGTGCTCGCGGTCTCGGGCGACCACGCCACGCCTGCCCTGCTCGCCGCCCACGGCTGGCAGCCCGTGCCCGTCCTGCTCTGGAGCGCCTACTGTGGCGCCGATGCGGTGAGCCGCTTCACCGAGCGCGACTGCGCGGGCGGCACCCTCGGCGTGCTGCCCGCCCAGGACCTCATGCCGCTGCTGATGGCCAACGCCCTACGCTTCACCAAGTACGGCGCCTGACGCCGCGCCATCTGCCGTCGCCAGATCTTCTCAACTCTCGCCTCGCGACGCTCGCGCCTTCGGCGCTCGGCCGTCGCTCAGCTCGAACTGCCTCGTTCTCGGTCGTCGCCGCCTCTCAACGTACGATCTACTCAGCCCTCGCCTCGCCGCTGCGCGGCTCATCTCGAACTGCCACGTACGCCTC
>DASSSH010000176.1:0-5216 GCA_035708525.1 Candidatus Methylomirabilota bacterium
CTCACCCCGGCCCTCTCCCCAAAGGGGAGAGGGAGATGTCAACTCCACAGGGGAGAGGGAGCACTGGATTTGTTGAACCCTCTCCCCTACTTGGGGGAGAGGGCAGGGTGAGGGGGCAGCCCTAGCAGTAGTCCTTCCAGCCTAGAGAAATAAAGCGTTCGGCAGATTCCGCAAGGCGACGCGGCTACGCAACAGTGTTGCTCACCCATGCGCAACACGATTGCGGCCGGCGCAACGATCAGCACCCTCGACCGAGCGATGCGGATCCTCCACGCCTTCTCGACGGAAGACGCCGAGCTCTCCATCAGCGATCTCAGCCGGCGGCTGGGCATCCACAAGAGCATCGTCTCCCGCATGGTCGCCAGCCTCCGCATGTGGCGCTTCCTGGAGCAGGATCCGGAGACCAAGCGCATCCGGATCGGTCCCGGTGCGTTCCAGCTCGGCACGCTCTTCGTCAACCGCGAGCCGGTATCCCGGATCGCGTTCCCGCAGCTCGGTCTCCTGGTCGCGCAGACCCGCCAATCGGCGCACGTCGCCGTTCTCGACAAGCCGCATCTGCTGGTCGTCGCCAGCGTGGAGAGCCCGCAGGCCCTCCGCGTGATCCTCCGCGTCGGGGAGCGCCGTCACCTGCATGCGACGGCGGCGGGCAAGATCCTGCTCGCCTACGGCCGCGCCGGGCTCCTCGAGGAGGTCGTTGCCGCGGTCGGGCTCCCGCCGCTGACCCAGGAGACGATCACCTCCCGCGCCGACTTGGAGCGGCACCTCCTTACGGTCCGGAACGAGGGCATCGCGTGGAACTGCGAGGAGAGCACGCGGGGGGCGGGGGCGGTCGCCGCGCCGATCTTCGCCGCCGGCGGGGCGATCGCCGCGGCGCTCTGCACGGTCTTTCCCCTGTCCGTTGTCGACGAAAAGGAGCTGACGGGGATTGGCGAGCGCGTGCGCGAAGCGGCCCGCCGCATCTCGACGCTCATGGGTGGCACGGCTCCAGAGGGAGCGCTGCCGGAAGGGAGACGCTAGATGGCCATCGACATGGCGGCACTGGGCAAGGAGACCGCCTGGACCGAATCGGTCGTGACGCACGAGGCGATCCGCGCGTTCTGCGAATCGCTCGAGGACTACAACGAGCTCTTCCTCAACGCGGGGGCCGCCCGGGCGGCCGGCGGTGACGGCGTGGTGGCACCGCCCACCTTCATCAACACGTTCCGCACGGGCAAGACCGCGCTGCTGCTGTCCGAGCTCAACTTCCCTCTGCCCAAGTTGCTGCACGGGGAGCAGACCATCTGGTACCACCGGCCGATGCGGCCGGGCGACCGGATCTTTCATCGCGTCAAGGTCATCGAGGTGGGCCGGAAGCCGAGCAAGACCTACGGCCAGCTCGACTACTTCACGGTGCTGATCACCTGCAAGAACGAGCGGGGGGAGAAGGTCGTCGAGGCCACCCAGCTGTTCTTCGTCCACGACTGAGGAGGCGAGCGTCATGGAGATGCACCAGGGCCCCTACTTCGAGGACGTCGCAGTCGGCGACGAGCTGCCCGTGCTGAAGAAGCCGCCCATCACGCGCCTGCAGCTGAGCAAGTACGCGGCGGCATCGGGCGACTTCAATCCCAGCCACGTGGACGAGGATATCGCGCGGGAGGCGGGGATGAAGGGCGTCTTCGCCCACGGCATGCTCGGCATGGGATTTCTGAGCCAGCTGCTGACCGACTGGCTCTTCGATCGCCCGCTGCGGATGTTCTCCGCCCGCGCCGTCATCCTCGTGAGGCCCGGCGACACTCTGGAATGCCGCGGCAAGATCGCGCGGAAATGGGTCGAGGAAGACGACAACCTCATCGAGATCGAGCTGGAGGCGCGCAATCAGCGCGGGGAGCCAACGCACACCGGTCGGGCAATCGCGCTGCTGCCCACTCGCCCGGTGACGGTGCGCCCGGACCTCAAGTCTCCGTACCTCATGCAGCACAAGGTCATCGGCTGAGGCATGCGCGGATTTCTGATCCGGCTCGGCTCGGGCGTGGCGCTGCTGGCGCTCTGGCATGTCATCTCCCTGTTCTTCCCGCCGAGCTACCTTCCCGGGCCGGTGCTGGTGATCGTCGAGACGGGACGGATCATCGCGTCGGGCGATTTCTTCGTTCACATGTACTGGACGATGCTGCGGGTCATCCTCGGCCTCCTCGCCTCGTTCGGCGTCGCCGTCGTGGTCGGAGTGGGGATGGGGCTCGCCCGGTTCTGGGAGCTCTTCTTCGATGGGCCGGTGCTCGTGGGACTGACCATCCCCGGGCTGGCCTGGGCGGTGATCGGGCTCATGCTCTTTGGGCTGAGCACCGTCGCGCAGGTCTTCGCCATCTTCATGGTCGTCACCCCGATCCTGACCGTCAACCTGTGGGAGGGCACGAAGGCCATCGACCGGAAGGTCGTCGAGATGGCGATGGTCTTCAAGGCCAGCCGCTGGACGATCATTCGTACCGTCATCCTGCCCCAGCTCGTGCCGTTCGCGCTGGCCGCGCTGCGGTTCGGGCTGGCCCTGTGCTGGAAGACGGTGGTCATCGCGGAGACTTTCGGGGCCACGAGCGGAGTCGGCTACAAGATCATCCAGGCCCGCGAGCTCCTGTCGATGCAGGGCGTCCTGGCCTGGACGCTGTCCTTTACCCTCGTGATGTTCGTCCTCGAGTTCGGCGTGCTGAAGCTCCTCGAGACGCGCCTGACCGCATGGCGCCCGCGGGTGGCCGGTCTGACGCTGGGAGCGGCGGCCACGTGAACGGCACGATCGAGGTCCGGGGGCTGCGCAAGACCTTCCCGGGCGCGGGTGACAAGCGGCTCCTGGTGCTGGACGACCTCTCGCTGTCCATCGACGGGGGGGAATTCGTCTGCGTCGTGGGGCCGTCGGGCTGCGGCAAGAGCACGATCCTCCACACCCTCGCGGGGACCGTGACCGAGGATGCGGGGGACATTCTCATCGACGGCCGGGACCACCTGCTCGCCCGCACGGGGTATGTCTTCCAGGAGCCGCGGCTGCTGAACTGGCGGACGGCGGCCGAGAACATCGCCTTCGCCGCGCGGGCCGCGGGGCTCGACGCGCGCGAGACCCGGAGCAGGGTGCAGCGCTACCTCGAGCTCGTGGGCCTCACCGAGTTCGCGAACGCCTATCCGCTGACACTCTCCGGCGGCATGCAGCAGCGGGTGGCCATCGCGCGGGCGCTCGTGATCCGTCCGCAGGTGCTGCTGATGGACGAGCCCTTCAGCAGCCTCGATGAGCTCACGGCGCGCCGCATGCGCACCGAGCTGCTGCGTCTCTGGAACGAAGAGCGCCATACGGTAGTGTTCGTCACCCACAACGCGCTCGAGGCCGTGTATCTCGCGGACCGGATTTACGTGCTGTCGGCGCGCCCGGCGAAGATCCTCCGGGAAGTCGTCGTGGACGTGGGGCGGCCCCGCGACTTCGAGGATCCGATGGTGTTGAAGCTGCAGCGCGAGGTCATTGCGACGCTGACCGAGTGAGTCAGCGAGGGAGGGCACCATGGACATGACCCGGAAGGAGTTCCTCGTGGCGGGCGCCGGCGCGGCGGCCGGTCTGGTCTTCGGCCTTCCCGGCATGCGGCTCGAGACCGTCCGGGCGCAAGGCAAGGAGCTGGTGAAGGTGCCCTTCGCCTCCACGCACGCCGGCTCGATCAAGATGATGACCGACACCGTGCGGCGGCATCGGCTTGACGAGAAGCGCGGGACGCTGTGGGAGCCGGCGAACCTGCAGATCACCGCGCTGGCCGATGCCCTCGTCCTCAAGTCGAAGCCCGTCGGGTGCCTGGCGAATCCCATCGTCGCCCTCGCCGACGCCAAGGGCCACCCCCTCCGCTGCTTCGAGGCGCTCACGATCAACCACTCGTCCCTCCTCGTCCGGAAGGACTCGCCCTACACGAGCCTGGCGGACCTCAAGGGCAAGAAGGTGGCGGCTGTCACCCGGACGTCGGGGACCTATCAATCCTTCTACACCGTGGCGCGGATGCTGGGCGTCGATCCTGAGAAGGACTTTCAGATCGTCTTCGCGGCGCCCGAGGCCGGGCGGCGCTTCCTGGAGACCAGGGAGGTCGAGGCTTTCAACATCTATGAGCCCTATCCGACCAACATGGTGAGCGCCGGCACCACGCGCGAGCTGGTCCGGGTCCGCACGGAGTGGAAGCGGCTGACCGGCAAGGATATGTTCCTGCTCGGCGTCGTGGCCTACGAGGACTGGATCGCCGCCAACCGCGACCTGGCGCGTGGAATCGCCGCGACCGTGCGCGAGGCCGTCAGCCTGATCCGGAGCGATCCCGCCCGCACCATCCGGGACAACCGCCCCACGCAAGGCCTCGAGACGGAGGCCGCGGCCAAGCTCGCGGAGACGCGCCTCATCGAGATGTACACGTCCGAGCCGCTGAACGGCGCCCTCATCGAGTCCGCCTACTTCGAGATCGAGAAGGGCGCGGAGTTCGGCCTGCTCCCCGTCAAGCCCAAGAAGGATCTCTGGATGGTGCTGGCCTGATCCCCGATGGTCGAGCTCACCGTCGGCAGGGCGCTGCGGCTCGCCGCCGAGCGCGGTCCGGACCACGTGGCCATCACGTGCGGCACGGCCGCGCTCGCCCACGGCGAGCTCAACGCCCTCGGCAACCGCCTCGCCAACGGCCTGCTCGGCGCGGGCTTCGCCAAGGGCGATCGCCTCGGCATCGTCCTGCCGAACGGCCTCGACTATGTCGTCGTCGGCTACGCGCTCGCCAAGAGCGGGATCGTCATGGTCCCGCTGAACTACCGGCTGCGCGGGCCCGAGATCGTCTATCACCTGCGGGATTCCGGCGCCAGGGGCCTGATCTTCGGGAGCGCGTTTCGGGATGCGGTGGAGGAGGCGCGGGCGGCCGTTCCCGGGCTGTTGACGATCCCTTCAGGGGACGCGTCACCGGGGGATCTGGCATCGCTTGCTGACCTCGAGTCGGCACCGGCGGACGAACCGCCGAGTGTCGTATCCGAGCGCGACCTCTTCTATCTCGGCTACACCTCCGGCACCACCGGCCGGCCCAAGGGGGCGATGGTCACCCATCGCAACCGCGCGCTCGCCTACCACTACTGGGCCCTCGAGTACGGGATCGGCGCGCACGACGTCGCGCTTCATGCGGGCCCGTTCCACCACACCGCGCCGTTCGGCTTCACGCTCACCCAGCTCTGGATGGGCGGACAGGTGGTGATCCTCCCGAGCT
>DASSSH010000177.1:0-9751 GCA_035708525.1 Candidatus Methylomirabilota bacterium
ATCGCCTTGCCCTCCTCGGCACCCGCTATTGGGACACGAGTGCCCGCCTGATCCAGCGGCAACCTGCGTGCCAATGGCGCGCGAGCCAGAGGCCGGGAGAACCGCTGGATTTCCAAGGCATTCCAGGAGGAAGAAATTGGCTCGCTGCGACGGGTGCCGCGGAAAAGGCACTAATTACACGGAAGAATGTAACGTTTACCGAACGGCGGCCGGCCGCAGGCGCGAACGCCGAGGAGGCTCGCTAGTCCAATCCCCAGGAAAAGACGCGGGTGGGCGTGACCTCGATGACGACGGAGTCGGATGGATCGAGGGCGGCCTCGCGAGGGTACTGCGGGTACTTCTTGTAGAGCAGCGCGCGAGCCTGCCTGAACCGCGCGCCCCGCTCGATCACTCTCGCCCGTCCCTGAACCATCACGCCCTTGAGGTTCCCCCAGGCTTCTGAGTAGCAGTCCACGGTCACGGTGACGTGAGGATTCTCCTTGAGGTTTTTCACCTTGCGCCCGTCGTCGCCCGAGCCGAAATAGATCTTGCCCCCGTGGAGCACATGGCAGACGGGCACCAGGTGAGGCACGCCGCTCTGGCCTGCCGTGGCCACACGGCAGACACGCTCCCACTGGATCAGATCTGCCGCGGATTTTTTGAGCCGCACTGTGTCCCCCTCTCAGTCGGCGTAGAGCTCGACCGTATAGCCGTTGGGATCCTTGACGTAGATCGACCAGCGCCCGCGCCGCCCCACCACCTTCACCCGCGCGTCCTTGAGGCGCCGCCCCAGGGCTGCGAAGCGTCTCCGCCCGACATAGAGGCCGAAGTGATCGAGCCCGCCCGCGCGCGGATCCACCCGGCGACGGACGCGGACGAAGTTGAGCAGATCGCCGCCGCCCGGCGTCTCGAGAAAGAGCATGCCCGGATGCGGGAAGGCTTCGCGCAGCCCCAGCACCTCCACGTAGAAGCGCTTGGTCACGTCCAGGTCGCGGGTCCTGAGCGCCAGGTGGCGGAGGGCCATGGGCCCGATTGTACGCCCGCCATTCCACGGCTACCCGCGGGGCTTCAGCAGCGTCCCTACGAAGACGATGCAGGCGGCCACCGAGAGGGCGAAGAGCACCGGGTAGAGAACCAGGAGATCGATCCGGATGTTGCACTCTCCCGAGCAGAGAATCCGGAGCTTCATCGCGTACTCGTAGGGAAGATACACGAGCCATGCGAGGGCCGCGGTCAAGAGCACGAGCTTCTGCGACACCACGAATAGGGCGAGGAAGGTCCCGCCAGGCACCGAGGCGAGCCACGGGTATTCGATGAGCACAGCCATCGTGCGGTAGAGCAGATCCATACCTGGTGACCCCGGGGCTCACGCGTCCGGCGGGGCCGGGCGGCGCGACGTCTACCGCCCGCGCTTGATGATCGGTTTGCCGTCCACCATGGCGGGCCCCTCGATGCCCCAGCTCCAGTAGCGCTCCGGCTCGATCGCGAGATAGACGCCGCGTCCCAACTGCCCCGTTCTCTCAACGATCTCGGCGTGTCCGTGTACCTTGATTCCACGCGGCTTCCACGGCTGCACGGTCTCGAGATCGTCGACGACCAACGAAATCTTCAGGTTGCCCGCCTCGACGTTCCGGAATTTCAGAGTCCGCTTCAGATCCAAGCCGCCGACAAAGAACCGCTCCCCATCGAACTCGAAGCCGACCGGCGCGACATCAGGCTGCAGCCCCGCCGACACCGTGGCGATCCGGGCGAGGCGCTGGCTCTTGAGGTATGCCTTCTCTCGGTCGCTGAACATCGTGTCTACCCCCATCGCGCTCGACTCACCGCGATCCTCCCCGCCCCGGAGCGCCCACTCGGCGCCTCATCGGATCACGCGATCCGCCCGCAACACGAGCGACGGTGGAATCGTCAGACCGAGCGCTCTTGCCGCCTTCGCGTTGATCACGAGCTCGAACTTCGTCGGCTGCTCAACCGGGAGGTCCCCCGGCTTGGCGCCATTGAGAATCCTGTCCATGTACCTGGCCGCCGTCTTCGCGAGCTCCAACACCGTGGGCCCGTACGCCATGAGCCCCTTCGGCTCCACGGTCATGTATCGGTCCCACCCATAGATCGCTGGCAGCCGGCGCCTTTCGGCCGCAGTCGTGATGTCTGCCGCGAGGCTCAGCGTGAGCGAGTCGTCCAGCAGCAGAAGCGCGCCCGCATGGTCGCTGACCGCGCTGTCGAGCCGCGGCTCCAAGTCGCCCGGGCGGCGCAGCTCAAGGGATTGAAGTGTCACCCCGAGTTTGCTCGCGGCAGCCCGCAGCTCCTTCCACTCGAGCTCCTTCTCCGGGCTCGCCGGATTCCACAGGACCGCCACCCGGCTGGCTTTCGGCACGACATCCTTGATCAGCTGAAGACGCTTCGCGGCCAATTCCAACGCGAGAGAAGTCACGCCCGTCACATTGCCGCCGGGTCGCGCCAGGTTCGCGACCAGTCCAGCCTGGACTGGATCCCCGCTGATCGCCATGACGATCGGTACGGTCCGCGTGACCGCCTTCGCGGCCAACGCGGCGGCCTGGCCCTCGGCGACGATGATATCGACCCGGGCCTCAACCAACTCCCTCGCGAGGCTCGGCAGGCGATCGTCGCTGCCGGCGGCGGATCGACTCAGGAGGACCAGGTTTCCTCCCCACATGCCGCCCGTGACCGACATCACCTCACGAAAGAGGAGGTCACCGAAGGCAGGATGCACATACGAGCTGGAGGCGAGGTAGCCAATGCGCGCCTTGGTGGGCGGCTGGGCAAGTGCCGGCGCCGACAGCGTGCCGAGACAAAGCCCAAGCGCCAGGAGAACGACTTCGAGGGCGAACCTGCGCCACCGTCGGTGGGTGCGGGGGCTCATTGGCTCCGATACTCCCGCCAGGACCGCACCCCGTCAAGGCGCGGCTCGCCGCCCCTCAATCCGGGCGGCGGCGGCAGAGCTGATTGCCGATCATGGTCATCACTGCCTCGCCGCGCTGGTTGAACGCCGTATAGCGCAGGCGCACGATCCCGCGATCCGGCTTCGACGTCGAGTCCCGCGCTTCCAGCACCTCCACCTCCACGCGCACGGTGTCGCCCGCGCGAACCGGCAGCTTCCAGCGGATCTCGTCGAGGCCCGGAGAGCCGAGACTGCACGCCGCGAGCGCCCCCGTTTCGAGAAACAGCTTGAAGGTGATGGCGATCGTCTGGATTCCGCTCGCGATGAGGCCGCCGTAGACCGTGGCCTTGGCCGCCTCGGGGTCGGCGTGGAACGGTTGAGCGTCGTAGAAGCGGGCGAACTCGAGGATCAGGGCCTCGGACACCGTGAGCTCCGCTGACCGGAAGCGGTCGCCCGGCCTGAAGTCCTCGAGGTACAGCGCCCCATGCCGGCTCACGACCGCGGTCGATTCAATTCAGCACCCGTGAAGACAACTCATCCGCACCAGCCGCCCTGGAGCTACTGACGATCACCGTGCGCATCAGCAGAAACAACACCACGCCGTTGAGGGTATGCCACAGGAAGTGAGTGCCAACGGGCAATGACCGGCATACGGCCAGATCGATCGTCCGAAAGAACAGGGATAGACAAAACACCGCTGCCGCCGCCAAGACGAGGAAGGGTTCCCGCCGGCTCCGGAGGTAATGATCGAGCCCAACGACCAGCGAGAGCACCAGCGCCGGCGTGTAGGCCAGGATGCCGTTGAGCCATTCTCGATGCTGCCGCCCCCACAGGGCGGCCGCCACATAGAGAACGAGCAGCGGCGCGACGACCTCCCAGCGCAGGCCAACACGCCCGCGACCGTACAGCCACAGGAAGCAAAGCTGGAACAGAAGGATCGGAGTGACATCGAGCAGCTGAGCCCATGGAGTCGCGAGCGTATGCCACAGGGTGCTGCCGATGCCGACCGCGATCGAGAGAGCGATCAGGACCCACAACCCCGGGGAGAGGGCGTCCTCGCGCTTGCCGTGCCGCCAGGTGAGCCACACCGCGATGAAGAACGACCCGTTCGTCACCGCGTTGAGCGGCTCGTCGAAGAGCCCCGTGCCACCGCGCTCACAGTAGTGGATGTGCATGCTCGCGCTGTCTACTCACCTCCTCTCGGGCAAGGGCTCCAACTATAGCCAACGCGTCCAGGGCCGGCAATACCGCCGCTGCGACGCGGGACGGATACGCGTCGCGTGTTCGGCCCTCACTCGGTCCGCGCGGTGGCCGCGGTCAGCACGCGGTGCGGGTCGAGCAGGTCGCGGAGCCCGTCGCCGAAGAGGTTGATGCCGAGCGTCGTGATGAAGATCGCGAGCCCCGGGAAGGCGGCGAGCCACCAGTGGGTGAACATGTACACGCGCCCTTCGCCCAGCATGGAGCCCCAGGAGGGCGTCGGCGGCTGGATGCCGAGCCCGAGGAAGGACAGGAAGGATTCGAGGATGATCATCCGCGCCACCTCGAGGCTCGCCATCACGATGATGGTGTTGACGAGGTTGGGAAGCACATGGCCCCAGATGACGCGCCAGCTTCCCAGGCCCAGGGCGCGCGCGGCCAAGATGAACTCTCGCTCTCGATACTTGAGGGTCTCGGCGCGGACGACGCGCGTGTAGATGGGCCAGCCGGTGATGCCGAGCACGATGACCATGTTGCGGAAGCCCGGCCCCAGCACGGCCACCGCCGCGAGTGCGAGCAGCAGGAACGGGAACGCGAGCATCAGGTTGACCAGATTGCTGATCGCCGTGTCCGCCCGCCCGCCGTAATAGCCCGCAACCAGCCCCATCAGCACACCCAAGATCATGGAGACCGCGACGGCCAGTGCCCCCGCGCTGATGGAGATCCGGGCGCCGTAGATGATCCGCGAGAGCAGGTCGCGGCCGAGCGGGTCGGTGCCGAGCGGGTTCGCCCAGCTCCCGCCCTCTTCCCACACGGGAGGAATCAGCCGCGAGCCCACCGCCTGGGCGTACGGATCGTGGGGCGCGAGGGCCGGGGCCACGAGCGCCGCGCCGACCGCCACGATCAGGATGACGCCGCCGGCCGCGAGCGGCCTGAGCCGCTGCGCACTAGTCACGGTCACCCCCAAGCCGGATGCGCGGGTCGAGCCAGGCCACCGCCACGTCGGTGAGCAGGTTGACCAGGACGATGAGCAGGGCGAGGAAGACCACGCTGCCCTGCACCACCGGGTAGTCGTAGGTGCGGATCGCTTTGACGGCCAGCGAGGCCACGCCCGGCCAGGCGAAGACGGTCTCGGTGACGATGGCTCCTCCCAGCAATCGCCCGAACTGGATGCCGAGGATGGTAACGATGGGGATGGCCGCGTTGCGGAGCGCGTGCTTGAAGAGCACCACCCGCTCGACCACACCCTTGGCGCGCGCCGTGCGGATGTAGTCCTGGGTCAGCACGTCGAGCATTCCGGAGCGCGTGAGGCGCATCGTCAGTGGGGCCAGGTACACACCCAGGGTGATCGCCGGCAGGATCAGGTGAGCGAGCGTCCCTCGTCCCGAGGCCGGCAGCATCCGAAGCTTCACCGCGAAGAGGATGATCAGCATGATCCCGAGCCAGAAGATCGGCATGGCCTGGCCACCGACAGCGCTCACCGTGCTCAGGCGGTCGAGAAAGGAGCCGCGCCGGATGGCTGCCAGGACGCCGAGCGGAATGGCGACGGCCAGCCCGACCAGAGTTCCCGCCAGGGTCAGCTCGAGGGTGGCCGGCATCCGCTCGAGGATCAGCGCGAAGGCCGGTTCCTGAGTGAACAGTGACTGGCCGAGATCGCCCCGCAGGGCGTCACCGAGAAAGGCCAGGTACTGGACCACGAGCGGCCGGTCGAGGCCGAGCTTCTGCTTGAGCAGGAGGACGTCGGCGTCCGAGGCGCTCTGAGGGAGCAGCAAGAGGACGGGATCGCCCGCCACGTGGAGCAGGAGGAAGGTGATGATCGAGATGCCCAGGCAGACGAAGAGGGCCTGGAGCAGGCGGTGGGCGACATAGACGGGCATGACGTGACGGGCCTATCCCTGACCTTTCTCAGCCCTCGCCTCGCCGGGCTTCTCGCCTGCGGGATTGACCCAGCCCTCGTCTCGTGGCTGTGCCTCTCGGCTCGAACCGCGGGCCCCGTCTCGGCTCGAACTGCGGCCCTCTCCCCCGAGGGGAGAGGAAGAGTCGGCTGACCCCAGAGGGGAGTGAGAGAGTCAAGCCAAGTCCTTCAGCTCCGCCTCGGCCCGCTCCGACCAGAACCGCATTGCCATCTCGCGGTACATCGTCGCCGCGATCGTGAGGTGCTCTCGAGCCTCGGCGCGCTGGCCAGCTTCCCGGTAGAGCTTTGCGAGACCAAGGTGGCAGTGGGCGGCTTCGGGGCGCATCCGGAGCTCCACGGCCGTTGCGAGCGCTTCCTGGAGACGCTCGCCCGCGCCGGCTACGTCCTCCCGGGTAAGGAGCTCGGCCTCGAGACGCAACAGCGGAGCGAGGTGGCCCCGCGCATTCCGCTCGGCCACCGCCGCCAGTCCATTCTGGATTTCGACGCGTGCCTCCGTCGGGCAGCCCGCCGCGAGGTAGGTGCTCGCCGTCACCGTTCCGTAGCCCGTCGCGGATCCGTGGTGCGCGCTGACGTCCGACCTCGCGCGAGCCGAAGCCAGCACCTCCAGGCCCCGATCGCGCTCGCCCAGCATGACGAGGGCGTGGGCGAGCTCGGTGCCCGCGCGGAGGATCGCCAGGTGGAGGCCGTGCTCGCCCGCGATGGCCAGCCCGCGCTCGAGAAACGGAACGCCGGCTTCCAGTTCCCCGCGACGGACATGGACCATGCCGACGTACATGTTGCCGACCGAGAGGCTCGAGGCGTGATGAATCTCGGTCGCGACCCCCAGAGCCTCTCGCGCCGAGGCGAGGGCCTGCCGGAACTCGCCCAGGGCCGCGTAGGTTTCGGCGCGCCAGGCGCCGAGGCTCACGCAGATGGGAAACACCAGGCCGGCGTCCTGACCGTGCCGATCCACCGGCTCGAAGAGCGCGAGGCCGGCGTCGAATTCCCGCAGGGCTTCCTCGAGGCGTCCAAGATCGCGAGAGGCGTATCCAACAATGAAGCGCGCGTAGCTCCGCGTGCGCAGGTCGCTGGGATCGGCGCGGTCGAAGGCTTCACGTGCCTTCTCGATGGCCAGCGGCAATGTTCCCGGCATCACGCCGCTGAACGAAATGGCCTGAGCCTGCCGCAGCTGCACCTGGGCGAGCCGCGGCCCGTCGCCGAGGGCTCGGGCCAGCCCTTCGGCCTTCTCGCCGAGCTCGCGCGACCCCTCGTACTGACCGAAGACGCTCCGGGCCGACCACAGCTCGAGGCACACATCGATGTAGAGCGAGCGATCGGCGGCCTCGCCGAGCCGCTCGAGCGCCTCCATCGCCGTCTCGTAGAACGTCGCCGCGGCGCGATATCCGGCCTCGGCGAGGGCCTTTTCGCCCGCCTGATAAAGGTACCGGGCGGCCCGATCCCACAGCTGCCCCCGCACGGCGTGGTGCGCGAGCTGCTCGATCTGCTCCTGCTTTCGTCCCGCGCCGGGCTGCTCGAGGGCCTCGAGCACCCGCGCGTGCAGGACGCGGCGTCGCTCCTGGAGCAGGCCGCCGTAGGTGACCTCGTGGGTGAGCGCGTGCGTGAAGGAATACTCCCGGTCCGGAAACCCGCCGGTCTCGTAGAGGAACTCGGCCCGCTGCAGCCGCTCGAGGCCGCGATGGAGCGAGTCCTCCGAGAGGTCGGCGATCACCTGCAGCAGGGCCAATGGCACGTCCTTGCCGACGACGGAGGCGACCTGAAGGAGGCGTTTGTCGTCCGGGGCCAGTCGATCGATACGCGCGGCCAGGATCGCCTGGACTGTGGCCGGGATCTGGATCGCCTGGAGCGGTCGGGTCAGCCGAAATTGCCCGAGCTGGCCCGCGAGGGTCTTGGTTTCCACCAGCGTCCGGACCGTCTCCTCCAGGAAGAACGGATTCCCGCGCTTGACGAGCCGCTCCTTGAGCGGCGCGAGGCTCGGGTCCGCGCCGAGCAGGGCCTCGAGCAGCGCCGCCGCGCTCTCGGCCGGGAGTGCGTCCAGGCGCATCTGGCTGTAGTACGTCTTGCCGCCCCACGCGTGCTGGTACTCGGGGCGGTAGTTGACGAGCAGCAGGAGGCGCGCGGAGCCGAGGCTCTCGACAAGGCCGTCGAGCAAGGCCTGGGTCTCGGAGTCGATCCAGTGAAGATCCTCGACAATCAGCAGGAGCGGCTGCTCTCGCGCCTCGCGCAGCAGCAATCGCCGAACGGCGTCGAGTGTGCGCTCGCGGCGCCGCGGCGGGTCGAGCGCCTGCCATGACGGATCGTCCACCGGCAGGCCGAGCAGCGCGAGCAATGCCGGCAGCGCGGGCTCCAGCGCCGGATCGAGCGCGAGCAGCTTCCCCGTCACCTTCTCGCGGATCTCGCGGAGGTCGTCCCGGTCCTGGATCTTGAGGTAGCTCTTGAGGAGCTCGATCACCGGCAGGTACGTGGTCGCCCGGCCATAGGAGACCGAGGCGCTCTCGAGCGTGAGCCAGCCCTGCAGACGGTGCGAGTGAGTGAACTCGTGGAGCAGGCGCGACTTGCCGACGCCCGCCTCGCCGACGATCGCGACCACCTGACCGTGACCGCTGCCCACGAGCTGTTGAGCGCGGCGGAGCTGCTCCAGCTCGGCATCGCGGCCGACGAACCGGGTCAGACCGCGCCGCGCCGTCGCCTGCAGACGCGTCCGCGCCCGGTCGGCGCCGGTCACCTCGTAGACGTCGACGGGGTCGGCCAAGCCCTTCACCGGCACCGGACCGAGCGGCTTCACGGCGATGTAGCCTTCCACGAGCGCCAGGGTCGACGGCGTCAGGAGCACGCTGCCCGGGCTCGCGAGCTGCTCCATCCGCGCCGCGAGATGCGTCGTCTGGCCGACCGCCGTGTAGTCCATGCGCAGATCGCTGCCGAGAGCGCGGACGACCACCTCGCCCGAGTTGAGCCCCACCCGGATCTGCACGTTCACGCCGTGGGCGCGGCGCGCCTCCTGCGCGTGGCGGCTCACTGCCTCCTGCATTCTCAGCGCGGCGTAGCACGCCCGGAGGGCGTGGTCCTCATGGGCCAGCGGCGCGCCGAAGAGCGCCATGATCCCGTCGCCCATCACCTGGTTCACCGTGCCTTCGTACTGGTGCACCGCCTCCATCATCAGCTCCAGCACTGGATCGAGGATCTTTCGCGCCTCCTCGGGATCACGGTCGGCGAGGAGCTCCATCGAGCCCTTGAGGTCGGCGAAGAGGACGGTCACCTGCTTGCGCTCCCCTTCGAGGGCCGCCTTGGAGGTGAGAATCCGCTCGGCGAGATGCTTCGGGGTGTAGGCCTCGGGGGACGTGAAGCGCGGAGTCGTCGAGGGCGTTGGCGCCTCGGCGGGAGACGTGACCGGATGCGCGCACTCGGAGCAGAACTTCGCCGTCTCGGACAGGTGACGGCCGCAGCGGGCGCAGGTCCGGGCCAGCGGCGCCGCGCACTCTTCGCAGAACTTCGCCCCCGTCTCGTTCTCGTGCTGACAACGGGGACAGTTCATGCCGGAGCCTCCAGAGGAGATCCCCCTCACCCTGCCCTCTCTCCCGAGGAGAGAGGGAGAATTACTCCTTCCAGGTGGCGGCGAAGATGCGCATGATCTCGTCGCTCGAGGCCTCGTAGTTGAGCTTGTTGGACACGGCCTCGATCGTGTACTGACCGTACATGGGCACCCAGTAGGCCTGATCCACGATAAAGCGCTGCAGCCGCGAGTAGAGCTCGCGCCGCTTCTTCGA
>DASSSH010000178.1:0-28353 GCA_035708525.1 Candidatus Methylomirabilota bacterium
TCGGTCCCGCGGACCACCGGCTGCTCGGCCTTGAGCCCCAGGTCGTCGCGGTAGAGCGTGATGTCCAGCGCGCCCACCGCGGGCTTGGTGCCCTCGATCGCCGCGATCTTCTCGGCAATCCGCTGGGCCAGCGTGACGCCGCGGGTCTTGATCCCGACGAGCGCCACGTCGCCGACCCCGCCGGCCTGCTCGACGATCTCGTGGGCGATGCGGGTGAGCGCGCGGTCCAGCGCCCCGTCGTCCATCACTTGGGCTTTCTCCCGCATCATCGGGACTCCCCTCCGGAGACGATCTGGCGATGAATCCCTGTGATTCCCTCTCCCCTCTGGGGAGAGGGCCAGGGTGAGGGGTTTCCGACGGTCCGCGGACAAAAAAAATCGCCCCCGGGGGGCGGTGGGGCGCTTCGGCTAGCCTTCTGGTACTTCATTACTTGCTCCTTGCCGGCCTCGCTGGGCCCGCTTAAAGGAGGTTCAGGTTGCTCCGCTACTCTACTCTCGGCCTCCTGCGATTGTCAAGCGGGCGATCACCCTCAAAAGAACTGTTACCGAAAATGCCTCAAAACCGGTGTTACCGAGCCAAGCACCGGAAAGGAGGCACCGTGACCGAGCGAGGGCGTCGCGAGTATGCCGAGGTGGTGCGGCCCCGGTATGAGCGGGCCGACAAGCAGGAACGAGGAAGGATTCTCATCACCGCCGCCCTTCGGTAACACCTACTTCTGAGGCATCACGGCAGGAGCCCAGATTAGGCCTCCATGTCGAGTTCAGGCGGAAATCTCCGCCATGCGGCAAAGTCCTCTTCGGAGGCCTGGCTCGCTGTTTCTGGAGGAGCCTGCCGGCCATTCCAGGCTGTGTTGACGTGGTGGTAAAGATGCATCATCGCGACAACGAGTTCGCCGATTCCGTACTCAGGATCGGTTTCGATTTCGCGAATTGTTCTGGTCATCTCCTCGGATGCCTCTTGAAGGTGAAACAGGACAAAGTCGCGGTTTATCGAATCGTTGACCATGGCTCTTGAGCACCTCGGAGTGTCTCTTGCGATCGCCCGTCGCTCTGGCCCTCTCCCCAGAGGGGAGAGGGAATTCTACTTGGGCGGGGTGATGCTGTAGGCCTTGAGCTTGCGATAGAGATGGCTGCGCTCGATGCCGAGCTTCTCGGCCGTGCGGGTCATGTTCCAGTCGTGGGCGCGCAGCTCGGCGAGGATGTAGGCGCGCTCGAAGGCCTCACGGGCCTCCTTGAGCGGCTTCTCCCGCTGGGCCTCCTCGCCGGCGCCGGCTTCGCGCGGCCGGACGGGTGGCGGCAGGTCCTCGGGGGTGATCACGTCGCGCGGGGCCATGATCACGAGCCGTTCCACCATGTTGCGGAGCTCGCGCACATTGCCCGGCCAATCGTAGGAGAGGAAATAGGCCAGGGCTTCGACCGACACGGTCTTGGGGCGCTTGCCGTTCTCCGCCGAGAAGAGCTTGATGAAGTGCTCGACGAGGAGCGGCAGGTCCTCCTTGCGCCGGCGGAGCGGCGGCACCTCGATGGGAATGACGCTCAGGCGGTAGAAGAGGTCCTCGCGAAAGCGGCCGGCCGCGATGAGGTCCCGCAGATTCTGGTTCGAGGCGGCCAGCACCCGGACGTCCACCCGGATCGTTTCCTTCCCGCCGACCCGCTCGAAGGCCTGCTCCTCGAGGACGCGCAGCACCTTGGCCTGGGTCTTGAGGCTCATGTCGCCGACCTCGTCCAGGAAGATCGTGCCCTGGTCGGCCAGCTCGAACTTGCCGCGGCGGCGGGCCACCGCGCCCGTGAAGGCGCCGCGCTCGTGGCCGAAGAGCTCGGATTCGATCAGCTCCTCCGGAATGGCCGCGCAGTTGACCTCGACGAAGGGTCCCTCCCGCCGCGCGGAGAGGGCGTGGATCGCGCGCGCGACCAGCTCCTTGCCCGAGCCGTTCTCGCCGTGAATGAGCACGCGCCCGTTGGTCGGCGCCGCGATGGCGATCTGGGCGCGGAGCTCGTCGATCAGCGGGCTCTTGCCCACGATCTCCTGGCCGCGCTCGAGGCGCTCGCGGAGGTCCCGGTTCTCGCGCTCGAGACGGGAGTGCTCGAGCGCGCGCGCCGCGGCCAGCAGGGTCTTCTCCAGCGACAGCGGCTTCTCGATGAAGTCGTAGGCGCCGAGCTTGGTCGCCTTGACCGCGGTCTCGATGGTGCCGTGCCCGGAGATCATGACGACCGCTGATTCGGGCCGCAGGCGCTTGACCTCGGCCAGGGCCTCGAGCCCGTCCATTCCCGGCATCCAGATATCGAGGAAGATGAGGTCGGGTGCCTCGTCCTGGGTCAGCGCGATGGCCTCGGGGCCCGAGCCCACGGCGGAGACCCGGTAGCCCTCGTCCTCGAGCACCCCGCGGAGCGTCGTCTGGATCGCCTTCTCATCGTCGACAATGAGGATGTGCTCGCCGGCCATAGTCTCTAGCCTGACCTATGCATGAACCCGTGTCGTCGTCGTACGCCGCCCCTCACCCTGACCCTCCCCCCCTCCGGGGGCGAGGGGATCGGAACGACTCCCTCTCCCTCCGGAGGGAGAGGGCCGGGGTGAGGGTGGAGCGCGGCTTCGCGCATCATCCGGGCTAGACGCGTACGGGCGCCGGAGCGGCCAGCCGCTGGGCGGGCAATTCGATCACGAAGCGGCTCCCGCGCGGCAGATTGTCCTCGACCCAGATCGTGCCGCCGTGGTCGGTGATGATCTGGTGCACGATCGGCAGCCCGAGTCCCATTCCGGTGGCCTTGGTGGAGAAGTATGGAACGAACAGCCGCTCGCGGTCCTCCGGGGCGATGCCGGGGCCGTTGTCGGCGACGACGATGCGCACCCGGCGCGTCTCCGGAATCCACTCGGTGCGCACCACGACCTCGCCCGAGGCGCCCACCGCCTCGACCGCGTTGTCCACCAGGTTGAGGACCGCGCGCTTGATCTGGTCCGGGTCCACCTCCAGCGCCGGCACGTCGGAAGGGAACTCGGCCCTGATGGCCAGGCTCGGGTGCGATTCGCGGTACAGGACGACGACGCCCTCGAGCAGCCGGCCCAGCTCCGTGGGCTTGGGCGCCAGGGCCGGCATGCGGGCGAAGCGCGAGAACTCGTCCACGAGCTGCTTGAGCCCGTCGACCTCCTGGATGATGGTGTTGGTCGCCTCCTCCAGCAGCTTCTTCTCCTCGAGGCTGCGGTCCCCGCCGAGCCGGCGGCGAAGCCGCTGGGCCGAGAGCTGGATGGGCGTGAGGGGATTCTTGATCTCATGGGCGATCCGCTGGGCTACCTCGCGCCAGGCCGCCAGCCGCTGCGCCTTGAGCAGCTCGGTCAGGTCGTCGAAAGCCAGCACCATCCCCAGGTACCCGCCGTCGGGACCCTTCAGCGCGGTGGCCGAGGCCAGCAGCGAGACCGCCTGGCCGTCGCGCCGCAGGTGCACCTCGCGATCGAGCATGCCCTCGCGCAGCCGCCCCATGCGCTGGATGAGCCCGGTGATCTCCGCGTACTCGGGACCGCGGAAGACCGCGAACGCATCCTTGCCGCCGAGCTCCGCCGCGGGCAGCCCCAGCATGCGCTCGGCGGCGCCGTTGACGGTCGTGACCCGGCCGGCGGCGTCCAGCGATACCACGCCCGTGGCGACCGCCTCGAGCACGGTCTCGGTGTAGCGCCGCCGCTGCTCCACCTCGGTGTGCTTGGCCTGCAGGTCCCGGTAGGTCTGCTCGAGCTTGGACTGCGACGAGGATAGATCGCCGGTCATCCGGTTGAAGGAATCCACCAGGATGCCGATCTCGTCATCGGCGCGCACCTGGACCTTGTAGCCGAGGTTGCCCGCCGCGACCTCCCGCGTGCCTTCCGCCAGCATCTGAATCGGCTCGGTGATGCCGCGGGCCAGGTAGAGCCCGAACCACGTGGCCGAGAACACGATGATCAGGGTCATCAGCAGGAAGAGCAGGATGTAGATGCCCTTGATGGGATTCTTCAGCAGCCGGAGCTGCTTGTATTCCTGGAAGGCCTGGCTGATGCCGCGCAGCCGCGCCTCCAGCCGCTGCGGGACGTGGATGCCGACCAGCATGGCGGCCACCACACCCTGCTCGGGATCGCGGACCGGCACGATCGCCTGGATCATGTCGCCGTTGTCGAGCTCGTAGACCGTGGTGATCTCCTGGCCCTCGAGCGCCTGCCGCACGTGCTCGCGGTTGGCATCCCGCGTGGGGACCTTGGCCAGCACCGGGTTCTTGACGTGCACCATCTCCTGGCCGTCGCGGCCGTAGACCGTGATGGCCGCCACGCCCAGGCGGTCCTGCTGTTCGGTGAGATAGCTAGCCAGCGCCTCGCGCCGGTTCTCGGCCAGCAGCCCGCCCCGCTCCAGCACGCGGGCCATGTACCGGCCGTGGCGCAGCGCGGTGGACTCGAGGCTCTGGTAGTAGGTCTGCGCCACCTGCATGGCCTGGTCCAGCGGGCGCTCGACCTGGGGCTTGAACCAGCCCTCGATCGACGTCGTGATGAAGTTGGAGGCGATGATGAAGATCAGGATGCCGGGCGTCAGCGCCAGGGCCAGGAAGGTCAGGACGAGCTTGGCCTTGAAGCGCGAGCCGATGATCTTCTGTCGCCGCTCGAAGGACAGCTTGACCAGGTTGCGGAACAGCAGGACCAGCAGGAGCAGGAAGACGATCAGGTTGAGGTTGAAGAGCGCGAAGACGATCAGGTTGGACGCGAACGGGATCTGGGGCGCGCGGATGCCAACCTCGAAGATCGTGGCGACGATCAGCAGGACGAGGATCCCGCCGATGATCAGGAGATTCCGCTTCCGCCGCTCCTGCTCGTCGCTCTTGTCGGGCGGGACGGTCAGCGGCATCACTGGCTCCGGAGGGGCGTGAGGAAGCTCGACTGGACCCACGGCGTCTCCTCGGCGTCACCCGTCACCCGTGCGAACCAGGAGTTGACCCCACCCAGCGAGACATCGGAGCGCACCCGCACGTAAAACAGCGCCTTGGTGTCGAGGGAGGTGGCGGGCGCCAGCTTGTCAGCCCGCAGCTCCGAGATCACGCGCTGCGCTTCGCGCAGATCCTTGGTCACGTAGGGCTCGCGCTGCTCGCCCGCCAGGGAGACGACCTTGTACTCCTTGGTCAGCACGTTGTACGTCAGCTGGCGCTCGACGGTCCGGGCTTGCAGGCGCCGATCCACGCCCCAGCTCGCGTACTGCCAGAGCTCGACATAGAAGCGCACGTGCGTCGCAATGCCCGTCTGGAGGCTCTCGTGCATGGTCTCGGGAACGGCGCCGAGGAGCACCACCTGGACGGTGATGTCGTAGTCGTTGAAGAAGACCGAGAGATTGCTGATGCGGACCTCGGCCCGGGCGGGAGAGGGAACCAGCAGGAGCCACAGGGCCACCAGGGCCAAGCGGGCACAGCGGAGGGGGGCCGCGCGGCACGTTTCCATTGCCAGCCGGGCTATTATAGCGTCCGGCTGCGAGACGGGGTGAAGAACCGGTCCGGCGGGCTGGCTCGACCGGGCTGGCGCAGGTCAGCTAAAGAGCCGCCACTCCGGGCGCAAACCCCTCCCCGCCCACGGTCGGCTCGGCGCGACGAGCCGCCTCGGCCATGGCCCGGGCGCGGGCGCGACGGCGCTCGGCCGAGAGGGCCTTCTGGACCGCTGCGACCAGCTGGTAGTTCAGGGCATGGCCGGCGTTGCGCCCGATGACGTGGCCCACGATCGGCCGGCCCAGCAGGAACAGATCGCCGACCAGGTCCAGCACCTTGTGGCGCATGAACTCGTCGGCGAACCGCAGGCTGTCGTTCAGGACGGTGCGCTTGCCGACGACGATGGCGTTGTCCAGCGAGCCGCCCCGGGCCAGCCCGTGTTGCCGCATGGCCGCCACGTCCTTGAGGAAGCCATAGGTGCGGGCGGGCGCCAGCTCGTCGACGAACACCTGCTCATCGACGGCGAAGGTGCCGACCTGCAGCCCGATGACCGGATGGCTGTTGTCGAGGGTGTAGCTGATGCGGAACGAGCCGGCGGGGAGGATCTCGAGCCAGCGCCTCTCGTCGCCGACGCGGACGGGCTCGTCGATCACCAGCGGCTTGCGGGGCGCGGGCAGTGTGGCGTGCCCGGCCGCCTGTAGCAGCTCCACGAAGGGCTTGGCGCTGCCGTCGGCCGCGGGCACCTCTTCGGCGTCCACATCGACCAGCAGGTTGTCGATTCCGAGCCCGGCCGCCGCGGCCATCAGGTGCTCCACGGTCCGCACGCGCACTCCAAAGGCCCCGATCGTGGTGGCCGAGTTGGAGTCCACCACGTGCTCGACGCTGGCCGGGATGAAGGTGCCGTCCGGTGCGCGGAAGAGGATACCGGTGTCTGCCGCGGCAGGAGAGCAGGTGAGGCGAACGCGCTCTCCTGAATGTAGGCCGATGCCGTCCATCGAGACCGGCCTACGGATGGTCTGTTGGAAGTCCATGGCCCGGAGCCTGATTAGCAACGCGGGTGCCACAGGGCCGTCTGTACTTTAAGTGTTTGATTCTTAGGAAATTCACCCGATCTAGCCTGAGCCGGCTGGGTCGATCCGGTTGCGGGAAGGACACGCTGGGACGGCCACGTTGTCACATTTTTGAGACACTAGGTCGGCACCTCGAGGCTGACCTCGAATCCACCCTGAACCGGTCGAATCATGACGTTGCGGGGCGAACCGCCCTTGATCTGCGTCACGACCGCGTGCCGGTCCGGATCCAGCTCCTCGCCGTGAAGAAAAGCGTGCAGCCGAAGCGGCTCGCCTCCCGCCTTGGGCTCGGTGTCGAAGACGACGAAATCGAGGCGCCGCCAGACGAAACCCTCCACCTCGTACACGTAAAGGCACTCGGCGATCCACTGGGCCAGCAGGCTCTCCAGCGTCGAGCCGTGGGCGCGGACTTCCCGGACGTCGCGTTCCACGACGCCGTCCGGATCGACGGCGAGGGCGAGCACCGCGAGGGCAGCGCGCGCGAAGGCCTCGCTGAGAGTCGTGCCCGCCGCGGCCAGCTCCATGTCAGCCGGACGTGCCGAGGTCACCGTAGCGCGACTGGAGCAGGGCGACCGCCACGGGGCCGGCCGTCTCGGTGCGAAGGATGCGCGGTCCGAGGCCCGCCACGACGGCTCCCGCGGCGCCCAGCCGCGCCACCTCGCTCTCAGTCAGGCCGCCCTCCGGACCCACGACGACGGCGGCCCGCGCCGGCCGAGCGGCGGGCAGCCGCTCGTCGAGCGGGGTCCGCTCGTTCTCCCAGAGGCAGAGCAGGAAGCGCGGGCCGACGATCGAGACGAGCCAGTCGCTCGGCCGCTGCGGTGGCGTCACGTCGGGAATCACCGCCCGCCCGCTCTGCTTGGCGGCCTCCTTCGCAACCCGCCGCCACCGGGTCAGGCGCCGCGAGGCGGCCTCGGGCGTCACCAGGGCGCGCTCGGTGATGAGCGGCACGATGCGGGTCACGCCCAGCTCGGTCACCATCCGGATGATGCCCTCCATCTTGTCCCCTTTGGGGATCCCTTGAGCCAGAGTGAGGTCGAGCGCGGACTCGGTCTGGAGCGCGCGGCGAGAGAGGACGAGCCCCTCGGCGCCTCGCGTGCCGACCCGCGTGAGCCGCACCGTCAGCTCGTTGCCCGCTCCGTCGAGCGCCGCGACCAAATCGCCGGAGCCCAGCCGGAGCACGCGCGCCAGATGATGGGCCTCCTCGGCGTCGAAGGCGACGCGCTCCCCGCGCACGGCTTCGGGGCGGACGTGGAAGCGGCTCACGCTGGACGCGCGCCCCGGGCGGCCGCGGGAGCCGAGAGAAGCATCGAGGACCAGCCGTCCACGACGACCCGGCGCGAGACGGCCCAGCCTGCGGACTCGAGGGCCGCGATGATGCGCGCCTCTTCGTCGGCCAGCACCCCGCCCAGGATCAGACTTCCGGCCGGCTCGACGAGGCGCGTGTAGGTGCCAGCCAACGCCAGATGGGACTGCGTGAGCAGGTTGGCCACGACTACGGGCCAGCGCGCCCAGGACGGCAGCTCGCCGGGGGCGCGAGGCTCCACGCTGAGCCGCCTCCCGCAGTCGTTGGCGGCGGCGTTCTTCCGCGCGGCGGCGACGGCGTCCGGGTCCACGTCGATCGCCAGCGCCTCGGCGGCGCCCAGCTGGATCGCGGCGACGGCCAGGATTCCGGTTCCCGTGCCGATGTCGAGCACGCGCGCGCCCGGGCGCGCCTCGAGCGCCTCCTCGAGCAGCACGAGACAGCCCTCGGTACTGCCGTGATGGCCGGTGCCGAAGGCGCGGCCCGGCTCGATGACGATGCGCAGGCGCTCGCCTGCCTCGCTCGTGGCTTCCCACGGCGGCACGACGAGGAGCCGCCGTCCGACCTCTCGCGGCGGGAAGGACTGCTGCCATGCCTGAGCCCAGGCCGCGTCGAGCAGCGGGCTGATCTCCGCCTCGGCCGCGGCTACCGGCAGCCCAAGGGTTCGCAGCGACGCGCGGTAGACGCTCACCGCGCGCAGCAACTCCGTGGACGAGGCGGTGTCGGCGAAGAAGGCGCGCAGACGCGCCGGCTCGGTGGGCGATTCCTCCTCGACGACGCCGAGCGCCCCCTGCTCCCAGAGGAAGTTGGTGAGTCCGTCGGAGGTTTCGGGCAGCGTCGGGACCGTCAGCTGCCAGAACGGCATCAGGCGCCGAAGAGCTTTTTCATCCGCTCGACGAAGCTGGCCCGCCGCGGGCCCGTCTCACCGTGGGAGGCGCGCTCGAGTTCCTCAAGGAGCTCTCGCTGGCGGGCCGTGAGGCGGGTCGGGACTTCCACCAGCACCTCGAAGACGGCGTCGCCGCGCCCGCGCCCCCGCAGATGCGGCATGCCCTTGCCTTTCAGCACGAGGCGCTGACCCGGCTGGGTGCCGGGCGGCACCGTCAGCAGGGCCTTGCCCTTCAGCACCGGCACATCGAGCTCACAACCGAGCGCCGCCTGGGAAAAGCTGAGCGGCAGCTCGCAGAGCAGATTGGCGCCGTGACGGACGAAGATTTCGTGCGGCCGGATATGGAGAACGACATAGAGGTCGCCCGCCGGACCGCCCCAGAGGCCGCTCTCGCCTTCCCCGGAGAGGCGCAGCTGGTTGCCGTCTTCCACGCCTGCCGGAATCGTGACCTTGAGCAGCCGTTCCCGCTGCAATCGGCCCTGGCCGCGGCAAGCCTTGCAGGGATGGCGGTTGACCTGGCCTTCCCCGCGGCACGTCGGACAGGGCATGGCGACCGTGAGGAAACCCTGCGAGCGCCGCACTTGGCCCTGACCGCGGCAGGTCGCGCACACCTCGGGCCGGGCTCCGGGCTCGTGGCCCGCGCCACCGCATGTGTCGCACGCCTCGAGCCGCGGAATCTGCAGCTTGGTCTCGAGCCCCTCGGCGGCTTCTTCGAGCGAGATTTCCAGATCGTAGCGCAGATCTTCGCCGCGCCGCGCCCTCGTCCGGCGGCCGCGCTCGCCGCCGAAAAACCCCTCGAAGAGATCCTCGAAGATGCTGCCAAAGCCGACATCTCCCATTCCTCCCGCCCCCGGCACCGTGCCGAAGCGGTCGTAGTGGGCGCGCTTTTCCGGGTCCGACAGGACGGTGTAGGCCTCGCTGATCTCCTTGAACCGCTCCTCGGCGGTCTTGTCGCCGGGATTGCGGTCGGGGTGGTAGGCCCGGGCGAGGTGGCGGTAGGCCTTCTTGAGCGCGGCGTCGTCGGCGTTGCGCGGCACGCCGAGCAGGGTGTAGTAGTCCTTGGCGGCCACGCTACGCGGGGCTTCCGTCGCCACTCCGACCCGGCTCGGGTGCCACAGCGACCGTCACCAGAGCCGGCCTGAGCACGCGCCCGTTGAGCACGTAGCCGCGCGCCGTCTCGCCGACGACGGTCATCTCCGGATGCTCCGTCGTGTGCACCCGCGCGACGGCTTCGTGCCGCTCGGGGTCGAAGGGCTCTCCCACCGACGAGAACGGCGTGAGCCCGAACTTCTCGAGCACGCGCAGCAGCTCGCGCTGGATGAGCTCGACGCCCGCCGTCACGGCGGCCGCCGGCTCGCTCCGGGCCGCCTGCAGCGCGCGGTCGAAGTTGTCCAGCACCGGCAGGAGCTCGCGGATCAGGGACTCGTTGGCGAAGCGCGTATGCTCCTCCCGATCGCGGGCGGCGCGCTTTCGCGCGTTGTCGAACTCGGCGACGGCACGGAGGTAGCGGTCCTGCTGGGCCTCGAGCTCGCGGGTCTTGGTCTCGAGCGCCTCGCGCAGGCGCTCCAGCTCCTGAGCCGGATCGGTCGAGAGCTCGAGATCGTCACCGGCGGGATTCGGCGTCTGGGCGTCGTCAGTCATGGCAATTGATGATTATAGCAGAGCGGTTACCCCACCCTTTGAGCCTGCCCGGCATGGGGGAGTGCGGGGGCCATTTCTGGGCCCCCGCAGATGGATGATGGACGAGCTTGTCGGACGCGCGGGCTACATGGCACGGTGCGGTGGCCATTTCTGGGCCCCCGCAGATAAATGATGGACGAGTCCCCCCGGTCTCGCGCGCTGGCTACGACGGCAGATACAGCTGGTGCTTCACGCGCGACAGCGAGCTGGACACGAGCCGCGCGGTCTCGTCCACGAGGGAGATCACCTCGGAGTACGCCATCCGGCGGGGGCCCACCACGCCCAGGATGCCGAGCACCTGGTCCCGATAGGTGTACGTCGAGGTGATCAGGCTGCACTCGCGCATCTCCTCCACGGGGTTCTCTCCTCCGATCATCACCTGCACCCCGCGCTCCTCGGCCATCCGCGAGAGCAGGTCGATGATGCGCGCCTTGTCCTCGAAGGCGCGGAGCAGCGAGCGCACGGTCGCCACGTCGGAGAAGTCCGGATGGTCGAGGATGTTGGTGGCGCCGCTGATATAGAGCGTCCGGTCACGCAGCAGCGCCGCGATCTCGTCGAGGAGCGCCCGGTGGCGGGTCCAGAGCGGCTCCAGTGGGTCGGCCGGCGCGGCCATGTCGTCGACGACTTCCTGGAAGGTCTTCCCGGCATAGCGGCGCGTGAGCGCCCGGCCGGTCTCGCGGAGCTCCTCCGCGGCGATCCGCGGCATCGGCGTGATCCCGCGCGCGGTCACCCAGCCGGTGTCCGTGACCACCACCACGAGCGCCCGGTCCTCGCCCAGCGCGACCAGCTCGATGCGCTCGAGGGCCGTGTGCTTGAGGGGTGGGGCCAGGAGCATCCCGGTCATGTGGGTGCCCGCGGACAGCCGCCCGGGTGTCTCTGCCATGAGCTTCTCGGTGGCGTCGGCATGCGGCAGCAGCGCATCCCGCCCCACCACCGGGGGCTCGGCGCCTCCCCAGGGCACGCGGCCGAGATGCTCGACGTAGAAGCGGTAGGCCTTGTCGGTCGGCACGCGGCCGGCGGAGGTGTGGGGCTGGGCGAGATAGCCCATCTCCTCGAGATCGGCCATGGCATTGCGGATGGTGGCCGGCGACAGACCGCGGATGTGGCGGCGCGCGACGGCGCGGGAGCCGACGGGCTCGCCGGTCTCGACGTACTCGGTGATGACGGCCAGCAGGACCTGACGACTGCGCTGGTCCAATCCGAATTCGGCCATGCCCTAGGGTAACCCATTCTTCGATGTCATTTCACCGCTCACCTCGCCGGGGCTTGATTCAGCCCTCGGCTCGCGGCTTCGCCGCTCACCTCGAACTGCCACGCCCGCGGAATCGATCAGCTCTCGCCTCCTGGCTGCGCCCTTCGGCTCGAACCGCGGGCCCCGTCTCGTCTCGCACTACGTCTAAAGCAGTTCGATAAAGAGGGCGTCCGAGAGGAGGAAGCCCGCCTCCGTGAGGCAGACGCGGCCGGCCCCCTCCTTGAGCAGATCGCGTTTCTTCCACTCGCCGAGGAGCGCCGGGAGCCGTCCCGGATCCAGCGCGACGCGCTCGGCGAGCCAGGCGGCGGGGACGCCCTCGCGCATGCGCAGCCCGAGCATGAGGCGCTCAGCCAGGCGCTGGCGCGGCGTGAGAACCTCGTGAAAGCCCACAGGCAGCTCGCCGCCTTCGAGCAGGACGCAGTAGCGCTCGACCGGCTTGACGTTGCCGTAGCGCACGTCGCCCAGGAAGCCGCAGGCGCCCGGCCCCAGCGCCACGTATTCCTCGCCGCGCCAGTACACCTGGTTGTGCGTGGAGCGCCGGCCCGGGCGCGCGTAGTTGGAGATCTCGTAGTGCTCGTAGCCCGCCTCGGCCGCGAGTCGCGCGAGCGCCCAGTACTGCGCCGTGACCGCTTCCTCGGTCGGTAGGCCGCTCACCCCCGCCGAGTGCCAGAGGCTGCCTTCGTCGAGCGTGAGCCCGTAGGCCGACAGGTGCTCCGGCCCCCAGGTGATCACCTCTCGCGCCGTTGCCTCCCAGGTGGCGAGGTCCAGGCCGGGCAGCCCGTAGATGAGATCGCAGCTCACGTTGTCGAACCCCGCCCGGCGCGCGGCGTCGAAGGCCCCTCGGGCCTGGGCCGCCGAGTGGCGCCGGTCCAGCGTGCGGAGCACGCCGTCGTCGAGGCTCTGCACGCCGAGGCTGATCCGCGTGACGCCCGCGCGCCGGTAGCCTGCGAAGCGCGCCACGGTGACGTCGTCCGGATTGCACTCCACCGTGATCTCGGCGCCGGGCTCCAAGGTGAAGCGCGCGCGGAGGGCGTCGAGGACGGCGGCGAGCTGCTCGGGCGAGGCCAGGGACGGCGTGCCGCCCCCGAAGAAGAGCGAGCCGAGCGTGACCGTCCCGCGCCAGGGGGCAGCGGAGAGCAGCTCGATTTCGGACAGCAGCGCGGTCAGGAAGCGGTCCAGCGCCCCCGCGCTGTAGGGCGCCGTGTTGAACGAGCAGTACCCGCAGCGCTCGGCGCAGAACGGCAGGTGCAGGTAGGCCGCGAGCCGCGCGCCGCGCGGGGACCAGACGGTTAGGGCAGGTAGTGTCCCAGCCGGCGCCAGCGGAGCCAATGCCGCTCCCCGTTCCACGACCAGTAGATCAGGAAGGCCTTGCCGCGGATCTTCTCGCGCTTGACGAACCCCCAGTAGCGACTGTCCTGGGAGTTGTCGCGGTTGTCGCCCATGACGAAGTACGAGTCGGCGGGCACCTTGAGTGGCTCGCAGGCGTACGCGTAGCCGCAGTGGGCGTTGAAGTTGGCCGGGAAGGGTCCCCCGCGGACGTAGGGCTCGTCTTCCAGGGCGCCGTTGAGCCAGACGCGGTTGTCCCGGACCTGCACCGTGTCGCCGCCCACCGCGATGATGCGCTTGATGAAGTCGCGCGACTCGTCGTTGGGGTACTTGAACACGACGATGTCGCCCCGGTGCGGGTCGCGGAAGCCCGGCAGGTGCCGGTCGGCGAACGGGATCTCGGCGCCGTAAAGGAACTTGTTCACCAGGATGTAGTCGCCGATCAGCAGCGTGTCCATCATCGATCCGGACGGGATGGTGAAGGCCTGGATGGCGAACTGGCGGATCAGCAGCGCCAGGACCACGGCGATGAAGATCGCCTCCGCGTACTCGCGGACGAGCGACTTCTTGCGGGTGGCTGCTGTGACCGGCGCAGCGGCGCGCTCCCCGTCGGGACGGATCTGCAGCTCGTTCATGGGGGGTCAGCTCTTGAGCACCGACAGGAAGGCTTCCTGCGGCACCTCGACCTTTCCGACCTGTTTCATGCGTTTCTTGCCTTCCTTCTGCTTTTCGAGGAGCTTGCGCTTGCGTGTGATGTCTCCGCCGTAGCACTTGGCGGTGACGTTCTTGCCCATCGCCTTGACGGTTTCACGGGCGATGACCCGGCTCCCGATCGCCGCCTGGATGGCGACCTCGTAGAGCTGGCGGGGAATGACGCCGCGGAGCTTCTCGGTGAGGGCCTTGCCCTTCTCGTACGCCTTCTCGCGATGGACGATAACACTGAGGGCGTCCACCGGATCCCCATTGAGCAGGATGTCGAGCTTGACCATATCGGATTCCCGGAACTCCAGGAAATCGTAGTCGAAGGAGGCGTACCCCTTCGAGATGGACTTGAGCCTGTCGTAGAAATCCACCACGATTTCCGACAGCGGGAAGTCGAAGATGATGTGCACGCGTTTGCCGAGGTACTCGAGCGACCGGTGCTCGGCGCGCTTGTCCTGGGCGAGCTTGTAGATCTCGCTCATGAATTCGGTCGGCACGAAGATCGAGCCCCGCACGTAGGGCTCCTCGATGTGCTCGATCTTGTCCGGCGGGGGCAGCTTGGCCGGATTCTCGACCTCGAGGACGTCGCCCTGGATCGTGACAACGCGGAAGCGCACGCTGGGCGCCGTGACGATCAGCGAGAGGTTGAATTCGCGCTCGAGCCGCTCCTGGACGATCTCCAGGTGCAGCATGCCCAGGAAGCCGCAGCGGAAGCCGTAGCCCAAGGCGAGCGAGGTTTCGGGCTCGAAGCTGAAGGCGGAGTCGTTGAGCTTGAGCTTTTCGAGCGCGTCGCGGAGGCCCTCGTAGTCCGTGTCCTCGATGGGGTACAGGCCCGCGAAGACCATGGGCTTGGCATCGCGGTAGCCCGGGCAGGGCTCCGCGGTCGGATGGGAGAGCTCGGTGATCGTCTCGCCCATCTTGGCATCGGCGACCCGCTTGATCGAGGCGGTCAGGTAGCCGACTTGACCGGCCTCGAGCTCGTCCACCGGGCGCATCTCGGGGGCGAACACGCCGACCTGCTGGACCTCGTACGTCTTGCCGTTGGACATCAGGAGGATGCGCGTGCCTGAGCGCACGCGCCCGTCCATGAGGCGGATGTAGACGACGACGCCCTGGTAGGAGTCGTAGAAGGAATCGAAGACCAGGGCCTTGAGCGGCGCATCCGGGTCACCGACGGGCGGCGGGATCCGCTTCACGATGGCTTCGAGGACTTCGGGCACCCCGGTGCCGTGCTTGGCCGAGATGGCCAGGGCCTCGTCGCCGTCCAGACCCAGCGTCTCGCTGATCTGGGCGCGCGTGCCCGCCACGTCGGCCGCCGGCAGGTCGATCTTGTTGATGACCGGGATCACCTCTAACCCGTTGTCCAGCGCCAGGTAGAAGTTGGCCAGCGTCTGGGCCTCGACGCCCTGGGCGGCGTCCACGATGAGCAGCGCGCCCTCGCAGGCCGCCAGCGATCGGGACACCTCGTAGGAGAAGTCCACATGGCCCGGCGTGTCGATCAGGTTGAGCGTGTACTCCTGGCCGTCCCGCGCGGCATAGAGGAGGCGCACGGCGTGCGCCTTGATCGTGATGCCGCGCTCCTTCTCCAGGTCCATGGAGTCGAGGACCTGGCCCACCGCCTTCTTGGCGTCCATGGTGCCGGTCAGGGACAGCAGCCGGTCGGCCAGTGTGGACTTGCCGTGGTCGATGTGAGCGACGATGGAGAAATTGCGGATCCGGGCGATGCTCATCCGACTCAGGATAGCACGTCCGCCCGGGCGATGCGCAGGCCGGACGCGCGGATCAGGGCCACAGGCGCGCGTAGTCGGGCACCGCGACGTCGGAGCGGAGCACCACGCCGGGGCCGATCTGAGCGCCGGCGCCCACGCGGGCGCCCGAGCCGACGATGCAGTCGCGCAGCAGGGCGCGCTCGCCCACGTCGACCTGCTCCCAGAGCACGGCGCCCTCGACGACCGCGCCGCGGCCGACGCTACAGTCCTCCCCCAGCACCGCGTTGGGGCCCACGCGGCATTCCGGATCGAGCCGCGACCCGGCGCCGATCACGCAGGGGCTGACCAGGGTGACGGTGGGCCCGAGGGTGACTCCGTCGGCGATCCAGCGACCGCCCATCCACGGGCCGGCGGGCGTCACCCGCGTCGCCACGCGACCGGCCAGCAGGTCCAGCTGAGCCTGGCGGTACTTCTCCGGGCTGCCGATGTCGATCCAGTAGCCGCTGCCGATCCAGCCGTAGCAGGGCACTCCGTCGCCCACGAGCGCGGGAAAGATCTCGCGCTCGATGGAGACCATGCGGCCGGGGGGGATGCGTGCCAGCAGCGCGCGGTCCAGCACATAGACGCCCGCGTTGATCGTGTCCGTGGTGACGCGCGCCGGGTCGGGCTTCTCGACGAAATCACGGATGCGCCCGCGGTCGCCCAGCTCGACCAGCCCGTACCGAGTCGGGTCGGGCACACGCGTCAGGTAGATGGTCACCCGGGCGGTCCGCTCCGCGTGAAACGCGAGCAGCGCGCCCAGGTCCGCATCGGTCAGGATGTCGCCGTTGAGCACGATGACCAGGCCGCTGTCGGCGGGGTTCACCGAGTTGCGGATCCCGCCGGCGGTGCCCAGCGGCTCGGTCTCGACCGCGTAGCGGAGGTGCACACCGTAGACCGCCCCGTCGCCCATCGTGCGCCGGACCTCCTCGACGAGGTACGAGCAGGACAAGATGACCTCGGTGATCCCGTGCTGCGCGAGCAAGTCGAGCTGGTAGGCGAGAAACGGGATGTTGAGGAGGGGGACAGTCGGCTTGGGCTTCGTCAGGGTCAGCGGCCGCAGCCGTGTGCCCTGCCCTCCCGCGAGGATGACGGCGGTCAGCTGCCTGGGGTCCAGGGGACCGCCTCGCTGATCAGCATGACGGGGATGCCGTCACGCACCGGGTACGCCTTCTTGCAGGCCGGACAGATGATCCGGGTCTCTTCGAAGATCAGCTCGCCCTTGCACGCCGGGCACGCCAGGATGGCCCGCAGCTCTTCGTCGATCATGCCGTCGCCTCCTATCGCTCGTGTTGCTGCTTGAAGAAGTGGAAGGTGCGCGCCAGTCCCTCCGCGAGGCTCACCGTGGGCGCCCATCCCAGCACCCGCTTGGCCAGCCCCGGGCTGAGACAGCTTCGGCGCTGCTCGCCGGGCCGGGGCGGCCCGTGCCGCGGGGCCACCTGCAGGCCGGAGGTCGCCAGCAGGCCCGCGGCGATGGCGTTCACCGAGGTCTCGATGCCCGTGCCGATGTTCACGCCGCCGGTCACCTCGGGTCGCTCCAGCGCCCGCAGGTTGGCCGCCGCGACGTCGGCCACGTAGACGTAGTCGCGGGTCTGCTCCCCGTCACCGTTGATGATGGGCGTCTGGCCCCTCAGCAGCCGGTCGCAGAAGATGGCGACCACGCCCGCCTCGCCCTGGGGATTCTGGCGAGGACCGTAGACGTTCGCGTACCGCAGCGAGATGCCGCGGATCCCGTAGATGCTCTCCCAGACGCTCAGGTACTGCTCCACCGCCACCTTGGTGACTCCGTAGGGCGAGGCCGGCAGCATGGGATGGTCTTCGGCCGTCGGCAGGGCATCGGTGTCGCCATATCCGGCGCCGCCGCTCGAGGAGTAGATGATGCGCTGGACGCCGAAGCGGCGGCAGCAGTCGAGCAGGTTGAGCCCTCCGAGGATGTTGACCGAGGCGTCGAAGGCCGGGTCCGCGACCGAGCGGCTGACCGCCGCCTGGGCCGCCAGATGCGCGACCACCTCCGGCTGCTCACCCGCGAAGACCTCCGACAGCCGCTGGCTGCGCAGGTCCACCGGGTAGAAGCGGGCCTTGGGGTTGATCCAGGCCGCGCTGCCCGTGGACAGATTGTCCACGACGGCCACGGCGTGGCCCGCGTCGATGAAGAGGTCCACCACGTGGGAGCCGACGAAGCCCGCGCCACCCGTCACCAGGATCTTCACGGCAGGATGCCACCCTTCCGGTACCAGTCGATCGACTGCCTCAACCCCTCTTCCAGCTCCACGCGGGGCTCCCAGCCCAGCAGCTGGCGCGCCCGGCCGATGTCCGGCTGGCGCACCTTGGGATCGTCGGTGGGCAAGGGCCGGAACACGATCTCGCTCCGCGAGCCCGAGAGACGCAGCACCTGCTTGGCCAGCTCCAGCAGGGTCATCTCGCGCGGATTGCCCAGGTTGACCGGATCGTTGACCGGGGCGTTCATGAGACGCCAGATGCCCTCGATCAGGTCCGAAATATAGGTGAACGAGCGCGTCTGCGAGCCGTCCCCGTAGACCGTAAGCGGCTCACCTCGCAGCGCCTGGCGGATGAACGTGGGGATGGCGCGGCCGTCGGTCAGCCGCATGCGGCTGCCGTACGTGTTGAAGATGCGCACGATGCGCGTATCCACGCGATGGTACCGGTGGTAGGCCATCGTGATGGCCTCGGCGAAGCGCTTGGCCTCGTCGTAGACGCCGCGCGGGCCCACGGGATTGACGTTGCCCCAGTAGTCCTCGCGCTGTGGATGGACCAGCGGATCGCCGTAGACCTCCGAGGTCGAGGCCAGCAGGAAGCGGGCGCGGTGCGCCTTGGCCAGCCCGAGCGCGTTGTGGGTCCCGAGGGCACCGACCTTGAGGGTCTGGATGGGCAGCTCCAGGTAGTCGATGGGCGAGGCAGGGCTCGCGAAGTGCAGGACGTAGTCCAAGGCGCCGTCCACCTGGATGAAGGTGGTGACATCATGCAGGGTGAAGCTGAAGCGCGGGTCGCGGAGGTGGGCGATGTTATCCCGCGATCCGGTCAGGAGGTTGTCCATGCAGACCACCTCGCAGCCCTGGGCCAGGAGGAAGTCGCAGAGGTGGGAGCCGATGAAGCCGGCGCCCCCGGTCACGAGGACCCGCACGGGGCGGCCCCCTCAGACGGGCAGGACGGGCTTCCGCCCGATCGAGTAGTACTCGAAGCCCAGGCGGCGCATGCGCTCGGGCTCGTAGAGGTTCCGGCCGTCGAAGATGAGGGGCCGGCGCATGAGGCCGCGCAGGCGCTCGAGGTTCAGGAACCTGAACTCGTTCCACTCGGTGACGAGAGCGATCGCGTCGGCTCCCTGGGCCGCCTCGTAGGCCGACTCGCCGAAAGTCACGCCGGTGGGCAGGAGCCGGCGGGCGTTGCCGTTGGCCACGGGGTCGTAGGCGCGAACGCGCGCGCCCGCGGCCTGCAGCAGGCGGATGACTTCGAGGCTCTTGGCGTCGCGCATGTCGTCGGTGTTGGGCTTGAAGGCCAGGCCGAGGACGGCGACGGTCTTGTCGTCCAGCGGCCCCAGCGCCTTGCCGATCATGCCCACCAGGTTCGCGGCGCGCTCCTTGTTGATCTCGGCCACGGAGCGCAGCAGCTTGAAGTCGTACCCCAGGCGGGACGCGGTGTGAATGAGGGACTCCACGTCCTTGGGGAAGCACGAGCCGCCGTAGCCCAGCCCCGCCTGGAGGAACTGGGGTCCGATGCGGGAGTCCAGGCCCATGCCCTTCATCACCTGGCTCACGTCGGCGCCGGCGGCCTCGCAGATGTTCGCGATGGCGTTGATGAAGGAGATCTTGGCGGCCAGGAAGGCGTTGGAGGCGTACTTGATCACCTCGGCCGAGGGCAGATCGGTGATGATCATGGGCCGCTCGAGAGGGGCGTACAGCTCCACGAGCGTCATGGCCACCTGCTGGGTGGGCGCGCCGATGACGATCCGGTCGGGGCGGAGCGTGTCCTCGATGGCGGAGCCCTCGCGCAGGAACTCGGGGTTGGAGACAACGTCGAACTCGACGGGCTTCCCCTGGTGCCGGCTGATCACCTCGCGGACGAGCTCGCCGGTGCCCACCGGGACCGTGGACTTGTTGACCACGACCTTGTAGCGATCCATCGCGCGGCCGATCTCGGCGGCGACGGCCTCCACCTGGGAGAGGTCGGTCTCGCCGCTCTCCTTGGGCGGCGTGCCAACCGCGATGAAGATCACGTCGGACTGACGCACGGCCGCCGGCAGGTCCATGCTGAAGACCAGCCGCCCGTCGCCCACGTTGCGCGTCACCATCTCCTCGAGCCCGGGCTCGTAGATCGGCATGCGCCCGGCCTTGAGGGAGTCGATCTTGGCGTGGTCGTTGTCCACGCAGATCACATCGTTGCCGAGGTCGGCGAAGACCGCCCCGGTGACCAGCCCCACGTATCCGGTTCCGATGACGCAGATGTTCATGGCTCAGGCCTCACACGAGGCTCTCAGAATAGCAAACGGCGGCCTCCCCGGCCAATCGGGCGGCCCCGCGGGGGCGGGATGGCCAACGGCGCCGGGACTCACGACAAGGCGAAGCGCGCGAGGCGCTCGGCCACCAGCACGAGGAACAGGAGCAGCAGGTAGACGTTCGAGAAGAGGAACAGGGACAGCCACCCCCGCTGGTCCTCGGGCCGGCGCGCGAACTTGGTCGCCAGCCAGATCAGGCGCCAGCCGAGCACCGCCGCCGCCCCGAGGGTTGCCGCGCCGCCGATCCCGAAGGTCGGCGCGGCCAGCGACCAGGCGGTGAGCCCGAAGGCGTAGAGCAGGATGAGTCGCGCGGTGCCCTCGACGCCCACGCTTTCGGAGACCATGGGGAAGCCACCCGCCGCGTAGTCGGCGCGGTAGCGAAGGGCCAGGGCCCAGAAGTGCGGCATCTGCCAGAGGAAGAGAATGCCGAAGAAGATCACTGCGCCCGCGTCCGTCACACCGCCCCCGCCGGCCACCCAGCCGATGACCGGAGGGATCGCGCCGGGAATGGCGCCGGGCACGGCGGCGAACGGCGAGGTCGGCTTGAGCCAGGGCGTGTATACGCCGTTGTAGAAGGCGGCGGCGACCAGTCCCAGCAGCCCCGCCGTGGGACCGAGGCCGCCCCAAAGGACGACGGCGCCGGCGACGACACCGCCGGCCGCGAAGAAGAGGCCCTGCGGCGTGGACAGCCGCCCCGAGGGGAGCGGGCGACCGGCCGTGCGCGCCATCAGGGCGTCGCGATCGCGCTCCTGCACCTGGTTCAGCGCCGAGGCCCCGCAGGACAGGAGCATGACGCCCAGGAGGACGAGCAACCCCTGCGCCCACGGGAAGTCGGACCCGAGCGGTGCGCGCACCATGAATCCGGCGCCCGTGGACACGAGCACGAGCAACACGATGCCGAACTTCGAGAGCTCGGCGTAGGCGCCGACGCGCGCCGTGACGGCGATTCCGGTCATGTTCCGCGCTGCCGCGGCCGCCGTCCTAGGCGGCATGGGCGCTCTCGAGCCGCCTCTGCGGCGCCTGCCCGCGCCCGTCGGCCAGCAAGGCTCGCCACGCGCCGGCGCGCGCGCTCAGCCAGATCAGCACGCCCCAGAGCGCGTAGCCCACGGCGGCGTGCGCGGCACGGATCGGGAAGTCGAGCTGCAGCAGCACCGCCCCGATGCCCAGGACGACCTGCAGCACCCCCAGCGCGCAGGCCAGGGCGGCGGGTCGCGCGAGCGGGGTGCGCCGCGAGGCAAGGGCGAGCTGGGCGAAGAAGCCGAGCAGGGTCACGCCGAGCCAGCGGTGCACCCAGTGAACGGCGGCGAGCCAATGCCCGGGCAGGACGTCGCCGCTGCAGAGCGGCCAGTCCGGGCAGGCGAGGCCCGCGCCCGTGTGGCGGACGTAGCCGCCGAGGGCGAGCTGGACGAGCAGCACGACGAGGCCGGCGCGGGCGAGTCGGGCGAGCTTGAACGATCCCGGGAACGCGGCAGCCGGCTCGGTCCCGACTGCGATCAGCAGCAGCCCACCGAAGATCAGCAGCGCGTTCACCAGGTGGGTCGTGCTGATCAGATGGGGCAGCTTGAGCAGGACGGTCACGCCGCCCAGCCCGATCTGGACGCCGAGCAGGGCCAGCAGCGCGATCCCGAGCCGTCCCGCGCCCCGCGGGCCCGTCCGGTGCAGCGTGATGGCGATGGTGGTGACGAGCAGCAGGGACGCGGCCACCGCGGCGAGACGATGGCCGTACTCGACGAGGACGTCGGGCCTGAGCGGCGGAATCAGGCTGCCATGGCAGAGCGGCCAGTCGGGGCAGGCGAGGCCCGAGCCGGTGGCGCTCACGATGTTGCCGATGGTCATCAGCGCGAACACGGCCGCGACGGCCGTCCAGGCGAGCGCGCGGGGAGGACTAGCGACCATAGTGCGCTTGTACCGGAGGAGCCGCCTCGTCCTCGGCGCCCGACGCCTGCCAGCGGAAGAACACCACCGAGATGGCGGCCAGGAACACGAGGCCGCCCGGGATCCACATGATGAGCCCGCCCAGGTGCTGGTCGACCAGGGGCGTGAGCGCCTCCCAGACACGCGGCGCCGCTTCGTAGTAGGGGTAGAGCGAGGTGTCGGCCATGGTGATGAAGATCGCGACCATGACCATGGGCAGGCCGACGACGAAGAGGTAGAGGAGCTGCACCGGGTAGGCCGCCCGCGGCAGCTCGGGCAGCGGCGAGAGCACCGGCCACCAGAGGATCACCGAGGCCGCCATGATCATCAGGTGCTCCACGATGTGGATCGGGTGCTGCTCCATGGCCAGATTGTAGAGGGGCGGCAGGTGCCAGGCCACCAGGACCACGTTGAAGACGGCGAAGGCCCCGGCCGGGCGGGTGAGCGCGCGACCCAGCCTCAGCAGGCGGGGACCGCCCAGCAATGGACGGAGCATCCAGCCCGGCGTGCCGTACAGGAGCAGCGGCGGCATCGCGAAGGCCAGGAGCATGTGCTGGATCATGTGAGCGCTGAAGAGGTAGTAGTCCGACAGGTCGTGGATGGGACCCGTGAGCGCGACGAACAGGACCACGAGAGACCCGAAGAAGGAGACGACCTTGAGCGACCCGATCGGCGGGTCGGCGGCGTCCCGCCGGCGCCAGAGCGTCGCCGCGCAGTACGCCCCCGCGAGCACGGCCAATCCAGCGACGACGGATGGGTCGGCGTGCCACTGGGTCCACTGGAAGCCCTCGGGCCCGAGGGGCGGCGGCCCCGGAGACCCGGGTACTGCGTGCGCCATCGCTAGGGGCGCGGCAGGAGGATGAAGGCGCTGAAGAGCGCCATCAGCGCCAGGATGATGGCGATCGCGATCAGCAGCGGCCCGACGAACAGGGCCCGGAGGACGGGCGAGTCGTAGCGGAGATGCATGTAGAAGCCCACGACGAGCGCGAACTTGAGGACGGACATGAAGAGCAGGCTCGTCACGAGGAGGACGTGGGGAATGCCCGGAACGTAGAGGGTCGCGACCTCGATGGCCGTCAGGACGGTCAGGACGACCGCGATCCGCACGTAGGTGGCGACGGTCGCGTGCCCCACTTCGCCGGTGTGTCCGGCGTGCGTGGCGGCGGCGTGGGATTCGGCGCTCATGGATGGACTCCTACGGGATCAGGTAGACCAGAGTGAAGATGGCGATCCAGACGATGTCAACGAAGTGCCAGTAGAGACCGGCGATCTCGAGCTTGAGATAGTCCTGCGGCCCGAGCTTGCCCATGTTGGCGAGCACCCAGAGCGACAGCAGCCAGATCACGCCGCCGGTGACGTGGGCGCCATGGAAGCCCGTCAGCACGAAGAAGCTGGAGCCGAAGAGGCTCGTCGACAGGGTCAGTCCCTCGTGGACGAACTGGTTGAACTCGTACACCTGGTTGCCGACGAACCAGGCGCCGAACAGCGCCGTCATCAGGATCCAGAACTTGGCCCAGCGCATGTTGTTCAGGCGGAGGTAGTTGAGCGCCAGCACCATCCACACCGATGACATGAGGAGGACGAACGCGCTGATCGAGGTCAGCGGGATGTTGAAGATCTCGTGGGGCGTCGGGCCCCCGAGGCTCTTGCCCTTGTACGAGAGGTAGGTGCCGATGAGGGATCCGAAGAACATGCAGTCGGAGCCGAGGAAGGCCCACATCCCCATCTTGCGATGGTCGATGCCCGTGATCCCCATGTTGGGGTCGTGGGTGGCATGCGTCGCGACGTGCTCGGCCACGGCCGTCTCCTAGTGGAGCTCCAACGAGGTTGGATTAGATCTCATACCGGCTCGATGTGCCGGGCCAAATAACAAGCCAGACGAGGCTCGAGAGAGGAGCCGGCCCGAGGCGTACGCGGTTGTACGTCGAGGGATCGGCGACGACCGAGAACGAAGTATGGCGAAGTTAGTTGGCACGGCACTAGTGTCCGTGCCCGGCGCCCGGGCGATGGTACTCGAGCGCGAAGCGGTACATGCAGACGAGCGTCAGCAGCCCGCCCAGGATCACCTGGTACATGCTGATCAGCAGCCCGCCCACCATGAAGACGAGCGCCGCCGCCAGGAGGATGGGCCAGTAGGACGGCGGTGGCATGTGGATCGACGCGATATCGGCCTTGGACACCGCCGGCGCACGCCCCGCCGGCTTGCCGCCGTGGCCATCACCGTGCTTCTGCGCCCAGAAGTCGTCCCGGTGGTGGACGGTCGGGATGCGGGCGAAGTTGTACACGGGCGGCGGCGAGGGGATCGACCATTCGAGCGTCCGGCCATCCCAGGGATCGTCCCCCGCCGTCGGCCCTGAGCGCATCGTCTTGGCGACGTTGACCATGAAGAACAGGATCGAGACGGCGATGATGAAGGCCCCGATGGTCGACACGAGATTCCAGAAGTTCCATCCGAGATCCGGCGCGTAGGTGTAGATCCGTCGCGGCATCCCGATGATGCCCAGGAAGTGCTGCGGGAAGAACGTCATGTTAAAGCCGATCATCATCAGCCAGAAGTGCCAGCGGCCGAGGCGCTCGTCGAGCAGCCGGCCCGTGATCTTGGGCCACCAGTAGTAGATGCCGGCGAACAGCCCGAAGATGGATCCGCCGAAGAGCACGTAGTGGAAGTGCGCCACCACGAAGTAGGTGTCCGTCTGCTGCAGGTCCACCGGCGGCGAGGCGTGCATGACGCCGCTGAGGCCTCCCATGGTGAACATGGCGATGAAGCCCAGCGCCATGTACAGCGCTGTCGTGAACCGGATCCGTCCGCCCCAGAGCGTCGCGATCCAGTTGAGGATCTTCACGCCGGTCGGCACGGCGATCAGCATGGTGGCGACGGAAAAAGCGGAGTCGGCCACCGGACCCAGGCCGACCGAGAACATGTGGTGGCTCCATACCCCGAAGCCGAAGAAGCCGATCATGATCCCGGAGTAGATCACCACGGGCGCGCCGAAGAGCGGCTTGCGCGCGAAAGTCGGGAGCACCTCGGAGACGATCCCCATGGCGGGCAGGATCAGGATGTACACCTCGGGATGCCCGAAGATCCAGAAGAGGTGCTGCCAGAGCAGCGGGTCACCACCGGCGGCGGGCGCGTAGAAGAGCGTGCCGAAGAAACGGTCGAACATCAGGAGGATCAGCGCGACCGTGATCGCCGGGAAGGCCAGCACCAGCAGGAACTGGGTGACGAAGCTCATCCAGACGAACAGCGGCATCCGCATCAGCGTCATGCCGGGGGCGCGCATGTTGATGATGGTCACGATGAAGTTGAACCCCGCCAGCATGGACGAGATGCCCAGGATCTGCAGGCCCAGCATCCAGAAGTCGATGCTGTGGGTCGGCGAGAACTGTGTCGACGACAGGTTGGCGTAGCCGAACCACCCGCCGTCGGGCGCCATGCCGACCAGCCAGCTGAAGTTCAGGAACAGCGCGCCCGACAGGAAGACCCAGTAGGACAGCGCGTTGAGCCGCGGGAAGGCCACGTCCCGCGCGCCGATCAGCAGCGGGATCATGAAGTTGAAGAAGGCGGCGCTGAGCGGCATCACCGCCAGGAAGATCATGGTCGTGCCGTGCATCGTGAAGAGCTCGTTGAAGCGCGCGGCGCCCACCAGGGTGTTGTCGGGCACCGCCAGCTGCAGCCGCATGATCAGCGCCTCGATGCCGCCGACCAGGAAGCCGATGAACGCCGTGGAGCCGTACAGGATCCCGATGCGCTTGTGGTCCACGGTGGTGATCCAGGACCAGAGCACGCTCTGGGTCGTGGCCTGCTCGCCGGGCATGAACGCTGCGTGAGTCGCCATAGAAGTCCTCTTATTTCAAGCTCAGGAGATAGGCGGCCAGCGCCTTGCCCTGGTCACCCGACATTCCCAGATCCGGCATGCGCGAGCCGGGCTTCATGTGCTCGGGCTTCTCCACCCACTTGGTCACGTTCTCCGGCGTGACCGCCATCATGCCGCCGGCGAAGACTTTCCGGCTCCCGAAGTGGGTGAGGTCCGGGCCGATCTGTCCCGCCGCCACCCCCTTGATGGTGTGGCAGCCGACGCAGGCGGATGAGGCGAAAATCTGCTTGCCCTGCTGGGCCAGCGGATCGGACGGCTCGACGGGCGGCGCCTGCTGCGCCTTCACCCACTTCTCCCACTCGCCCTTTTCGTGGACGATGACGCGGAAGCGCATGTTGGCGTGCGAGAGGCCGCAGTACTCGGCGCACTGCCCCGGGTATTCGCCGGGCGTGTCGGGGGTCATCACGAGGCGGTTGACCCGGTGAGGCACCACGTCCCGCTTCCCGCCCAGATGGGGGATCCAGAAGGAGTGGATGACGTCCGGAGCGTGGAGGTGGAAGGCGGCGGTCTCGCCGACGGGCAGGTGGAGCTCGTTGGCCGTGATGATGCCGAGGGAGGGGTACTTGAACTCCCACCACCACTGCTTGCCCACCACGTCGACACGCAAGGCTGTCGCCGCCGGCGCCTCCTGGGTCTTGAAGATCACGCGCACCGTGGGAATGCCGATGACGAGGAGCACCAGGGCGAAGGCCACCGTCCAGGTGATCTCCAGCGGCGTATGGCCGTGGACTTGCTTCGGCATCGGGGCGCCGGGCCGCTCGCGGAAGCGCCAGCAGCAGTAGACGAGCAGCGCCTCCACGGCGAGGAAGATCACCAGCGTGGTCCACGAGATCAGCATGAAGAGCTCGTCGATGACCTTGCCGAAGTCCGATCGCGGCCGCACGGTGGTCATGGGGTTGTCCCACAGGCTCCATCCGCACGAGGTGGCCAGCAGCGTCACAGCGGCGAGCAGGAGCAGCATCCGGGCACGGGAAGCGGTCGGCAGGCGCGATGTCATGGACGGAATGGTCGGATCCTTTACCGGGGCGGTGCCCCGCGCGCGGGCGCGGCCGCCTCGCTCTGGGTGATGGCCGATGCGACGGCGGGCCGCTGCACGTCGAAGGCGGCCAGCCAGCTGCGGGTGGCGAGGAACAGCACGACGACGACCGGGATGGCGGTCCAGAGCACGTCGGCCCGCCGCCGCGCGCGGCCGGGAGCTCGGCGGGAGCGGAGCACAAAGGCCAGCGAGCTCGCCTGGAAGGCCAGGAACAGGGTCAGGACGATGGCCAGGAGCAGGTGCGTTATTGTCGGCACAACACCCTCATTGAGGTCGTGGCTGAACTCCGGCCGGAGTGTACTTTATTGATGCAAAAAAGCCAAGTGGAATAGTTCACATGCGTCAGTTCGTGAGCATGCTGACACAGGCGGATCCTGTCGCCGCGGGCCGCCCCGCGCGGCCGGCTCCGTCACCCACTCGCCCGAACGCAGCTGACGCTGCGGACGGGACTCGGGGGTCCCACTTCGCGCGGCCGCGCGGGGCGCCCACACGGCGCCACCCGCCCGTGTCCGCATGCTCACTTGAGATGGATCAGAAGGACCACTCGGAGAAGAGCTTCTGCTTGAGGCGGGCGATCTCCTCGACGCGGGGCATCACCTCGCCGCCGGCCGCCAGATCCAGCAGGGTCTCGTTCAGCCGCAGCAGGCGCCGCGCGATCAGGATCGCGATCCCCAGCGCCAGACGGTAGGCGGCCATGTCGTTGGAGTCGATGCGGCGGCGGAACTGCTCCTTGGGGAGGAAGCGCAGCTCGCAGTGGGACTGGGCCCGGGCCGTGGCGGTGTGCGGGCCGTCCATGATGAGCGAGATCTCACCGAGCAGCGAGGGCGCCTTCACGATACCGACCGGCTGCGGCGTGCCGTCGCGCCGCTCCTGGATGATCTCCACCTGGCCGGCCACGAAGAAGAAGAGCCCTTTCCCGGGCTCGCCCTCCCGGAAGAGCACCTCGTCGGCCGGCACGCCCAGCGGCTCCGTCAGCGCCAGCAGGGCGCCCGCCTGGGCGCGGGACAGCGTCGGGCACAGCGATGTGCAGAGCACCTCGATGAAGTCCTCGCTCATGCGCTCGGTCCTCCCGCCAGCCGCAGCAGTGTGTGGAGCAGGACGTTGGCGCCGCGCTCGATCGCCTTCCAGTCGCTCATCTCGTCCGGCCGGTGGCTGCGACCGCCCCGCGAGGGGATGAAGAGCATGCCGGCCTCGGCGACCGCGGCCAGATTCTGCGCGTCGTGCCCGGCGCCGGACGGCATCCGCTTGAACGCGAGCCGGAGCCGGCCGCATGCCTCCTCCACGGCCCTCATGACGCGGGGAGCGCACCGGGCGGGCGCCGTGCGCGCCAGCGCCTCACGCTCGATGCGCAGCCCGCGGCGGCGGGCAACGGCGCGGGCCAGCGCCAGGCAGTCGCCGTCGAGCCGCGCCAGGATCTTCGCATCCAGCTCCCGGATCTCTTGCAGGAGGGTCGCCCGGGCCGGGACGATGTTGGACACCCCCGGGGCCAGCTCGACCCGGCCGAAATTGGTCACGCTCCGACCGCTCCCGTTCCGCACGACGTGCTCGCGCGCCTTGAGCGCGTACTCCGCCGCGCCGAGGAAGGCATCCTTCCGCCGGGCCATGGGCGTCGTGCCGGCATGATCGGGCTCGCCCAC